>CAJGCV010000196.1 GCA_904501915.1 uncultured Akkermansia sp. | reverse complement strand
TGGGCATGCCGCTTCAGCCCGCACCGCAGGAAGATGGGGGGCTGCCCCCGGCTCTCAATAGCCTGCGCGTGCGCTATGCTCCGACCATGCTCTACCCGCCCGCGCGTGCTGCGTTTGAGCGAGCCATCAACATGGCTGCCCAGCCTGCGGCAGAGCGTCCGCTGACCGGCGGCGAGCTTGCGGCGCTTGCGCCGCTGGAATCCGGACAGCTCAGCCCGGAGGGAATCAGCAGCCGTGCCGCTACGGCCTACGCTGTGTTGCGGAAGGCTGTGCAGCCTGCTTTTGGCAAAAAGCCCGCACAAGTCCCTGTAACGCCGCGCAAGGCTTTCAAGGGTACGGAGTACCCAACCGCGCCCGATAAGGGCGGCAGAGGGGCGGCAGAGAGCGGCAAGCAGACAAAATGACAGCAAGCACCACCAGAGATATGAGCATACCCGCATTTACAGACAAGACAGCACCGCGCGCGCCGTTTAAGCCCGGGAGCGTGCCGGGGGCTGCATGGTTTAACATCGAGACAACTTTCTGCCACGCCTGCCCGAACCCGGGGGCGATGCTGCGGAGCCATGGCCTGCACGCGGAAGAAGGGGCAGACCTGTGGGCCGCTTGCGTGAGCGCCGGGCTTGACCGTGAGGTAGCCACACCGGAGACGCTGGCCGCGCTGGCCGATACCTTCCGCGCTGTGGATGCGGATGGGCGCGGTGTGCTGCTGACGGTAGACCATGCCGGGGTGGGCGAGCGCCCGGACACACGCGCCGCCGGATGGATAAAGGCGCTGCATGCAGATGGCGGGAAGCTGTGGGCGTGGATTGAGTTGACGCCATACGGCCACGGGCTGGTGGATAGCGCCGAATTTGCGTTTTTCTCCACGGAATATGATTACCGCGATTTTAAGCAGACGGCAGCGGGAGCAGAGCCACAGAGGCTGGCCGGCTGCACTCTGACGAATGGGCCGCGCCACCCGGCGCAGACGCCCTGCACGAACATGAAGACCTTGCAGGCCCGTGCCTGCGCAACCCAAGACAATAAGAACATGAACACCGACACGGAAGAGAAGAAGACCCCGGCCACGAATACAGAGCCGGAGGACACCCAGACCAACAGCGCCGGCACCGAACCCGCCAAGGGCAAGGAGTGCGCTGCCACCAACGGTGACACCCCCACCAAGGAGGAAGCCACCAACACCGGCACGGAGCCCGCCCAGGAACCTGCCGCCACGAATGACGATGACCTGCAGCCCAGTGATGACCTTTCCGCCGCGCTGGTGGCGGTGGCCGAATTGCTGGGCCTGCCGGACAGCGCGAAGCCGGCAGACCTTGTGGACGCTGTGAAGACGCTTCAGCGCAGCAATGAGGAGCTGCGCACGGCTCTTGCAGAGGCAAACAAGAATGCCAGCGTGAACGGCGGCACTGCTGCCAACTCTGTGCGCTACCCGAATCTGCGCGCGTTGAATCACGGCACCCGCAACGCCACGGCCCTGACCGGTGCCACGCCTAACCGCGAAGTAACGGTGAGCGTGGGGCACGGCACCCGCGCTGTGAATTGCCAGGACAAGGCGCGTGTGGATTACTGCACGAATGCCGTTACCACGGCAGAGCGCGCACTGGGCCGCACGCTGACCCCCGCCGAATATGGCCGCGCCTGGGCTAAGGCCAACTCCGATTATACCCAGGGCGTGAACCGCTAACCCAAACAAACACACAAGACACATGATTACGAATCATACCCCCGCAATCCGTGCCCCGTATGCTGCCGCGCTGAAGTCTCAGCCGCACATTCATGAGGGCAAGCTGGGCAAGCTGAACGCCGCAGGCGAAATTGAGCTTGCCACTTCCGCTGATGATGCTTTCGGCATTATCAGCGACCCTGACAGCCTGGCCACCGCTGTGGCTGGGAACGCTACCAGCGCCACGCTGGTGCACCGCAAGTTCCCTGGTATTATCCAGGTGAATGTGGGCGCCACGGGTGCTGCCATCACCCCCGGCACCAAGCTGGTGTACGGCACCGGCGGTGTGCTGACTACCG
>CAJGCV010000195.1 GCA_904501915.1 uncultured Akkermansia sp. | reverse complement strand
CTTGCCGCTCTGCATATCCAGCACCTTCCACATCGGGTCAGACACCTCAAAATACTGCATCAGGGCCATAATCTGAGAGCTGCTCATCGCCATCACTGGGGTAGTCACACCAGGAATATAAGCGTGGCTTGCCTTCAGACGCTTAAGCCCCTCACGAATCTTGCCCAGCGTCATATTGCAAGTTACCTTGGAACCACTCTCCACAAAATCCGGAGGAATAATCTGCGAATCCGGCAGGTCCTTCAGCACTGTGCCATGCTTGCCCAGGTAATTGGTACCCAGCATACCGCCGGCAATCTCCTCGTCGTACGGACTATTGGCAGCAGTGGAAACAGTCAGCTTGCGCCAGATATTCTGAGAGTCCAGACCAATACCAAGAATATTGGCATCCTTCGTGCGCTGACTCTCTGCCTTGATTTCCGTGATGATACCAGGCACATGCTCCTTCACCTGCGTAGAATACAGCTTGGCATCACACGTGAACTCGTGCGCCGTATACAAAGCCACCGGCTTCATCTGGCGCGTACCAAAAGTATCACGAATCGGATCCTCCACATCCTGGAATGCAGAGCGGATACGCCTAATCTTGGAACCTGAGCGGTAATCAATATTCACCGCGTTACCCACACAAGCAGGCATGTGCGTTACCCAGGGAGAAAGCACACTATGCTCCTGCTGCAGTTGTCGAGCCAGAATACCAGACCACTTCTCTGAATACTTCTGGTCAATAGTTTGATTAATGTTACTTGCGTCCATGTCACCTTCATACCACGCACACCCCGGAAAAACCTATTCCCTCATCCGCAAAACCTTTTCCCGATTCCGAAAAAAACACCCCCGGAGCCTCAGCCCCAGGGGTGCGCCTGTTATGCAACGAACAACCGAAACTCAATCATCTATCCCGTGCAGCTTATTCAGCTCACGGTTAGCACTCACATGCAGAGGGTGAGTAGTATCCAGAACAGCAGCCATCTTCTCCTTATCCGCGTAGAACGCATCCAGCTGCTGCTCACGCGTCAGCTTGGGAGCACCTGCAGCGCGGCCGGCAAAGCCTCCATTCTCTGCAAACTTAGCGCGCATAGCATCCAGCAGCCTTATACCATACGGACTCATCATCACGCCCATATCTTCAGCCTTCAGCCCCGCCTCGCGGCCAAGCCGGGCAGCAAACACTTTCGTAGCCTTCAGGCGGCTCTCAAATTCGCGACCCCATTCCTTCTTCAGCTCCACGCCCAGCTGGCGGTTCCACTGCCTGTGCTGAGCCTGGTAAATCTCCAGCCCCTTATTCAGCAGTTGAGCAGCCTTATCTCCGGGTATCCCCAGCTCCTTAGCCAGGCCACCCAGCTCACCGTGAATCTCCGCTGGAATCTGAGTCTCCTCCCCCAGGTCAAACCGGTACTCCTCCTGCCCATCATCCTCACCAGAATCCTCAGCAGGCTCTCCCTGAACTTCAGAGCCCTCTTCCTCGCCCTCGTTATCGTCCCATGAGAAATTAATCTCCTCGGCGGCCTCACCGCCCTTCTCGGAACTCTCAGCCCCCTCTGTTGCCGTCTCCAGCTCCTCCAGGCTATCTGTCACCAGTTCTTCAGGCATGGCCTACCTCCTCTCCGTCCTGGCAAGCCTGCTCCATAGCTCGCAGTGCGTCCACCGCCTCATCCAGATGCTCCACCTCCCAGCGGATACCACGCACCACGCCAGCCTTAGCATCCTGCTGGCAAGCATGGTAAGGGTCCATATCACCCTGGAAAGCAAAAACCATATCCTGCACCCCCAGGAACTCGGACAAAGCATCCAGCACCTCCGGAGTAAACACCCTGGCAAACAACTGGCGGCGTTCCACCACCTTGCGCAGCTCCTCAATCACAGTTTCGTTCGGTAAGTAACCCATGCAAAAAGCATATCACACCCCATGCGAAAAAAGCTATTCCCGCAAACGAGGGCACAACACGCACACTATCAACGAACAGGCGGAAGCGACCCCTTAACCTGCAGCGCCGCAACAACCGCCCCCACCCCCAGACAGCCACTCACCTCAACCCTCTCCGGCTCATACG
>CAJGCV010000194.1 GCA_904501915.1 uncultured Akkermansia sp. | reverse complement strand
TCAAGCGGATACAGGCCAAGGCATGCGGCTTGTTTGATGAGAGGTATTTGTTCCTGAAGCTACGACAAGTTTACTTCCTGAGGCTTCAAAGAATGCACAAAACCTCTCGTACCTTCTACCAGCAAATCTGAAACAGACCCCCTGCAGTGGGCATGATGCAATTGAAAATTGCATTTGCGGGGGGCTTTTGCTACAATGTTCGCACATGGCATATCTGGAGCTTGAGCATGTGAGCGTGCATTTCCCGGTGCGTAATACCTGGGGTACCACCGGTGAGGTGGTGCGCGCGGTGGATGATGTCTCGCTTTCCATCCCCCGCGGCAGCATTCTGGGCCTCGTGGGCGAGAGCGGCTGCGGTAAATCGACCCTCTCCCGAGCCATCATGCAGCTGCAGCCGGTGACCTCCGGCCGCATTGTGCTGGATGGTGTGGACCTGACCGCCCTGCCGCCGCGCGAGGTGCGCCGCCGCCGGCTGGATTTCCAGATGGTGTTCCAGGACCCCTACGCGTCGCTGAATCCGCGTTTCAGCATCTTTTCCACCCTGGCAGAGGCACTGGGGCAGCGCGAGCCGCTCCCCCGCCGCGGGCGTGAGGATGCCGTGGCAGCGCTCATGGAGCGTGTGGGCCTCAGCCCCGAGCACATGTACAAGTATCCGCACGAGTTTTCCGGCGGCCAGCGCCAGCGTATCGCCATTGCCCGCGCCATTGCGCCGCAACCCGCCCTGCTGCTGGCAGATGAGCCGGTCTCCGCGCTGGATGTCTCCATCCAGAGCCAGATTCTCAACCTGCTTACCGATCTGGTGCGCGAACTGGGGCTCACCATGATATTCATCTCGCACGACCTCGGCGTGGTGCATTACCTGGCGGATGATATTGCCGTGATGCGCCGCGGCCGCCTGGTGGAATACGGCACGGCTGATGCGGTGTTCCACCACCCGCAGGCAGAATACACCCAGACCCTGCTGGCTGCTGTACCGACACTATGAAGTGAATAGTGAATAAGGAATAGTGAATAGTTTTCTGCACCTATGAATACCGAGCTTCAATTTCTTTTGTATGATGCGCCTGATGCTAAGGCGAGTATACAGGTCTACGTAAAAGATGAAACATTATTCGCCACTCAAAAGGCTATTGCTGATTTATTTGAGATTGGAGTGCCCGCTGTTAGTAAGCATTTAAAGAATATTTTTGAAGAAGGAGAATTGGAGGAAAATGTGGTTGTTTCCAAAATGGAAATAACCACTGAACATGGTGCTATCAAAGGGAAGACACAAACCAAGTCAGTTAATTTCTACAACCTCGATGCCATCATTTCCGTGGGGTATCGGGTAAACTCGCGCAAAGCCACGCGGTTCCGTCAATGGGCTACGCGTACGCTCAATGAGTACATCCGCAAGGGCTTTGTGATGGATGATGAGCGTCTGAAACAGGGGCAGACTGCTTTTGGTAAGGATTATTTCCGCGAATTGCTGGAGCGTGTGCGTTCCGTCCGCGCCAGCGAGCGACGCATCTGGCAGCAGATTATTCCCATCGCCTGAGAAAGTGCCATGGACGGAGTTCATCATGATTCCGTTTGGCTTGGCGCTGCTGGTCGGATTATTCCTGTACCCTCTGAGTTTCGCGCTGATATGCTGGTTGCATAGCCAATCAGCCACAAAGTAAGTTTCACATACCCGAAATAGGGAATGCAGTGGCTCCATGTGGCATGCCTCGCAGTTCTTCTATGGTGCAGAACAGGATGGGTGCTTTCAAGGTGGCCCATGAAGCCACCGGAATATTCCGACACCATCGCAAATCATTATCCGAGGGTGTTCCACTGCGTTTTACTTCCATGGGGTATATGCCGCCGTTTTCCTCAATGATGAAATCGATTTCCGCGCCATCATGGTCACGATAATATGAGATGATAGGCCGCTTGCCTTCGCTGGCATAGCTGCGCATCAGCTGTCCATAGACCCAGGTTTCCAGAATAGCTCCTGCGTAGTTGCTTTCCATGAGGGTAGCGGTATCGCGCCACCCGGCCAGCCAGCAACACAACCCTGTATCCATGAAATAGACTTTGGGTG
>CAJGCV010000193.1 GCA_904501915.1 uncultured Akkermansia sp. | reverse complement strand
TTACGATAAAGTTTTTCAATAATCTGGCGGTCAGAACTAGTAATATGCTTGCATTTTCTGCGGGAAACGGTAGTCTTGTCTTTGGTGTTTTCCATGGTGAGATTGTGAGTTTGGTTTTGGCGAATTAACTATACCATCTCTCCTTCTGGAGAGCACCTTTTTTTTGTGCTCTCGCCGTGTCGCATTTAATTTTGCCATTCTCAAGCAAGGAGTTTGTTTTCAAAATAATCTTGCGTGTGGCTGTTGCTGTGTTAGAATATCCCCGTTGAACCCTTTTCCTAATTTAACGATGAGCAAGAAAACATCAATCTGGAGATATGCGATGATACTGGCCGGCACGGGTGTGGTGGCAGCTGTGGGCGGCAAGGTGTCTCAGGCCGTGGTCGATTTGATGCATGATTCCGTGCAAGTGCCCGCGATGGACCCTGTCACGGCTGATAAACTGGCCAACGAGGTGCTGAATATCAAGTGCGCTGCCTGCCATGGCCAGAATGCATCATACAGCAAGGTGCTGAACTTCTTCTCGCTTGGCCTCATGGCTGACCATGTGGAAGGCGCCAAGCGCGCGTTCCTGCTCACTCCGGATACCGACTACCGTTCGTTGAATGTGGATTACCTGAAGATGGATTATGTGCTGCGCACCCGCCGCATGCCTCCGGCTTCATACAGCACGGTGCACCTTGGCAGCCGCCTTACGCCCACGGATGTGGCTATCCTGCGCAATAAATACAAGGAATTCGGGGCTGTCATGCGCGCATTCGCTCCTGTTCAGCCAGCCCTGGCTCCTGCCGATAATCTGGATAAGGCGCGTATATATCTGGGGCATCTCTTGTACCACGACGGTCGCCTTTCCACTAACGACAAGGTATCCTGCGCTTCTTGCCACGACCTCACCAAGGGCGGCACTGATAATCTTGCCAAATCAGAAGGCGTGCCCGGGGCAGATGGGCTGCCTCAGCTGGGCGGGGTGAATGCCCCGAGTACCCTGAATGCCGCAGGCAACATCCGCCAGTTCTGGGATGGCCGCGCCGCCAACCTCAAGGAACAGGCCGGCGGCCCGCCCCTGAACCCGGTGGAAATGGGCTTCTCCTGCGTGGCCGATTGGGATATCATTGCCGGCAAACTGGCTGCCGATCCGCAGATGGTCGCTTTGTTTGCCTATGTATTCGGTGACCGCGGTATTACCGGCGATACGATTACCGAGGCTATTGCCGCTTACGAGCAGACGCTGGTTACCCCGGATTCTGCTTTCGACGCGTACCTGAAGACTGGAGATGAACATGCGCTGACAGACACCCAGAAAGCCGGCATGAAGTCCTTTGTGGAACTGGGGTGCGCCACGTGCCATAGCGGCCCCTCCCTGGGCGGCATCAGCTTCGAATACATCAACACCCACGCCGACCTGCGCTCCCTGGCTGCCCCGGCAGATTATAAGGAAGGCGCATTCGGCTTGCGCGATTTCACCAGGAAGGAAGAGCACAAGGATATGTTCCGCGTGCCCAACCTGCGCAATGTAGCACTCACCGCCCCGTATTTCCACACCGGCACCGTCAACAGCCTGCAGGATGCTGTGCGCATCATGCTGAAAACGCAGAATGGCGCCGGCGTGAGCGATGACACCACGGTGAAGAACATCACCCGTTTCCTGGAGGCTCAGACCGGCACTCTCTATGGCAAGCCGGCCAATGCCCTGAAACCCGAGGATGTGAAACTGGCGCCCGTTGCCCCGCAGCCATGATCCGCTTCTCTGTGCTGGCCAGCAGCAGCCGGGGTAATGCCACCGTCATCTCCGGCGGTGGCACCCATGTGCTCGTCGATACCGGCATCTCGGCTCTCCGCATCCGCAGGGGCCTTGCAGAGTGTGGCTTGACTGATGCTCAGCTTTCGGGTGTATTCTTCACCCATGAACACCATGACCACGTGTGCGGCCTGGGTGTGCTAGGTAAGAAACGCTCGCTGCCGCTTTACTGCAGCCGCTATCTCGCCCGAGATTTACGCGGCATGGCTCCCAATGCCTCTTTCACCTATCTGGAACCCGGTCAGCCGGTGCAGGTGGGGGCAATCACGGTCACGCCGTTCTGC
>CAJGCV010000192.1 GCA_904501915.1 uncultured Akkermansia sp. | reverse complement strand
CCTGGCATGGCCGGCAATCTCCCCCGCGTTAAATGCCTGGTAATGGTATGCACCGGCATGCAGCACCAGGCCCGCCGTGATGCAATACGGGCAACATGGGGCAAGACGGCGCCGGATGGCGTGGCCGTGCGCTTTTATTGCGGCGTAGAGGATGCACCAGAGGCAGCAGACGCGGAAGCTCCGGACATGGTACGCTTGCCCGGTATACAGCATGCCCGGGAATCTTTGCCGGCAGCTACACTGACCATGATGCGCTGGGCTGTGGCACATTGGAACTTTGAGCGGCTTTTCTGCTGCCATGATGACACTTTCACAGCATTGGAGCGCCTGGCCAGCTATACCATGCCGCGCGGCGCGTCTATGGTGGGCAATCCTGACGCACAGCGCTGGTGCATTGCCATGCACGGTGGTGGTGGCTTCATGCTCACCCGTGACATGGTGGAAATGTTGGCTTTTCAGCCTGCTGGAATAGTCCGGAGGGCGGCTGATGTTTTTATATCGCAAGAGGTGCAGCACCTGGGCGGTGTACTCATGCCAGACCGAAGATTTTACCACAAAAATGACAGCGTGCCAGCACCAGGCAACGCACAGATAACGGCGCACAGATGCGCCCCCGAAGACATGGCAAGAATAATGGAAGGATTGACAAAATGAAACTATACCACGCAGATGCTTTTGAGGTGCTGCCGCAGTTAGATGCGGGCAGCTTTGACGCCGTTATAGCAGACCCGCCATATAGCAGCGGGGGCAAGGGCATGGCCCGCAAGCAGGGCAAGACGAACGGGGAAAAGTATTTTTCCACCGTGGCCACAGATTTTGACGATGGCACCCGCGACCAATTAAGCCACCACCTGTGGACTTGTGATTGGCTCCGCATGTGCTACCGCTTGCTGAAGCCCGGCGGCTGGTGCATGGTGTTCACGGATTGGCGGCAGCTGCCCCTCACATGCAACGCCATGCAGTGCGCAGGCTACATGTGGCAGGGCGTGAACATCTGGCACAAGCCAAACGGATTGCCACAGCTGGGCAGATTCTTCCGCGCCGATGAGTTCATAGTAGTGGGCACAAAGGGCGAGCCGCCCGGCGGGCAAAAGCTCATTGGCACCGGCGCGCGCACCTACGCCCAGATGTGGGAAGGCATGCTCAGCCCGAAGGAACGCTACCACGCAACGGCCAAGCCCCTGGGCCTGATGCGCCATCTGATGCAGGTAGTGCCCCCGGGTGGCAAAGTGCTTGACCCGTTCGCCGGTGGTGGTGCCACCCTGGTGGCGGCACACCAGATGGGGCTGGATGCCGTGGGCATAGAGAAGACGGAAGACAATTACAAGACGGCGGCGGCACGCATTGCAGAGCTGCTACCCAGCCCCCTGATATAACCCAGCGGGGTGCCTGCCGTACCCCCGCCGCCCCACCGCCGTGCCCCGGCTGTACCCCTGCCGGGTGGGGTGGTATTCCTCACTTATTCAACAAAAGCTCCGCACTTCCGGCGGCGCGATACACAGGCAGGCGTCGTAGACGGACGCTACGACTTGCAATATTACATCGACTTCTGCCGCAACAAGGGTATGTTTGCCACAGGTGCGACCAATATCGAGGTATTCTTCAAGGATGGCACCACTATCACCAACAACGTTATCCCGCTGATGCCCAATATGGACAGCTATGGGCCATTTATTTCGATGTTCGCGCCATCCCCGAACCGGCGACATGCCGCTCAGCCTTCTCGCGCTGGCGACACTCGCAGCGCGTCGTAGCAGAAAATAAACGGCCATATTACCAACTTCTTCCCGGGGCAAGGTCCATGAGCCCCTGCCCCGTTTTTTCGGCAAAACGGGGCATTCGCCCGCAGCGCCCCGCACCACCTGTACAATCACCACGATTTTTTATTTCTCTACACCCTGATTTTCAATCGATTTTATAACAGCAAATAAAAAAAATGCAATTTTATCATTTTTTTTGCTTGCAACACGCCCCGAAAACGTGTATAATCCTCCCGCACCCCACCGGAAACGATGGCTTGCAATGATGGCTCGGTAGCTCAGTTGGTAGAGCAGCGGATTGAAAATCCGCGTGTCGGCGGTTCGATCCCGTCCCGAGCCATTATTTTTTT
>CAJGCV010000191.1 GCA_904501915.1 uncultured Akkermansia sp. | reverse complement strand
GTAAATCATCTTGGCACCGTGGCGGATGATACCGCCGCGTTCCTGCTGCTTGCCGGGCAGGAAACCGGGCACGTCCACCAGGTTCACCAGCGGAATATTGAAGGCATCGCAGCAGCGGATAAAGCGGGCGGCCTTCTCAGAAGCATCAATATCCAGGCAACCGGCCTTCACGGCAGGCTGGTTGGCAATGATACCCACCACCACGCCGCAGATGCGGCCGAAGCCCACCACCACATTGCCGGCAAAGTTGGCATGCACTTCCAGGAAGCTGCCTTCATCCACCAGGCGGGCGATCACCTTCTGCACATCCAGCGGGGTGTTGTTGCTGTCGGGGATAATGTCGTTCATGCCCTCCTGCGGGGCAATGTCGAGCGGCTGGCTCAGATCATGCGGGGGTTCCTGGGCATTGTTGGAGGGCAGATAGGTCAGCAGCTGCTTGGCAATGGAGATGGCGTGTTCATCTGTCTCTGCCACAAAGTGGGCGTTGCCGGACACGGAGGAATGCACGGCGGCACCGCCGATTTCCTCCATGGTGCACTGCTCGTAGGTCACCTGCTCAATCACCTTCGGGCCGGTGATGTACATACCGGCAGCACCACCCTTGCGGATGATGATGAAATCGGTCAGCGCGGGAGAATAGGCTGCACCACCGGCACAGGGTCCCAGAATCAGGGAAATCTGCGGCACTACACCGCTGGCGGCCACGTTGTTGTAGAACACGTTGGCAAAGCCGGTGAGGGATTCCACGCCCTCCTGCAGGCGGGCACCACCGGAGTCATTAATCTGGATGATGGGCATACCGGCCTTCAGCGCATACTGCTGGGCGTCGCAAATCTTCTGCGCATGCATGTAGCCCAGGGAACCGCCCTGCGCCAGGAAATCGGCAGAGGCAGCAGCCACCGGGCGACCATTCACCAGACCGAAACCAGTCACGATACCATCACCGGGAATTTCCTTGTTCAGCATGCCGAAATTGCTGCAATGATGCTTCGTATGCATGCCGATTTCCGTGAATGAGCCCTGGTCGAACAGGCAGGCAATGCGTTCGCGTGCCGTCCAGTCGCCCTTGGCGTGACGGGCATCATATTTCTCCTGCGAAGCTGCATACTTCACCTTGTTCTGGCGAGTCTCGAGCTCCTCAAGCAGTTTGGGGTCTATAGCCATAGTTTCTATTGGTATTAGTTAAAAATTCTCGTGATGCGGGTACAGTCCACCCACGCTGCCAGATTCTACCACGCCCCCCGCGCCAATGGAAGCAAATTCTGCTCGCCCGGATAATTTTCCTGATGAGCCCGTCGCAAGCAGGTGCTTTTTCGCCGTAACCAGGCCGGGTATCAGCCCTGCACCACAATGCGCGGGGTCATAATGCAGCGGCGGTAAGTACCCGGAGCCACATGAGTGCGTGGCCACACGATGCAGTCATCCATGACCACACCGGCGGGGATAACGGCATCCTGCCCCACCACACAGTCCTCACCCAGGTCTGCCCCGGGAGCAATGCTTGCTGTGGGGTGAATGCGCTCGCGGCTGGTAAGTTCCATCATGGTATCCACATAGCCTGCGGGAGAACCGATTTCGTGCCAGTTGGCCCAGTCGAACACCACGCCGCCTACACGACCTTGTTTGATGAGCTCCAGCCAGACAGGCACGATGGAAAAAGTATCTTCCTCCGGGAATAATTCCGCCACTTCAGGCTCCATGAGGTAAACGCCGGCAAACTGGTGTGTGCCGGGATTCACCCCCAGCGCGTGGCGCATATCGGTGATTGCACCGGTTTCTTCATCGAAGCCCACATTCCGCTTACCATCCACACTGCGCAGCGCCAGCGTCACCAGATTACCACGGCGCTTGTGCTCTGCCAGCAAATCCGCCACCGGAATATCGGTCAGGATATCACCATTGTGTACCAGCAGAGGCTCGCCGGGTTTCACCCAAGGCATGATTTTCTTCACCCCGCCACCGGAATCCAGCGGAGTTTCTTCCTCGCTGAAACTTACAGGGCAACCCCGGTAGACCGGCTCCGGGAATGCGCGTTCCCACATGAGCGGCAGGCAGGAGATATTCACCATGAACTCCGTCACCCCGCTGCGCAGGTAGTGGTCCATGGTGTGCTGGATGAGCGGCTTCTGAAAAACCGGCATCAGC
>CAJGCV010000190.1 GCA_904501915.1 uncultured Akkermansia sp. | reverse complement strand
CCGCGGTTGCCGCGGTGCATCTTGCGGTGGTTGTCCTTAATACGTTTGGGCATTAAAGGCATAGTCTTATTCTCCTATTGTTTAAAGTTTCGTGTTAGACATTAGGCGTCGCGGCGGGAATCGCGGCGGGGACGCTGCGGACGGTTCTGACGGCCACCCATCTGCGGGGCACCGGCAACCTCGGGGCGCTTGTTGATCCAGCACTTGATGCCGATGATACCGTACAGGGTACGGGCTTCGGCAAAGCCGTAATCAATCGGGGCGCGCAGAGTCTGCAACGGCACTTTACCCTCGCGGTACTGCTCAGCGCGGGCGATATCAGCACCACCCAGACGACCAGCGCAACGAACGCGGATACCCTCGGCACCGAAGTCCATGGCCACCTGCACGGCGCGCTTCATGGCGCGGCGGAAGGAAACGCGGCGTTCAAGCTGCGTGGCGATGTTCTCGGCCACAAGCTGAGCGTCGAGCTCCGGCTGGCGGATTTCCATGATGTCGAGCTTGACCTGGGCGCCACTGCACAGCTTGGAGAGGGCGGCGGTCATTTCCTCGATGTTCTTGCCCTTGGGCCCGATGATAAGGCCGGGGCGAGCGGTGGCGATGGTCACGCGGACGCTGTTCCATGCGCGCTCGATGGTGATGCGGGAAATCGCAGGCGTGGAGCCCTTGAGATCCTTGTTGAGATCGGCGGTGTAGTCCTTGATGAACTTGCGGATCTTGAGGTCCTCGTGGAGCTTCGTGGCATAGTCCTTGCCCGTAGCATACCACTTGGAACGCCAGTCTTTAGTAACGGCAAGACGGAAGCCGATAGGATTTACTTTCTGACCCATAGTGTTATGTTAGTTTGTTATGGTTATGCCTCTTTGTTAGCGAGGATGACAGTGATGTGGGAGGTGCGCTTGCGGATCATGTTAGCGGAACCGCGGGCACGGGCCATCGTACGACGGAAGGTAGGACCTTCGTCCACCATCACGCTCTTGAGCACGAGTTCATCAGCGGAGAGACCGTTATTGTTCTCGGCGTTGGCCACAGCGGCCTTCAGGGTCTTATTCAGGAGATAAGCGCCCTTCTTGGGGGTGTAGCTCAGCACGTCGGTAGCCTGGGTTACAGACATACCCTGGACGGCGGCGGCTACGTCGCGCATCTTCTTCGCAGAGATGCGAGCATTCTTGTATACTGCTTTCACTTCCATGTTAGGATATTTGTTGAAGAATTAGTCGTTTATTTTTACGGACACGCGGTCACCCACTGCGATGCTGAGCACCGGGTTGAGGTGACGCTGAACCAACAGCCCGGATACGCTCTTGCGTACGTCGGTCACCATCGAATCAGCAATGACCTGGTCGCCGCGGGAGATTTCCATGGGCATGCCCACTTTCACCCCGCCATCGCGGCCGGCATTGATGACGATGAGCCCGGATTCGGAGTCGATGCTGAGCACCTTGGCCTCATCCATGGTTCCATCCAGCTCGCTCTGCTGTTTCTGGCGGAGGCCGAGGGCCACCTCCAGTTCGAGCAGTGCGGTCTCCAGCGCCTGGCCGGTGGTCTCATCCTCCACAATCACGTTGCGCTTGAATTCGGCAACGGCATTGGAGAGGCGGAGGCTGCTCTGGCGGACGGCGTCCAGCTCGTTCCGGGTGGATTCGAGCATGGAGGCAATCTCGATGAGCTTTTCCTCCTGACCACCCAGGGCGGCACCACCAAGCGCCTCGAGGCGCATGCTGACCTCCCTGAGCTGCTTGCGGGCTTCATCAGCATCTGCCCGGGCAAGCATGTAGCTTTCGCGGAGACTGGCCACCTGGCGTTCCAGCTGGTCGATTCTGCGGTCCGTAGCACCATTTCCACCCTCACCGGCGCCGGCGCAGGTACCCGCAGCCAGAGCGGCCAGGGTCACAAGGCAGGTGCTGAGGTGAGCAGCGGTCATGGTTCAGTTTCGGTTAATCTTATTACTTCTTGCCGATGCCACCGTGAGCCTTGAAGATTCGCGTAGGAGCGAATTCGCCGAGCTTGTGGCCCACCATGTTCTCCGTCACGTATACCGTGGCGAAAGACTTACCGGTGTGTACCAGGAAGGTGAGACCGACGAAATCCGGAATCACCATGGAGGCGCGGCTCCAGGTCTTAATCGGCTTGCGATCCCCGCTCTG
>CAJGCV010000189.1 GCA_904501915.1 uncultured Akkermansia sp. | reverse complement strand
TGGCGCGAGTGAAAGCGCAAACATGCGTTTACGCATGAAGAATGAAAACACGCCTTATGGCGTGTGAGAGGGGTAATCATCTATCACCCGCTGCGCAGGTGATAGAGATAATTTCTGCTTCGCAGAGAGAATTTCCCGCTGGCGCGGGAGATAATTTCGCAGCATGGCTGCGAGAGAATTTCGCCTGCGGCGAGATGGAAGAGGGAATCGGAAGGAAGATGACCGTTTGCTCGCCCCAGATGCTTTCGTGGCTGCTGCTGTGGGCTGTTTTAGATGGCGTTGCCTGATTTGTTGTTTGTCTGCAGTTGCTTTTTGGAGGGTGTTTTGGTATGATGCGTGCATGGCGAAGGTGAACCTGAAGGAGAAGTGGAGGTTGACGCCGCACTGCCCCGGGGTGTATTTGATGAAGGGGGAGGGCGGTGGTGTGATTTATGTGGGGAAGGCGAAGGATTTGCACCGGCGGCTGGCAAATTATTTTTCGCCGTCGCGCGCGACGCTGGAGAATGGGAAGACTCGCGCGCTGATTGCTGCGATTGTGGATTTTGATTATTATGAGGTGCGCAATGAGCAGGAGTCGCTGATTCTGGAGCAGAAGTTGATTAAGGAGTACCGCCCTCATTATAATGTGCAGATGCGTGATGATAAGCGGTATTATCTGCTGCGGGCGAGCCGCCAGGAGGCGTTTCCGCGCTTTTCGCTGGTGCGGCTGCGCAAGGATGACGGCGCGCGCTATATCGGGCCGTTTGTGCATGCTACGGCGCTGAAGGAGACGGTGGAGTGGCTGAATCACCGGTTCCGTCTGCGGACCTGTACTTGCCGTCACCCGGGCGAGGAGCAGTACCGGCATTGCCATGATGATGAGATTCGGCACTGTTCGGCGCCGTGTGTGGGCAGGATTTCTGAGGAGGAGTACCGCGCACAGTTTGATGCGGCACTGGGGCTGCTGGAGGGGCGCGGACGCCAGGCTCATCTGGATGCGCTGACGCAGGAGATGATGGCGGCGGCAGAGGCGTTGGACTTTGAACAGGCGGCGCGTCTGCGCGATGTGCGCGAGAATATCATCAAGACGCTGGAACCAGCCCGCCGCTTTGCGCGCCGTGCGCCGGATTTGCCGGGGACGGTGGACCCTGACCGCGACCTGACCGAGCTGGCGGAGGCGCTGGGGATGCCGCAGCCTCCCGCGGTGATGGAGTGTTTCGATATTTCGAACCTCTCCAGCAACCACATTGTGGCGAGTATGGTGCGGTTCACGAATGGACGGCCGGATAATGCGGCGTACCGGCGGTATCGCATCAAGGGAGTGGATGGGCAGAATGATTTTGCCTCTATGCTGGAGGTTGTGCGCCGCCGGTATTCGCGTATTGTGAATGAGAGCAGCGCGCTTTTTGATAAGCCGGAGGGGGTGGATACTTATGCCTGGCTGAAGGAGCTTTCGCTGGCGGGTAAGGCACCTATCATGGTGCCGGATCTGGTGGTGGTTGATGGCGGTAAGGGGCAGTTGGCTATCGCGGTGCAGGTGCTGGCCGAGATTGGTTTGCAGCATATGCCAGTGGTGGGTCTGGCGAAGCGAGATGAGGAGATTTACCTGCCGGGGCAGAGTGAACCGCTGGTGCTGAGCCACGAGTGCGGAGCGCTGCGTCTGCTGCAGCGGCTGCGTGATGAGGCGCACCGTTTTGCCAATAATTATAATGAGCTGCTGGTGCGCAAGCGTGTTCGGGAGAGCCGCCTGGATGCGTATCCGGGCATGACTCCGCGCCGCAAGGAGCTTTTATTGGCGCGCTTTCACACGGTGCCGGGTATCCGCTCCCGAAGTGCTGAGGAGCTGGCGGAGTTGCCGGGTATTTCGCTGAAATGGGCGCAGGCGTTCTGCGTGTGGCTCAAGGAGATGTAGGGAATTACGAGTTACGAAGTCAATTATAATTTGAGCAAGATTCGATTTTTTGTAAAAAATCGATTTTGTAGTTCGTCATTGCCCATAATTGGGCAATGCTGTAGCAGGACTTGGGAGAGGGGGAAGTGCATTGCCACTTCCCCCCTCTCCCAAACCCTCACCCCCAAGGCTAGGGTAGTATGGGGTTCCTTCGGAACCTATTTTATGCTACTTTCTTTGATTCTATTTCGGGCATTCCTGCAGCCATCCAATCTCTTACCTGAGCATTGATACGAACCAGT
>CAJGCV010000188.1 GCA_904501915.1 uncultured Akkermansia sp. | reverse complement strand
GCGGATAGCGATGTCCTCGTGGTCAGCGCCGATGGCGATCATCACGTCGGGAGCGCCACCCATGTTGCGGATACCCTGCAGGTTGCGCTGCAGCTTCTCGCGCTCACGGGCCAGAGCGGCGAGCTCCTTCTTGGACATGCTCTTGTACTCGGGCTGCTTGTCGAGGTTCTCGAGGTAGTCAAGACGAGCGATGCTCTTCTTGATGGTGGCCATGTTGGTGAGCATACCGCCAAGCCAGCGGAAGTTCACGTAGTACTGGCCGGTAGCCTCAGCGGCTTCCTTCACGGCTTCCTGAGCCTGGCGCTTGCAACCCACGAACAGAATCTTCTTGTTCTTGGCGGCAAGTTCACCCACGAAGGAGCTGGCCTTGTCGAGGCACTTCTCGGTCTCTTCCAGGTTGATGATGTGGATGCCATTCTTCTGGGTGAGAATGTACTTCTTCATGTTCGGATGCCACTTGCGGGTCTGATGACCAAAGTGAACACCGGCTTCCACCATCTTCGTAACGAGTTCGTTAATCATTGTATTTTGTATATGTTGTGTGTAACCTTGCGGCAGGATACACGGGGTTTTGGAAGGTGCTGCGCTTAGCCCCCAGCCCTCCGTTGTTTGTATTGCAGCATCAGCGGGGACGCAGAGAATACCCTCAATCCCCCCGTTTGTCAATGCAAATTTGAAATTTTAACGCTGAATTCTCAATGTGTAAAGACAGCTTCGCCGCGCTCACCCGGGGCAGCGCGGCGAGGGGTAAAGTGTGTGTCCGGCTCAGGGGGTGTTTACATCCACCAGGATGTAGCTTTGCCTGCTGAATTCGCGGCGGGTGCGCCATTGGGTCCACAGGCCCCATCCCATCCACAGGAAGCCCAGTGCCATGAGCCCGGGGGTGACGAGGATGGAATCATCCTTAATGGTGACATTCTCGGGGGCTGCGGCATCGTAAACAATCGGGATTTCTGTGCCTGGTTCGTGGGCGGGGGTCTTGTCGTAGCCATAGCGGCTCAACGCATAGCATTCCCTTCCGTCGGCGGTAGTGAAGTGCACAACAGGGTAGAACACGGTCACTTCGCGGCGCCCGCGGCGACCGCGTTTCTCGGTGCCTTCCTCATAATCCACAATGGAGGCGGTAGTTTCCTGTCCGGTCAGGTACAGGATGGCATCATCGCTGCACAGGAACAAGCCCACAGCAAACAGAACGAGGGCAAAGGCCTTGCCCCACACATTGCTCTTCATCAGGGCAGAGGGGCGCTCGTAGACAATGGGTTTGCGCTTTTCGCCCCTGGCAGGCAGGGTGACGCCCAGTTGCTCGAAGAAGCAGGCAGGGTCCTGCTCCGGTGCCAGGTTGATGAACCCGCGGCGGAGGGTGGCCTTGTGCTGCTTTTCTTCGCCCAGATAGTAATCCATGTTTCCGTTGCCGCGGCGAAGATACTTGAACACCATCTGCGGGCGCACCGCAAAGGAGAAAATGATGGGCTTGCCATCGGCCTTGGCAGGGCGTTCCACGATGAATGCGCGTCGGTTGCTCAGCGCGTAGGCAATGCGGCGGTCGCTGCTGCGTTCGTGCACCGCTGTTCCTGCTGCCAGAATGGACAACACCACCAGCAGGGCTGCCATGTACAGCAGACCATCGGCATTGCCGGCAATATCCATGACGGCACAGACGCCTGCCAGCACCAGCAGCAGGGCGCTTCCGGTCCACATGAGCCCTTGGCGGGTGCTGGTATGCGGAATCTTATCGACGCTCCAAAGCAGCCCCTCCCCGGCTTCCAGTTCAAACGGCAGGGGGTTAAAAGGAGTACTCATGGTAGTGGCGTTGTATGCTTATTTCTTGCCAGCCATGCGGGCGGCAAGCACCAGATAGGTCACCAGCTTGGGCGTGGAAGCCAGCAGTTCCTGAATTTCAGCCGGGAAGGGCAGGGTGGTCACCGCCTCGGCCTGGATTTTGCCGCCGCCTTTCATGGCATCGGTCACGAATTTCTGGATGACGGCTACTGCCTCCTTGTTACCCAGCAGGGCTTCAAGCTCGGTCTTGATGCCCTCCGGGCAGTTGGCGCGCAGGTTGGCCATGACCTTGTTGCGGATGGCGATAGCGGCAAGATTCTGAAGAAGTCCCATAATCGTGTGTGTTTCTATGTGTTGGTTTGTTGTTGTGTATCATACTGCCCCGGCGGGGTAATGTCAAGAATGTACGGACAAAATACTTG
>CAJGCV010000187.1 GCA_904501915.1 uncultured Akkermansia sp. | reverse complement strand
TCAGGTTGTATGCCAGGACGCTTGCCGTCAGGCCATGGGCCACGGCCTCAAGGAGGTCGAGGTTCGCGTGAAGGGACCGGGTTCCGGTCGTGAGTCCGCTGTGCGTGCCGTGCAGGCCATCGGTCTGGAGATTTCCTCCATCGCTGATGTGACCCCCATCCCCCACAACGGTTGCCGTCCTCCCAAGGCTCGTCGCGCCTAATCGTTTAACTTAAACCAAGAAAGATAACAGAACATTATGGCTCGTTACACAGGTCCTACCGCCAAGATCAGCCGCCGTTTCGGCGTTGAACTCTTCGGTGCCTCCAAGGCTTTTGCCCGCCGTCCTTTCCCTCCGGGTCAGCATGGTGCCCGCGCCGGCCGCAAGAAGAAGTCTGACTACGGCATCATGCTTGCCGAAAAGCAGAAGCTTCGCTTCATGTACGGCGTGCTCGAAGGCCAGTTCCGCAAGTACTATGAGGAAGCCTCCCGCCGTCGCGGCGTGACCGGCGATATCCTCCTGCAGCTTCTGGAGACCCGCCTCGACAACATCATCTACCGCCTCAACTTTGCCACCACCCGCGCCGCTGCCCGCCAGATGGTGTCCCACGGCCACGTGACCGTAAATGGCAAGAAGGTGAACATTGCTTCCTACTGCTGCAAGCCTGGCGACGTTATCAGCGTTGCTGCCAAGGCTCGCTCCCAGGCTCTGGCCAATCGCTTTGTTGAGCTTGCCGCCAGCGCCACCACCCCCGACTGGCTGGAGGTTGACACCGCCAAGCTCACCGGTAAGGTGACCCGCATCCCCTCTGTTGAGGAGATTGCTCCCATCGTGAACGTGCAGCTCATCGTTGAGCTCTACTCCCGCTAATAACTGGAGTTCGCGAGTTGAATTATTTGGAAACCCCTGTGCGTTTCGGCGCACAGGGGTTTTTTATATTTTGCCATGAGAGGAGGTGAAGAGGAAGGCTGCTGTATTCAGGAGAATATGATTGACAAATGACTGCTTTGCATTAGACTTATACAGGTTTTACTGTATGAACGGGTGTATGCTCGTCTCTAATATATATTCCAATAAACATCTCTCTTTTTATGAAGAAGCAAATGAAGGGATTGGCTGCATCAGTCGTCGTGGTCTTGGGTGCGTGTGGCCTTGCTGCTGAAGCCGCTGCATCTACATTGGGTGAGGAAATCAGTAAACTTCCCGCGGAAAAGGTTGATGCGAAATCCTCGAAGGGATTCATGAATGGTCAAATGTATTGTGAGATTTCCAGTATTAAACTGACTAAGGTTCTCTCACTGCCAGATTGTCAATTCGGGGTAGAATCGTATGTCGCTATGGAAGGACAGGTCTTGCTCCTTATTCAGGGGTGTGTGCAGAATAATGGGAATGATCCGGTTCATTTTCAGACTCCGGTGTTCCGTTCTGAAAAGGGGAAGGAATATGATGTGGAGGATTCCATCCGTTACAAATCAGAAAAGAGCGATTTGCTTAGCGTAAAGCTGAATCCCGGAATCAACCATCGTTTTGTCTGTTTGTATCGTTTGCCTGTCCGCGAGGTGCTGGGTGGATCCCTGGCATTTGAAAAAGAGCTTTTCAGCCTCGATGATGATATTGAAACCATCATTTCGCTTCCCATTACCAGCGATCAGAAAATTGAACAGCATCTCATCCTGCATGACGTGACTGATTTTTAATCTGGCAGACAAATTGACAAAGTCCCGCTTCAAAAACGGGGCTTCTTGCTCGGATGAAAAATGCCTGGTGGATGCGCCAGCGTGGAGTCGAGCTGCTGTGAAAATCCTATCCGGAACTCAATAATCAGCCCCGCCTTATAAAAAAGGCTGGGCTTTTGTACTCCCGGGAGGCGGGTGCAGAAAAGAATAAAATTATTTTTCTGCTCTAACCTGCACGAAAACGCGGCACTTAGGTGGTGGGCTGAAAGATACTGCACAAAAAATCTCAAAAATACGCTTGACGTGAAATGAGGTTTCTGGTAAACTCCGCCCACGCCCTGCTACAGGGCAGCCCGAAAGGGGAAGCACGAGGGTGCTCACCACGCCGGGCGAGGCAATTTTCCAAGTATGACTTTCCGAGGCGCCGAGGGCGGCAGAAATGCAGCTCACTGGCTTTAACAACCTGCCAGGCGGGGCGCCGGAGAGGATAAAGAGAGGGAAGGAAAAGGTCGTGACGCGTGCCGTGGCCTGCGCCGGGATGAAGTTCTTCGGGACTTCGGAGCGGGGTA
>CAJGCV010000186.1 GCA_904501915.1 uncultured Akkermansia sp. | reverse complement strand
CTCAGGGAAAGGGCAGACAGCCCCCGGCGGAGTAGCCGCCGGGCTGCGGCAGGGTGCAGGCCCAGCAGCAGCGCCACGCTGGCAAGTGACAGCTCCGCCGTGGGCGGGAACTCACGCCCGAGCCGGCTTTCCGGGCAGCAGCGCAGCGCCTGGATGATGGCCAGCTCTTCGGGGGTGAAAGTGTCACTTGCGGTGGACATGGCGGGCGGTTATGGGGCAGAATCACAGGTCATCTGTGCAGCAGGTGGATTGCACATCTGTAGGCGGCAGGGTATTTTCCGGCTCTTCCCATGTGGGGCAATCGGGGGTGAAGCCGCTGTAGGGATAAGGCGGGTCGTCCCAGTGCTCTGCCACATGGCAGATGATGAAGGGAAGCGCCATCATGAAGAAGGCAAAGGCGAGCAGATAGAAGAGCACGCGCAGCAGGTCAAGAAGGTCATCAAGCATGGTGGTGGCTGTGGGGTTAGTGGGTTACTTTGAGCTTAATTCCGGCGAACATGAAGACGCCCACCACCGTGTCTGATACGGCTTCATTTTCCATGGTGAGGGCGCCGGCGTTCATGGATTTTGCCACCTGCATCCAGGAGAAGAGCAGGAACTCCACCAGAGCAGAGTCGGTGGGGCATGCTATCCGGGCATATTCCAGGAAGGCAAGGCCGGCAAGCCCCTTTTCGGAGAGGGTGTTGTCGGCCGCTTTTTTCTTCAAGCGGGTGAGAAATTTGGTATAGCTGATGCGGATGGCAGCCTGCTTTGCCGCCCCCAGGATGGTGGCAGCAGCGCGGGCTTTTTCCTTCAGCTCATCGGGGTGCTGTTTGATTGCGTGGTACATAGGCAGTGATGGGGTGAGGATTAAGGAAGGATAAAGGGGAGAATGAGGTGGAGCAGACAGACGGCACCGAAGAGGGCGAGAAGGGCGAGAAGGAAAGCGCAGCAGCCGGATGCCTGCAGGGTTACTTGTTGCTTTTTCGGGGGCATGGGAATCAATAAGGGATATCGTCTTCCGGGTCATCTTCCGGGTGCGGGGGCAGTGTGCCATTGGCTTCAAGGTAGGCAAGCGCGGCTTCCCCTGCTTCCCGTGTGGGGTAGAAGCGCAAGAGGGTGCAGCTGTTTTTCTGGTGGTGCTTCAGCAGCCACCAGCCTGTCTTGAGCTCTTCCAGCTCTGCGCTGTCTCCGGTGTAGAGTTGAATCATGGCGGTGGTTTATCTGTTTGCTGCTTTGCCAGAATGCCAGGCGGCAGAGATGTCACGCACCAGCTCTGTGGCACAGCTGCGGAAGAGTAACGCCCAGCAGAGCAAGAGAAGAATCAGGCAGCCGCAACCGCCGCCGCTCTGGCTTTCGTTGTGTGTGTTTTGGCTCATGGTGCTGGTTAATGGGTGATTTTCTCGCGCCAATTCATTGGGCGAAGGGGCAGAAGCTGCAAAGCCCTTTTGGTGCTTGCGCTTTCTCTTTTACCGTTCAATACCCGATTCACATGGCTACAACTGCGCCCGATGCGTCTAGCTGCGGCAGCTACGGTGTAACCCCTTAGATTCAACCAAGTTTTGTCAATTGTTTCGGCTTGCGTGTTCATGGCATGTTTGGTATAATTTGCGCGCACATACTGTGCGGGCACAGACAAAGTTAAACATAAAGGAAAGTATATGGCAAGCAAAAACTTAAAGAAAAAGGAAATTTCTACAAGAATTTCTCTTGCTGTAGAGAGAAGTGGCCGCAAGGCTAAAGACATTGCAGCCGCGTTAGGGATAACGGAGGTAACTATGTCTAAGTATGTTAACGGAGTTTCAACGCCAAAAAATGACTATCTTATCACCCTTGCTCAAGAATTAAATGTTTCGGTAAGTTGGCTACTGAGCGGCGATGAAGACACACAAACAATGCCCGGAGAGCCATCATACAGCGAATGGAAAAGAAGAGCTTTAGAGGCCGAAAAAAAGCTTGAAGTGCTGCGTGGTGTCATACCTATGCTTAACGAAGTAAACACAATTTTGAGCAAGAATTTATAGAACTTAAAATGTGCGCGCACAGAAAGTGAACACCGTTCACCAAGTGTGCGCGCACAGAAACTAAAAGCGTTTTTAACAACGTGCCGCGGCACGATAGTGAACACTGTTCACCGCAAAAATAAAGTTAACGCGTAAAGAAAGTGAACGCTGTTCACCGCCTACAAGGCCGCGAACAAGTAAAACGAAGAGCCCCGGGGAGCCGGGGCTTTTTTGTTTTCATCATTTTG
>CAJGCV010000185.1 GCA_904501915.1 uncultured Akkermansia sp. | reverse complement strand
GCCCGCTCAACGCCGCGCTCGAGGAAGCGGTGGTGGAACACAACCTCGTCTCCTGCTCCGTGCTCTCCGGCAACCGAAACTTCGAAGCCCGCATCCATTCGCACGTGAAGGCTAACTTCCTCATGTCTCCCCCGCTCGTCATCGCCTTTGCCCTGGCCGGCCGCGTGGATATCGACATGGAAACCGACCCCATCGGCACCGCTGCCGATGGCTCCGCCGTCTACCTGCGCGACATCTGGCCCAGCGGTGAGGAAAGTGCCGCCGCCCAGGCCAAGGCTGCCACCCCGGCAGACTATGCCGCCTGCTACGCCGGCCATGTGCCGGAGTGGGATGGCGTGAGCGCCCCCACCGGTGCAACCTTCGCCTGGAATGCCGATTCCACCTACATTCACCGCCCGCCGTTCTTCGATGGCTTCGATGGCCGCAAGGGCGACATCACCGACATTGTGAACGCCCGCCCGCTCGGCATCTTCGGCGACAGCGTCACTACCGACCACATCTCCCCCGCCGGTGCCATCAAGCCCACCGCACCTGCCGGTCAGTTCCTGAGCGCCCAGGGCGTGGAACGCCGCGATTTCAACACCTACGGCTCCCGCCGTGGCAATGACCTCGTCATGGCCCGCGGTACCTTTGCCAACGTGCGCATCAAGAACCTGCTCACCGCCGGGGTTGAGGGCGGTTACACACTCTACTTCGGCAGCTCCGCCGTCAGCGCCCCCGATACCGCCATCGATACTCCCTGCGGCACCCCCACCTTCATCTACGATGCCGGCATGGCCTACATGAAGGACGGCGTGCCCACCATCATCATCGGTGGCGAGGACTACGGCATGGGCTCCAGCCGCGACTGGGCTGCCAAGGGCACCAACCTCCTCGGCGTCAAGGCCGTGGTCACCAGGAGCTTCGAGCGCATCCACCGCAGCAACCTCATCGGTATGGGCGTGCTGCCGCTCAACTTTGCCAACCCGGCAGACTACGACCGCGTGAAGGACCTCAAGGACGTGCGCTTCTCCATCATCGGCCTGAACAACGACATGGCCCCCCGCAGCGCCGCCACCCTCCTGGTGCAACCCACCGGTGCCGAACCCTTCGAGCTGCCCCTCATCGTCCGCCTCGACACCCCCATCGAAAAGGAATACTTCCGCGCCGGCGGCATCCTGCAGTATGTGCTTACCCAGTACTGCTGATTGCGCCGCAAATCAACCGCTTAAAACCACACGCGCCCACCAGAAGGTGGGCGCGTGTCTGTTTTCGTGATAGCTGCCAGACACAGCTGCACTTCATCGAAAAATATAAGAGTTTCACCTTTCAGCAAAGGCGCATGGGTCAGGGCCGACAAACGCAGCAGAATGTCCTCGCTGTTCCTTGCATTCCGGAAAATATCACAAGCCTGTGGCATCTCTACAAAATTCACCTCCACGAAGCTCTTGAAGCGAGCCCCGAATTGCCGGATGGAATAGGTTTTTCCAATCTGGCGGGCTCCTGTAATAAGAAGCGCCTTTGAGGTCTCTTTGCAGAAATTATGTATATAATTGTTTATCTTACGGTTAAGCATAATCATTATGTAGGATTGCCACTTTTCCAAGAGAAAAATGGGGGTATTCTGCCACTTTTCCAAGAGAATTTACCCCCAAAAAAGCCACTTTTCCAAGAATTTTCTGCCTCTGCCTATATCTACCAGTAAATCTGAGACAGACCCGCAAATCTGCCGATTTTAGCAATTAATGTGATTTTAACTACAATTAACTTGATTTACATAGCAAAAAATGCTAATTCTCTTAAAAAGGAAAGCATATCGGTATGCGGGAAAATCTAGGCAAGAAATTCGGGTGTGTCCCTGTTACTGCCGGGGTCTTGAAAAATGCGTTGACCCACTACAAAGCAGCCCAGGCAAATATTATGCGGCGTGAGCAGCAGGGGGAGTTGATATCGCTGAGGCGTAATCTCTATTTATGCACGCCGGACGATTATTCCCGGGAGCTGATAGCAAACCATCTGCTGGCACCCTCATATGTTTCGTATGAAAGCGTGCTGTCACGGTACGGCATCATTCCGGAGCGAGTGTATACCATACGCTCATCCTGCCTGGTGCGGGGGCGTGAGTATGAGAACGCAACAGGGAAGTATGAGTATATCCGCGTTCCCAAGGCATACTATCCGGAAGGAGTTACGCTTTCCCGCACACCCCAAGGGTATGCCTATATGGAAGCCCGACCGGAAAAAGCGGTATGCGACCTCATTCTGGCAACCGCCGGGTTACGCATACAATCCATACGAATGGCCCGGGAATATCTGGAGGAGTATTTACGAGCGGACATGGAAGCTGTGGCGGGCTGGGATGCGGATCTGGTTCACCGCCTGGCAGAACTGACCGATAAAAAGAAGAACGATTTGT
>CAJGCV010000184.1 GCA_904501915.1 uncultured Akkermansia sp. | reverse complement strand
ATCACGCGCTGCAGCGCCGCGTTTGCGCAGCCGCCGCAAGCGTCTTGCTGCTCGTCCTGGAGCTCATCGGAAAAGTCCAGAGCTGCCCGGGCGTCCTTGATCACACCGCCGTATGCGGTCAAGCGCTTTCCGTTGATGCCTTCCACAAAGGCGCGAAAGGTATCAAGAGGCATTTGCCCCATGGCATCATCCTTAATCGTGTACTTGAAGGTTTCCAGGATTGCTTTGTGCAGCTCCGGGGTCGCGTTCTCGTCTTGCCCGCCTGCGGTCAGATCCTCGATCCATTGAAAGTCTGTCACCGGATCGTAATCGATGCGCAGCGCGCTGCGCCACAGATCCCGGATCATTGCGTGCATGGCTGCAGCGTCTTGCGCTGCGCCTGCCGGTACCAGGAATATCGCGTGGTAATGGGGGTGGAAGGTATGCGCCTTGTTGTTGTACGTGATTTCCACGCGGCGCGCCCACCCCTTGAAGAGGATCTTTGGCTGCTTACGTGCAAGCATGCGGTTCCACCCGGTAGCCATGAGCTCCAGGGTGCCTTTGAGATCTTCAACGGCGCAATTGCGCAGCGTAAGGGTCACAAAGGCTGCCTTGTATTGATCAAGGTCGGTTATGTATGCAAGCGCCTGCTGCATCTCGCATGCTTGCTGCAGCGAAAGACGCCAGTTGCAGGTAGGGCACACTCGATCCCTGCAGAGCATTGCGCTGCTTGTGTGCGTGCGCCCGCAGTCCGGGCACCTGCCGTGAAGAATGAAATTTGCGCAGTTGTACATGCGTTGCCCCCTCTCAAAGAACTTGTTAGACACTTGAAGATATTCCCAGGCTTGGGTATCGTTTCCGGACGCCTGGGCGTGCTTTGCCCACCGCTTGTATCGGTAATGCACCGACAGCATTTTCGCGGCGGTCTTCGCGCTTGCAGCCTTGTGGGTTTCCCAGGCTGCTATGCGGTTGTTTGCCGGGCGTTTCTTGTCACCCGGGATCTCGACAGATACTGGTAGCGCGATATTCGCGCCGGCATCTTTTGCGATTTTGCTATTGACAAAGCCGCAGGTCTTTGGTATAATGGTTTCGTACATGGGGTGGTATTACTGCCTTTCCGGGGCTGTTGGCGCAGCCCCTTGTTTTTTTGGTACCTACATTATAGCACATGACCGCTCAAAAGTCAAGTGCAATTTGTAAACAATTCAAGCGAAAAATGCCCGGGCGAGCCGGGCTTTTTGCTTGTGGCTGTGTCGCACTCTTGCCCCTCGATGTCGCAGTAGATTTGAATTGTTTCTATAGGTATCAAGGGGCTGCGATTGCCTGCCGCGAAGCGGGAGCCCCGGGAGCGCGCGCCGGTGGTTTGCGCGGCGCCGCGGCTGCCGGGACTGCCCGCAAAGCGGGGAACGCTGAAAAGACCGCATGGCGCCCGGAATGCCGGGCTCGTCTTTGGCTGCTGCGCAGCTGCTGAATAAGACGAGGTGGTCGCAGATCTGCGGTCATTTGCAGAAGCGCTTCCGCAGCCGCGTGTAGGTGCCCTCGCCAAAGGGTCACGGCGGCTGCTGTATTCTATCATAAACCATGCACGCGATTTGTTCGTCCCCGCTTTTCCGAAACCAGAGGTTTCATTCTGGAGCCGCTGATAGCAGCCCCGGAACCCCTCGCGGGTTCCAGGGTTGATACAGCGGAACGCTCCAAAGGGCACCGCCCGCCGGAGCGAAGGGTGGTAGGGTGGGGCGAAGGCGGGCGGGGGACTCGCGCTCGGGTGTAGCCTGCCGGCGCTTTGAACTGAGCCGGGGCTTGCGCAAAACCTATGTTTTGTACCCCGGTAGGGGCTCTGCAGTCGCGGGAGCGAGCCCGCGAGCGCACGCGATTGTACAAAACACCGGTTTTGTGTAACACCGGCTATTGCGACCAATCCCGCCAGGGAAAGCAAGCCGCCCGCGGTCACGGCGGCGGCAGCGGCGCGCACCGGGCGTGCCGGCGCTTTGAACTGATTGGCGCAGGCGTCTGCCTGCGCGGGTGGGTGGGCGGGGCACACGCGGTCAGCCAGGGCAACCAATCAGGATCCCGGGTCTTGCCGGATCCCGGGATCTTCAGATCCCCGGAGCTGTGGAAAAGCTGTGGAAAAGTTAAGTTTCCTATACTTTTTCAATCAAAAAACGCACCAAAACTTAATGTTTCGGTGCATTTTTGATGATCGGTTATGCTCCCGGCGCGATCCTGGGCAGCGCTGCGGTCACGATATTCTCAAAGCGTTCGTACGTGTTCGAGGCGAATGACCACCGGTATATCACGCGCTGCAGCGCCGCGTTTGCGCAGCCGCCGCAAGCGTCTTGCTGCTCGTCCTGGAGCTCATCGGAAAAGTCCAGAGCTGCCCGGGCGTCCTTGATCACACCGCCGTATGCGGTCAAGCGCTTTCCGTTGATGCCT
>CAJGCV010000183.1 GCA_904501915.1 uncultured Akkermansia sp. | reverse complement strand
GGAATCCTGCATGCTGGTATCGTAGATCTGACCATTCAGGTTGGGCATGACATAGTAGTCCCGGGCATCACGGGCATCAAACTCGTAGTCGAAGAAGTACTCGTCACCGGCAAAGGGAGCGGTGTGGAGGTTCTCTTCGTCATTCTCCGTGTTCCAGGTACTGATGTTGCTCAGGTTGGTCTGACCGTAGTAGGTCTGCAGGGAGAAGGAATGGGTGGAGTTTGCGCCGGCATTCATGGGATACACATCCAGATAGCGGATGTGGCGCAGCTCGGTGTCGCCGCAGTAGAGGCGGTAGTGCTTCAGGCCTGCGGGATGATGGGCTTCGTCCACGGTCTCGTCCATCAGGACCAGGGTGCCGTCGCCGTAGACATCCACCAGCTGGATACGACCGTCGCGGATCATATCCTCACCGAAGGATTCCAGACCCAGGTTCACGGAACCGGAGGTGCCGGTGAATTTGACAAATGTCATACTCTCACCGGTGGAATCGATTTCTTTCATGTAGGGCAGACGGATGCCCTGGTTGGTCAGTTCGGAATAGGTACGGAAGGTACCGCCGCGAACCACAACATTGGAGGTATCGATGGGGATGGGATCCAGGTTGGGATTCTTAACGAAATCGTCCTGATTCTCATAGTGCAGAATCTCCATGTTGTTGGTTTCGGAGGCATCCAGTTCATAGGTGTAGGGATACTCGATGGTACCGGACCATACCACTTCACCGTTCATCTTATAATCACCGGTCCAGGTGCTTTCCAGATACTCAAACTGGGTAACATCATGGCCCTCAGCCCAGAAATGGAACGCCTGGGCAGCACCGGTCTGGGTACCCTTGGGTGCCCGGACAAAGTTGAAGCAGTTTGCACCGGAGTAGCCTTCCACGATGCCGCCGAAGATATAGGCACGACCGCCATCGTTCTTCTGCTTGTCCTCGGAATTGTCATGCAGACCCTGACGTACAATCTCAATGGTGGCGTTTCGCAGGTTGGGAGAAGCGCCATAGCCCTGCAGGGTGCCGCTGTAAACCACCAGAGTACCGCTGGTATTCACCTTGGCCACAGTACCCCAGATAGTCTGGGTGGTACGGGTGCCTTCGGCGTTGCCAAGCATGCTGCCGATGGAATTAACCACATCCGCGCCCTTGTCCCACATGTCCATGAGCTTTTCCTTGTCCATGGCTGCGGCAACGACCTTCTTTTCCTCCGCTGCGATCAGGGAGTTTTTGTCCTCCTTGGCAGTGCCCTTGCCGTTGGCCTGGTTCTGGCCGCCGGTCTGGGCTGCGGAGCCGCCGGTCTGATTGTTGTTGGTGTTGTTGTTGGTAGTGTCTGTTCCGGTACGCTCACCAACAGTCTGGGCACGATCCTGCGTATTGTCCGTGGAACCGGCAGAAGCGGGGGTATCCACAGTCTGGTTCTGGGTGCCACCTTGGCCTGTAGGCTTTTGGGTAGCACTGTCAGTGGTGCCGTTTTCGCCGGTATTGCTGGTGTTACCCTGGGCGGGTTTCCGGTTGGCAATATCGGCTTCCACATCCTTCATGGCAGCCGTAGCAGCATCCAGACCGGTGGCATACTCGGCAATGCTCAGACCCAGGTCCAGGGTCTTGCCGAGGCAGTCCGCCAGCTTGTCCCAGGTGAAATTGCTCTTGTACTGGTCCTTCTGACGGCCAGCCTGGAAGGTGCCGCCGTAGATGACCAGATTGCCGTTGACCACGAACAGGTCACGGTGGGTGTAGTAGTCCAGCTGCTGCTCATAGGCATCAATGACCTGTGCGGCGGACTCCATCTTACCGGTGCCCTTGCCGGTATCATAGCCGTTGACAGGGGCGCTGGAGTCAATGATGGTCAGGGTAGCACCTTCCTGGATATAGATGAAATACTTATCCAGGTAGTGGTCATAGATGTTGGTAGACTGCCAATCATGGTAAGAACTGTCTACCTTGTTGGTGTTGTCCCACCAGGTCATGGTGAAACCGTTCAGATCCAGCACCTTGTCCGAGGTGACCTTGATGGGCTCCCACTCGCCGCTTCCGTAGCGCAGGTCCACATCCTGGGACAGGACGATGTACTTCTCATCGGGGTCACTGGATTCCATGACCTCGCGGAACTTGCCGCCCTCTCTCTTCAGGTCGCCATCGTAAATCTGGACCCAGGCCAAGCTCTCAGCCTGAGCCTTGGTGATTTCTTCGCTGGTAAATCCTTGATTGGCTTCATGGAGCAGCGCAGACTGTGCATCTGCGAATTCACTCTGATAGTTGAAGTCAATGGACAGGTCTGTATGGTCGCCTTCTGTTGCGTGGACATGCACGGCAGACAGGGGTGCCATCTCCAGAACCATCAGCAGTGCCAGCAGAAAGCTGAGCAGCCGCTTGTTGAAGATTCTCTTCATGTGTTTGCTTCCTCCTTCTTTAGAATTCAGATTGTTG
>CAJGCV010000182.1 GCA_904501915.1 uncultured Akkermansia sp. | reverse complement strand
GGTTGTACCAGGATAGAAAGAAAGGAAAGAAATGAAGACATATATGCCGATGATTGTTCAGATGCCCCAGGAGATTATCGAGAGCGAGATTTTTTGCCGCCTGGTGCCGCTTAAACGGTTGCTGAATAACGATTGCGCTGTTAAGTTGGAGCAGGATTTTGGTAATGATATCCGGATGGAGATTTACCACTATGAGTATGTGGAGCGGTATCATGACGAGCGATGGGTGCATGTGTGGGCTCGCTCTGTGAGCCCCAGAACGGTGTGCACGCTTGCTGATGTGCAGAATCTGATTTGGGAGTTATGGGAGTCTGTTCCTGCTGAGTTCAAGAAGGTTTCTGAGGATAAGGTATGATTGAGACGTGTATTTTCATTGGGTTAATTCTAGCGATTCTTTTCAGGGATGAGTGATTTTAATACAAGAAAGACGGAGCGAAGCACTACAACGTGGCTGACTCCGCCGTGGATGCTGGAGATGCTGGGGCCGTTTGATTTGGATCCGTGCGCTGCGGTTGGCAGACCGTGGGACTGTGCATCGTTGAATTACACGGTGGAGGATAATGGGCTGCAGCTTCCGTGGAGCGACCGGGTATGGTGCAATCCACCTTACGGGCGGGAGGCTGCTGCGTTCATGGAGCGCATGGCGGAGCATAATGGCCCAGGGTTGGCGCTTGTGTTCATGCGGCCTGATACGCGATGGTTCCAGGATGCTGTGCTGAAAACGGCGCGGTATCTGTTCATGCTGCGTGGGCGTGTTCGATTCTGCCACCTGGATGGGTCGCCTGCAGCTGCTCCGAATGCGGCAAGCTGCCTTGTGGCGTGGGATAGAAGCGAGAGAAGATTGCTCCGGGAGTTGGAGAGTGGCGGCAAAGGGAAGCTGGCAATTTTGTGATGTGCATCTTCGCGCTGCGTGTTGCTTTTGGGAAATTGCAGGTTAAATTAAGGTTGTACTGTTATGGCGAGCTGGATTAAGGTGCAGGTGACGCTGCCGGAGAGTCCGAAGATTTTCCGGTTGGCGCGGTTGCTCGGGGTCTGCCGGATGGAGGCTCTGGGCTACGCTGTGCGCTGGTTCTGCTGGCTGGATACTTACTGTGCCAATGGGTCAACGGAGTTGACGGAAGGAGACGTGGATGCGTTAATTGGCAAAGGGGGTATCACGCGTGCGTTTTGCGAGCTGGAGTGGGCCGCTGTGGATGCAGAGGGCTTTGTGCGGGTGATGGATTTTGCTAAGCACAATGGCGAGAGTTCAAAGAAACGTGCTGAGAGTCAGGCGAGAATGGCGGCCATGCGTGAGCGGCAAGGGGACAAAGGCTCGTGTTACGCAAAAAGTGTAACAAGTGCGTCACCAGAGGGAGAGGGAGAATATATATGTAGTAAAGAAGGGTGTGCTGGTATACCGGAGCTTAATAGCGCGACACCGGCTGAACCTGCCCCCACCCCTGATGTGAAGGATGAGGGGTTTCGCCAGTGGCTGGCGGCGCTGTGCCAGGCGCACCCGAGTGCCATCCGGAGCCTTTACCTGGCGCCGGATGTGCTGAAGGCGGCGAAGGCAGCTTTCTTGCGTTGCCCGGCGGCGGTACAGAGTGCGGAGCTGCTGACGGCATATTTCAAGGACTCTCGCCTGGCTGAGGGGAAGTTTTATGCTCCGCGTGGTCAACGGAAGTTTTTCGATGATCTGGAGGATGTGCTTTCTCATGCTGAGCGATGGCGCAAGTGGGCTGGCTGGAAGCCCAGGAAGGTACGAGGTGCGAAGTGCGAAGTGCGAAGTGGGGATGCTGAGCGCAGCGGGGTGGTGAAGACGCCGGGCTGCGAGGTGAAGCGGTGTGCCGGTGTGCTCAGTGACGCGGAGAGGGAGAAGTTTTTCAAGGAGATGAAGGGGGAGGGGTGAGATGAGTGAGAATCTGGATTTTTTGTCGATGGCTACGGTGATGCTGCGGATGCGGCTGAGTGCGCCGGCTGTGGTGGCTGTGATGGTGCTGCGCCGTGCGCCGGAGGGTATGGAATGCTGCGAGTTGGTGCGGATGGGTGGTCTCTCTCAGACGGTAGCGTACCGGACGCTGCGGTATCTGGAGACTAAGGGGATGGTGCGCTGTGATGTTCAGAAGGATTTTTACCGCCGGCGGGTTGCTGTGTGGCGGTTGACTCGCAAGGGGGCTAACCTGGCGGATTCCATGCAGGTGTTTTACGCCAGGGTGGTGGATGAGTGGGAGCGCCGCTGGCGTGTGCAGCAGGGAGGGAGGTTGTGATGGCTGTGCTGAATGAGCAGCAGAGTGAGTTCTGCAGGCTGGTGGTACGCGGGGTTTCGGGAACTGCTGCGTATATGAAGGCGTATGGCTGCGGGGAGAAGAGTGCGGAGAGTGGTGCTAGCCGGCTGTTAAGAAATGCTAAGGTGCAGGAGGAGATTGCGCGGTTGCGGTCTGCTGCGGACCGGCGTGCGGTGATGGACCGCCAGGAGCGTATGGAGCGGCTGAGTAAGGCTGCGGAGGATTGCCAGCGTGAGGG
>CAJGCV010000181.1 GCA_904501915.1 uncultured Akkermansia sp. | reverse complement strand
GTAGCAGGTGCAAGCACTTGGTTAAGCATTTGTTCTCAATGGGGCATAGAGAATATCTGCTTCATAGCCATCCTAACTCTATACCCTCAAGTATGCTCTATTTTACCTATTTTTACCAGCAGATTTGAAACAGACCCCAAAAAAATCCCCCGGTTGAGTACCGGGGGATTTTTTTGTAATCAGGCTTCGTATTCGGCCCAGCTGCTGCTGGTTTCCCAGACTCGCACACGCTCCAGTCGCACACAGGCGCGTACCGGGTAGCTGCAGTTGCCTGCCTGGGCTCGCTTTAACGCGGCTGCGGCGTGGTCATACACCACGCGGGCCATGGCTTCGCTGGTGGGGTCATGCTGTTCAAAGGGGATGATGCGGTCACCATAAATGGCGCGGAACTTCTCGTAGTTCGGGTCGGCTGTGTTCATGCACAGTGCGTGGTCGAACTGCTCCAGAAATGCCCCCATCATTTCCTTGATGGCCTTGAAATCCATGACCATTTCGTGCTCGTCGAGCGTTTCTGCGGCAAACACCAGTTCCACGCTGCGGGTGTGCCCGTGCGGAAACTGGCAATTGCCGGGGTGTTTGGAGAGCAGGTGCCCGCTCTCCAGCTCGATGCTCTTGCAGATGCGGTACATTAGTCGCAGATGGGCGTAACACCCTTCTTGATGATGATGTTGCCATACTTGGCGGTTTCGCCGGAGATGACGCAGGCGTAGGCCTGCTTGGCGCGGTCGTAGAAGGCGTAGCGCTCCACGCGTTCGATGGTGCCTTCATAGCCCATGGCAGCGCGGTACTTGGCTTCCACGCTGGGGTCGAGGGTGTCGCCGGGCACGGCTTCCATCATGATGACGGGGGTGGCGTAGCTGTCCAGCTCAAACAGCGGGATGATGCCCTTGAGCAGCGTATCTGCGCCCAGACCATCGGCGCGCACCACGGTATTGCAGAAGGTGTGTGCCGGGAAATGGGCATCGGAAATGACGAGCTCGTCACCATGCCCCATCTCTGCCAGAATCTTGAGCAGGGTGGGGGATACAACGGGGGAAATTCCTTTTAACATAGTGCCTGTATCATGCCACAGCCCCGCGCGGGAGTCAATCATAAATAAAGACAAAGCATGCGGAGTAGGGGGGCTCCGCATGCTGGAAGAAAGTAGTGGCAGATGCGCCTTTACTTTACCACGTCGGGGGTAATCCGGGCGCGCTTGCCGTTGAACCTGACGGTGACGGGGGCGGGGTCCGGCGTGGTGGTGGTGAGCTTGAAGCTCGTTACCTGGCCGTTCTTCCACTGCATATCGACCGTGAGGTTGCCGCGGGCGCGGATGCCGCGCACGCTGCCGTCTTTCCAGGCATAAGGGATGGCGGGCAGGAGGTCGATGACGCCGGCATGGCTCTGGATGAGCATTTCGCTCATGCCGCCGGTCATGCCGTAGGTGCCGTCCATCTGCATGGGCGGATGGTCGCCGAAGAGGTTGTCGAGCACGTTATAGCGGATGTAGTGCTGCACCATGCTGTAGGCTTTGGCTTCATTGTGGAAACGCGCCCAGAGGGCGGTACGCCACGGCCATGTCCAGCTGCGGCGGTTGTCCTGGGTGAGGCCACGCAGCTCCAGGCTCTTCATGGCAGCCTTGGCGAAATCCGGCGTGCGTTCCATGGAGATGGAGGTGCCGGGGAATACGCCGATGAGGTGCGAGGTGTGGCGCTGCCCGGAAACCATGTTGGGGCGGTCCACAATCCATTCCTGCAGGTAGCCGCCGCGGCCGATGCGGTTGCCGACGATGCGATCGCGTTTGGCGGTGAGTTCTGCGGCCCATTCGGCATCCACCCCCAGAATGGCAGCGGCCTTGGCAGTGTTGTCGAAAAGCTCCCAGATGAGCTGCTGGTCATGTGCACAGCCGTCCTCCAGGGGACCCCATTCATGAGACCAGCCCATGGGGCAGACGAGGGCGCCATCCTTGATTTCTGCCAGTTCGGGATGCTGGGCGGCGGTCAGTTCGCGGATGGGGGTGTTCTCATTCTGTCGGGTCTGCAGCCCCTTGCCCTGTGCGCCCACGGTCTTGAGCTCATCTTCCCAGAAGTGGCAGATGTTCTTGAGCAGGGGGTAGGCCACGGTGCGCAGGTATTCCTTGTCCTGTGAGTACAGGTAGCGGTCCCAGATGTGCAGGGCGTACCAGGCATTGACGGGCGGATTCCACTTGACCCAGCCGCCTGCACCCCAGGGATTCTGTGAGATGCGGGTGGTCCAGCCGCGCACGTGCTCGCCGAAATGCTTCTTGGTGCTCAGGGAAAGCGGTTTTTCCATGGCGCGGATGAAATCGATGAGCGGCTGGTGGCATTCGGAGAGGTTGGCGACTTCGGCGCCCCAGTAGCACATCTGGAGGTTGATGTTGTTGTGGTAGTCGCTGGCCCAGGGAGCGTGCACCTTGTTGTTCCAGATGCCCTGCAGTGTGACGGGCAGGTTGCCGGGCTGGGAACCGGAGATGAGGACGTAGCGCCCGTAGTTATAGATAAGCTCCTCCAGATCCGGGTCACAGGCGCTCAGCC
>CAJGCV010000180.1 GCA_904501915.1 uncultured Akkermansia sp. | reverse complement strand
CGACCCTTGTGGCCATGGACACCAAGTCTGTGCACGGCCGCGAGCTCGTGGAGAAGAAGACCGGCAAACCCTGCCCCGAATTCCGCAACGGTGACCACACCACCACCCTCATGCGCACCGCTAATGGCAAGGTTGTGGAGATTCAGCACAATGTGATGAACCCGCAGCCCTACAACCGCCTGTTCCAGCTGACCGGCACCCGCGGTTTTGCCAACAAGTACCCCATCGAGGGCTTTGTGCTCGAAAGCAGCCACATGAAGGGCGCTGAAGGTGCTCCTGACCTGGAAGACCTCGACTCCCACTCCTTCATGAGCGAAGAAAACATGAAGAAGCTGCGCGAAACCTACCGCCACCCCATCATCAAGAAGTACGGCGAAATGGCTGAAAAAGTTGGCGGACACGGCGGCATGGACTTCTTCATGGACGTGCGCATGGTATACTGCCTGCAGAATGGTCTGCCCCTGGATATGGATGTATACGACCTCGCCGAATGGTGCTGTCTTGCCGAGCTCGGCTCCCTCTCCATGGACAACAACAACTGCGCCGTCTCCTTCCCCGACTTCACTCGCGGTCACTGGAGCGACGTGAAGGGCTACCAGCACGCCTGGGCTGCCCCGGCTGATGAAGCCGCCACCGAGGCCGCCGCTGAGGCCTACACCGAAGCCCAGAAGCTGGCTGTGAAGAAGCTCAACCTCTGGGGGCTGTACGATGCCGCCAAGGCTGGTGATGCCACCGCCAAGGCTGCCTACGAAGCCGCTGCTGCCCAGCTCGACACTGAGACAGCGACAGCCGAAAAGGCTACCGCCGCCGCCAAGGCCGCAGCCAGAAAAGCTTACGCTGAAGCCTACTCCGCTGTGGAAGCTGCTCAGAAGTAAGCCCCGCACAACCACGCGACTTTAGTTTCCGCCGGGATGTTCAACCTCGAACATCCCGGCAGTTTTTATACTCAGTACAACGCACCGGCATAAAAAACCCGCCCATGCAAGGGCGGGACTCATTCAGAACTTTGGCATCTCACGCAGCCCCGGCACTTCATCACCCGCCGGAGCCCCACCAGGCTGAATAGCTGGAGCAGAAGGAGCAGCGGGGTTCACAACCCGAACCCTCGGTTGTTTGCCTGGCTTACTCTTAATCTCAGGTGGCGGAGCCATTGCTGCTTCCAGAGCCGCCTGCAGTTTCATATCGGGCGTGCCGCCGTAGAGAATGCGACACTGCTTATCAATAAGCACCGTTGTGGGCCACATGCCGATGCGGTACGCGCGCCCGGCGCTGCCATCTGCATCATCCATATAGCTTTCTGCAATACCCAGATTCTGCAGCATACTCTGACCCTCCTCCCCGGAATAATGCGGCATAATCGGGCAGATTTCCAGACCGGGGTACTGCTTTTTCAACTTTTCAAGACTCTGCATCATCGACACCGCAATAGGGCTTTCCGGCGACCAGAACAGCAGCAGGTGAGGTTTACCGGGCGAGGGCAGCTCCACTTGCTGTTCCTGCATATCTTTCACCTTGATACGCTGCGCGACGGCTCCCACCGCCAGATGCCGCAGGAAATACGCCTGGTCCATGGCCACCGTAGTGATTGGCTGGCTACCAAACTTCCCGTCGGAACCACCTAACAGAATGGACTGCTTGAGGTAATACAGGCGCTTAGCCCTGGCCATAGCTTCACTTCCCTCCACACTGCTGATCATGGGGTCATTCAGCATCAGGCTCATACCCAGCGCAGCGGCTGCGCGCGCCTGCTTATTCTGGTTGCGCATGTATATCTTATGCAGCAATTCGTAATCCCTCACGTTGGATGACGCCGAAATACTGGGCGCTACCTCGCCTGCCGCGGGATTGCTGAAATGCACACGATGCAGAGAATCGATGAGTGCCTGACTGAAAAAGTTGAGCTGGTTGAGTTCATCTTCCGAAAAGACGGAAGCAAATGCCTGCTGGTGATTCAATATCCAGACAATTCCGGGAAACGCCCAGGATTTTTCAAATTCAAAAACGGGGATGCTGCCTTTGCCCTTTTCCTGCTTCCGGCTTCCCGTGCGCCCGCTGACGGCGCGCCAGAGCCGCCGCGCAGCTGCATTCTCATCCGGACGGGTGATTGATACCCGAGCGTCATCACTCGGGGCTTCTTTTACTGCGGCTTCATACGCCGCCACCTCGTGCTGCCACGCACTCAAAGCCTTCTGCATGGCTTCTTCTGTCCCCATGGCAAGCGGTAACATCGAAAGGAAAGCGGCTATCTTTTTCATGCTTCCCATTATACGGCACACCTCCACCCCCTGCAAGTGGAAAAACGGTCAGCCTCGCACCCTGGGGAAATTACAATCGGCTCTGCTTACGTTTCGCGCGCTGTCCAGCTTATCTTATACCGGGATGTAGAGACGATCGAGTAGGGGACTTTCGTCCCCCTCTCACACCACCGTACGTGCGAATTACCGCATACGGCGGTTTCCAATCAGCGTTTGAGGAGTTGATAAAACGAGATATATCCCTCTGCCCGCAGCCATGCGTTATCCATGCAGATATTCGCAGG
>CAJGCV010000179.1 GCA_904501915.1 uncultured Akkermansia sp. | reverse complement strand
TTCTGCCCGCAGCGGTGATATGAGTATCCAGGTCGATTCCACGATGACCACAAAGCAAACGGTGGCCATTGCACAGGTCATTCCACAATACCGTGAGACTCAGGGACATGGCAGAAGAAAGCTGTTGACCCCGGACGAGGTCCTCCGGCTCCCGAATCGGGAAATGCTGGTGGTGATCCGAGGCCAGAATGTTCTGAAGCTCAATAAGTTTGACTACACAGGTCACCCGATGTCCAGACAGATGATTCCCGTGAGTATCCTGGATTATGCACCCGGCAGGGAATCCTATGTCCCTGTCGATTTTGATGAAGATGATGAGGTTCCGATCGACATCGACAAGCTTGATGACAATCAGGACGTTGTCAATAATTTTTGATTACGAAGGAGGAAAAGACGATGAGCGAAGAAATGGAGATCCACGCAGCCGGGACCCCACCGGATGAGGCCACTGTAGCTATCCAACCGACTACGGTTCCGGTGGCTGAGGAAGCCCCCCAGACTGAGCCGGAGGTGAAGCGGAAGCGCGGCCGGCCCAGGAAGACAGCCGCTCCAGCAAATGAGTCTGGGAGCGAAGCAAAGGAAGTCATGACACCCCAGGCTATGGCTATGACAGCCGACGAGCAGGATATTCTTACCATCGAGAGCACGAGAACGGTGGAAACCGAAGCAGACAAGGCAAAGAATAATCTGCTCGATCTGATGGAGTCCCTGCGCGGCAAGCGTATCCTGCAGGGTGTGATCCAGGGTGTTGAGAGCAGCCGAAACGGGGAACCGAGAGCGGTCGTTTTCAAAGGCGAGTTTAAGGTCATGATCCCTGCAAGCCTCTGCGTGGATCGCCCCAAGGATTTCAGAGGTATGAAGCCCAATGATGTTCTGAAATACCTGATCACTAAGCGCCTGGGTGCCGAGATCGAGTATATCGTAAAGGGCATCGATCCTGAGAGCGGTGTCGTGGTCGCCAGCCGTCATGAGGCAATGGCGATCCGCCGCAGACAGTTCTACTACGGCAAGGACAGAAAAGGCAACAACCTGATCTATGAAGGCCGTATTGCTGAGGCGAGGGTCATCAGTGTCATTCGGACCGGTGCCTTCGTGGAGCTGTTCGGCGTGGAATACTTCATTCGCCTGGAGGAGCTGGGCTACCAGCGGATGTATGATGCAATGAAGCACTTCTCCGCCGGACAGCGGATCCTGGTAAAGGTCCTCCGTCTTGACAGAACCGATCCCGACAATATCCGGATCAAGCTCTCTGCCAAGAAAGCGAGTACCGACCCCTATGCGCTGGCCATGCAGAAGCATACCGTCGGCAATCACTATGTCGGAACTGTCTCGGTCATCAACCTGATCGGTATTTGGGTGTCCCTGGACAGCGGCCTGGACTGCCTGTGTAATTTCCCCGTCCACGGCAGACCTCCCATCGGTGCCAGAGCGACGGTAAAGCTGCTGGACATCAATGAAGAAACCGGGAAGCTGTTCGGCGAGATCGTGTTCAGCTCCAATCTGTAATGCGCAGAAATAATCCTGCGCTGATCTTTTTTCTTTGCACTTTTTGTATCACTCCGGTGTAATAGAGATAGATTACAGAAGGAGGTAATTTATCATGCGGAAAAAGCATCTTGTAATCCTTGTGCTCGCCATACTCATTCTCGCTGTCTGCCTGATCGCCTGGCCGGCCGGGGATGATATCGGTCAGAATCAGACCACCCCCAGTTCCTGTCAGACTGATCCTGTCGAAACGGAAACCTGGCAGGAAGACCAGGTCCCGGGCTCTGATATCGCCCAGACCACCCCCACTCAGAATGAGTCTGGGAACGATTTGGAGCAGCCTGATCAGACTGATCCGCCCGAATCCACCGGCGAGCCTGTCAGCACGCAGCCCACGCAGTCAAAGAACCCCACGCCCAAGCCGACCCGGCCCAAGGAAACGGAGCCCAAGCCGACCACTCAGAAGCCGACGGAACCCCCGAAGGCTCAACCCCCTGCTGAAACCAAGCCTGCCGAGACGGTCCCTCCTGAGACGGAGGCGACCGAGCCGACTGAGAAAATCGAGGAGCTGACTCCGCCTATCACGGCACCCGCCGAAACGGAGCCGGAGGAGACGGTCCCCGAGACCACCGAGCCTTCGGCACCTGAGATCACCTACGAGTTCAAGCGACAGGTCGCCTCCTACGCTGCCCAGTACATCAATCAGTACCGTGGCTCCGCCTGCACGATCCTGCCCGGTATGAGTCAGGTGGCCCAGTACCGGGCCGGACAGCTCACCCGGAACTATGGGCACAGCACTGCAGACAAGCGTGCAGCTCTGGCGCATTTTGAGTATGGCAGATTCATCGATGCTACTGAGTTTGGTGATGACCCCAGCAATTCCTACTGGGAGGCTGACTCCGCCGAGGCCATCTGCGCAGGCTTCTACGGCACCGATCCCAAAGCCATGGGCAAGAAGATCGCTGACCTGATCCGCAACTCCAGCGGCCACTGGTCCTACATCAGCAGCTCTGAGTACAGCTACATGGGTGTGGGCGTTGAGTACCGGGAGGGTACCGAGTATGG
>CAJGCV010000178.1 GCA_904501915.1 uncultured Akkermansia sp. | reverse complement strand
GCGCGGGGCCTGTTCCAGGGGGCTGCGGCCCCCGGTTCCGCTCCGCGGCCCGGCTCCCCCGGGGCTCCCTTAAAAGGTGCGTTAGATCTAACGCACCTTTTTGGGATCCCATCTGATCCCACTTTTTCACGAAGCACCCTTTTGAGGCACGGCCCCAAAACCCCCGCGCCGCAACGATTTTTTCCCGGTAAACTTTCCGGAAATTGTCAACTGTATTTCTCCTGCCAAAATTCGGCAGGCGCATTTTCCCTCTTGATATCCAAAAAGAGCGGGGTTGAACCCCGCTCATATCTGCTTCGCAGAAACCGGGCTCCCCCCGCTATGGCCCCATCATCCGCCCTAACGCAACAAAACCTCTGTCATTTTGTTGCGTTCACTTTGTCCAAAAAGAAATAGGCCATTGTGTGGCCAAATTGAACCCCTGCGCTGACCCCTCGCTCCCGCCCTCACGGGCGCAGCTTCGGGAACGTGCTCACTCGCAACAAAATAATGGTTTTGTTTCGTTTGGGCTGCTGCCCTCCTTCCTCTGCCATAGCAAAACCATCGTACTCTATCAAGCCCGGTTTGTCAACTGGTTTCTCTTATACCTTGCGCCTGCCTGCTGCAGCCCGGCGACGGCGGGTTTTGCTTTCGAGCTGCTTGTCTGCTAGTGCATAGATCAGCGTTACAGATTCACTCCCATGATTCAAAGCACGGCGAACGCGGTCAATTTCCCCATATTTCTTCAATAATTCAACTGCATATACCTTTCTTGCGCTATGCGGCCCCACATTCTGTGGGAGCCGCAGCGCAGCAGCAGCCCGTTTTACATCCTTCCAAACGGTCTGCCTGGTACGGTGGTTTTTGGGGTCTTTACCTGGGAAAACCCAGATTTCACCAGCGCTGTTTTTAAGGTCACTCAATAGCGGTTCCGGTAAACCAATCTGTCTACGCTTTCCGGTCTTACTTTCAGTTACCCAAAAGTGGGGTGCTAATTGCTCTGTTTTCAGGGCAAGCACATCCCCAACCCTCAAGCCCGTGTGAAGCGCTACGCGCATCACACGGGCATTATCGGGCATAAGTGCCGCCAGTACCCCATCAACCTCGCGATTCAATAAATATTCCGTTTTCAAGTTCTTCTTCCTCCTTTTCTTCCTCATCATGCGGCATGGGCACGGAAGCCATTTCCAGCAGGATCAAGCGGCGAAGCCGCTTGATCTGCTGTTGATCCCTGGCCCATGCCTTAACAGCATCAAGCATGGTTTTATCCCATGCCAGGCCACCCCCAAGGGATGCCCTGGCGAGGAACCATGCTTCTCCACACAGTTCCCCAGCCTTGCCAATTGCGTCCTGTTCCCCTTTCACATACACGGCATAGTCATATTTTCCCAACTTCTCAAACCTAATCACACGCTTCTCCTTTCCATGCTCGCTGCGCCTTGCCATCGGCTGCGCCGATGCAGGTTTGCCGCACTAGGGCGCTGCCTGCGGCATGCGCCCAGGCCCGCACAATGGCTTCGCCATATGCGGGCATAGCGGGGCTGCCCGCCCCGAACCCCGGCCGCGGGGCAAGCCCCCCGGGGCCCCCCAAATGGGCCTGCGGGCCCCTATTCCTGTACTTGCTCAAGTACAATGCCATTTACCACAGCCATCTGTTTTCCCGGCGGGTAGAATACGAACGCTTGTTCGGGATAGTCCGCAGCCAGTTCCGCCGGGGATATTTCCGCATAGGAGATCTCCGGTTCCCGGAGATCTCCCCCGGAATAGTACCATCTACCCGCAGGCTTTTCGCCTTGCTTGCCCACATACTTGCACACATAGCCAACAGCCTTGACGTAATCATCATACAATTCGATCGCCGTTGTGAACCCTAGCGACCACTGCGGGAGGTTGTACACCTTGTGGCCTTGCCGATCCATGTGACCACTGTCCACAGCTTCTACACAATCGTTAAAGAAACCATGAAAGTGAATGCGCCCACTCTTGTGCCGTTCCGGCACAAGAATGTAACGCAATCCCTTGCGCTGCACCATGTTGCTGCACCATGCGTTGAGCTTGCGCACCACAGCAGCACCATCAAAGCTGTCACACTTCTCCGGGTCGATGGTGAGCGTAACGAACCACCGGAACTCATTGGCAAGAGCCAAACGGCGCAGCTTACCACGGGCACGGCGCATGGAGCGCTCAAGATCCTCACCCTTTGGGTCGGCACATTTACGCTCACGCTTCGCTTTGCATTTGCTTGCATCTGCACCAATTCGTTCCCAGCCTTTGGCACCGAAATCCGGTGCCGTGCTGGCAACGATATCCTGGATCCCTCCGGGATATGTATAAATCTTTGCGTAATGCTTGACGGCTGAGCCGTCTACGCATAACAGTTTTTCCGCCATTATGCCATGCAGCATCTGATGGAATAATGTCCGAATATCAAGTATAGGGGGGAGCGCTCATACGCTCGCCGCGCTAGTGCGCGGCGGCTTGGCCCCTGCTCGCTTAGGGGGCTGTGGCCCCCCGGGCTGCCGCCCTGCGCTAACGCGCGCGCGTCAGCTCGTCCCCCGAGGGGCAGCGCGCCGGAACCCGGCGGGG
>CAJGCV010000177.1 GCA_904501915.1 uncultured Akkermansia sp. | reverse complement strand
CCTTCGGTGCATTCGTGAACCTCGACGGCGATATCGACGGCCTCATCCACATCTCCCAGCTTTCCGAGGAGCACGTGGAGCGCGTCAAGGACGTCATCAAGGTGGGCGACGAAATCAAGGCCCGCGTCATCAAGGTCGACAAGGTGGAGCGCCGCATTGGTCTTTCCATCAAGGCTGTGAACTACGATCCCGAGCAGCTGCGTCGCGAGACCGCCGCCTTCGAGACCGTACGTGCCGGCGACATGGTGGGTCTGGAGCAGGCTTTCAACCTGGCTGCCCTGCAGTCCGAGGAGTGGAGCCCCTCCGAACAGAACTAAGCAATCCGCCTAATTCACCAATATTTCAAAACCGCTGCGGGCAACCGCAGCGGTTTTTTTGTACGACCGACGCGATATGCGCACTGCGGTGAAAGTCCGCGCGGAGCCGCGATGATGCGGAATCCCAGACCTGAAGCACAAAGCAGCCGACGGCTGTAAGGCTGATTAGCCAAACACAGAGTGTTTGCCCTTCAAGGGTGAGTGCCCGTGGGGCGGGCACGAAGCAACTGCGGCGAGGTAACGAACTGTGGAAAAGGAAGTTCGAGGGGAAATCCCGACTGTACGAACAGTAACTCAATTGGACGGGCGAGAATGATTATAATGTTGACTTTCCCTGCGTTATTTTGCATATTGTCAACATGTCGATGCTTCGAGTCACCAAAAGTTCTTTTTCCACGCAGTTGCAGATGCTCAGGCGATTGAAGAAGCTTTCGCTGAGGGAACTCAGTGCTGCTTTAGGTGGCGTGGTTTCGCATGAGATGCTTTCGCGCTATGAAAAGGGCACAGCAGAGCCAAGGGAGGAGGTACGGGCTGCTTTGTGCGAGCTGCTGGGTATTCAGGATACTGCGGCGTATGCACCGCTGCTCTCCCTGGAAGAGGTGAAGTTTCGGCGCAGCCGTCACGAATTGCCTCTGAAAGAGTGGGAGACCGCTAAAGCGTTGGCTATGGAGCGGTGCAATCGCTATCTTGAGCTGGAAGCTCTTACCGGGCGGAGCGTACCCTGGTCATCTCCCTTCACCAGGGCCGAACAGCGTAAGCTGAACCGCCGTATAGGGGAGACTGAGGAAAAGACTGCCCTGATGGAAGATATGGCGGAAGAGTTACGCAAGCGCTGGCAGTTGGGGAGTGGCCCCTTGCCTTGTCTGAGCATTCTGCTGGAGCGCAAAGGTATTCTCATCTGTGAAATCCCATTCAGCGACAAGCGACTGGATGCTTTTTCCATCGTTCACAAGGGAAAGCCTGTCATCTGTATAGCCGATTGGTTGAATCAGAATCCCGCTCGTAAGCGAATGACTCTTGCTCACGAACTCGGGCATATTCTTTTTCCTGAGGTAGATGCCGATTTGCCATCCGACAAGGAGAATTGCATCATGCGCTTTGCCGGGGCTCTTCTAGTGCCTCGTGATGAGGTGATTTCTGCCTTGGGTCGTGAATTACGCAACGGGTTACCCCTGTATCTTCTGCAGGAACTCAAGCAATACTTCGGTATCAGTATCATGGGGCTTATCGCACGCGCCATGCAGTTGAACATCATTGAATGGGAGCAGTATCGGGACTACTGTAACCGCTTTTACAAGCGATTGTTTGCGCTCCCGGCAGACAGGCAGCTTTCCGATGTTGAGCCGGGAGCTCCCTACGAACTTCCTGATACCTCTCCGCGCCTGCACACGCTACTCGTGTTCGCTGTGTCAACCGGCTTGCTGAAAGCCGAAAGAGCCGTGCAACTCTTTGGCTTCAAGCCTGATATGCAGCGTTACGAAAGTGTTCTGTAAATATTTCACCATGAAATAAATGATGAGAATTTAAAATTAAGGTTGACAAAATATAAGTAAATTGATAATTTGTCAACCGATAGCCCACATTGCCTTATGATGGAATACAACATACCCGAATACACAAAACAATACCCGGCTCATGCAGCAGCAGAGTGCGGAGATGCTGAAAAACTCGCGTCCATGCTGCCGGCAGCAGCAAGGGAACGCAACAATTGGGATGAAACGCCACTGCATGTGGCTGCTCAGAATGGTCACATGGAGTGCTGCCTCCTGTTGCTGGAGAACGGCGCGGATGCGAATGCCTTGGATTACCAGCTGTATACCGCTTTGCACCGCGCCGCACACGAGGAACATGCTGAATGCGTGAAACTCCTGCTGAAGCACGGCGCCGCCCCGAATCTTCAAGGCCGGGCGAATGCCGATACTTCGTTGCACCTGGCTGCAGCCAGAGGAAATGAGAAAATCTGCAAGGAATTACTCTCCGCCGGAGCAGATGTAAATCTGCGTGACCGCAACATGCGCACGGCGTTGCACCACGCCGTCAAAAGCGGCAGTCTGGAGTGCGTGGGTTGTCTGTGCTGCATGGCAGACAGGCGTTTTCTGTCTGACCGGGATGGCAACACTCCCTTGCATCTGGCGCTGCTGGAACACCGGGCTTATCTGGCGTATTACCTGCAGATTCAGGGGGCAGATATCGACGCTCCGAATCTTGAAGGTGAAACGCCGCTGCATCTGGCTTGCTATCAGCAGGAAAACTGGGAGGGCAT
>CAJGCV010000176.1 GCA_904501915.1 uncultured Akkermansia sp. | reverse complement strand
ATTTTTGCTGCCGATGGCGCAAAAACTGAGCTCCGGCTTAGAGTTCGGGTTTGCGCCCTCCTTTCTACGCCGTGACGAGTAGGCGGTTTTGAGTGAATGGCAACTCTGCGACAAGTAAAGATGTCTCGAACTGAGAAACCACACAGAATCAGTAGTTTAAGTGCCGTTTTTCAGCGAGTGCCAACCTAAGTTGAAACATCGCTTGCAAGGGGATAAAATGGGTCAACACCAAAATGTGTGGAAACGCTGTTATTTGAGTCATCGACCATGTGAGCACTCTACTAATACCCTTAATTTGTAGTTTTCGAAGTTTCTGTAGCCGTATCCTCGGCGCTGAATTCCTTTTATCTTACGATGGAAGCCCTCGGTAATTCCATTATTTTTTGAGAAGCGCCACATGCGAATAATGGGCTCAAACCACTGGCGCATGGTTCGCCGTAAGTTCATGTTGAGGGCGAGCTATGGGGCTGAGGTGTAGGTTCTGTTGTTGACTTTTCCTCCGGGGAGTTCTGCGAGCAGGCTTCGTAAACAGCAAATATACCGGCACAGGGAATCGTAGCAGCCAAGCCACCCAGCAGCAGGGCATTTCCGGCAAGCGTCAGCGGCGCATCCACGCCCACAGCAATAAGCGCGCCCAGCGGATATGCATAGTATTTGTGCGCATCGGTATGAGGTTTGTAACCATCCGACTCCTCAATGCCACTGCCGGTGCTCCCGTGTTCCGTCAGGCGAACGGCTCCCGCAGGTAACTCGGTGAGGTGAAATGAATATGGGGGCGCATACCAGTGCACATACAAGACATTACCGGCGTTTTTGCCGGAACTCGATGCATATAGAGATGTCGCATCCTTTCGCAATTTCGTATAGCCATCTCTCACCCTTATGTAAACGGGGCGCCCTTGCTCCTCAATGGGATTGAAGCAGGGGCCGGCACCACCGTGCGTGAAGTAAACTCTGGCGGGTATGTCATCGGTTGCCTGCCCACCACGCGCGGGGCCGATAAAGCCCTTGGCGTAGACAGTATCGCCTACACGGTACAGTTCTATGTTTTTCTCATCCTGAACCCAGTAGGCTTCATCGATGACTTTGGCGCGATTCCACGCATAGCGGTGCACCGTGGTAACACAGGAGCTCAGCACCACCGCCGCAAGGCACAGGGCTGTGGTGGTCAGGAGTCTGTGGAGAGAAACCATGGTGATGTTACGCGTTTGATATTATCCATTGAAGAGCTTGGCAATACCATTCCATACGGCAGCCGGAGGCAGCAGAACGATGATGGCAGCTGCTTCCGCAGCCCGCATGGCAGCGGTGGCGGTGAAATCCACTACCTGCAGCGGCGTGGCGGCGATACGCTGCCCGGTGGATGGCCGGGCGGGTGTCTCCGTTATCGGCATACCGGCGACGGCACTGCGGACTTCCTGATATGGCATACAGAGCTCACCCGGACCATGGATACTGAGGAGCACCTCATCTCCGGCTATTTCAATGCGTTTTGCCTTTGAGAACGGAAAATCCTGTTCCATGATGGCCTGGTCGAAACGCATCCCGCCGTTCACACGGGTGGTGCAATGCTCTACACACGGAACCATACAGGTGCGCACACTCTCCTGCAGAATCTGGTAGCGGTCGGTGGTATTCTGTATGCACCAGGCGGCTCCATCTCCACGCCGATAAATGCTTTTCCCTTTATCTATGGCGCGGGCCAGCTTGATGGGATACCAATCCAGCCCCTTGTATCTGTATTTGAATATAGAACCTGGTTTTGCGATACACACTACCACCTGCTTATCACAGTGCAAGACTGCCTCTGCCGTATGCAGAGAGGGCCAGCGCCAGCTGCAGGAGCTCAGCCCCACCGCCGCAAGGCACAGGGCTGTGGTGGCAAGGATTCTGGGGATGATGGGCATGGTCATGAGTGGTTAAAACCAAAAAGGCACAAATAAGTTAGGCTTAATCAATATTCTGAACAGTATGGTTACAATGGAAAAAACTAAGATACACACACTACACCATCTGCTGCCAGCTTTGATCAGTAGACAACCTGCGGAAGCAAGAATACAGACAAAGGGAGCGACAAATGGAAACGCCAGTAACAGTAATCCCAATGCCGGGTAGGCTTCGCTATAGTTCGCAGGTGCAAGAAAATCCGGGATGGCGGTAAGGCTGCACAGTACACCTCTATACCCGCACCATGTTACCCACAGTACGAAAAACGCAGAGTTAAATCTGTTGATAAACAAAGACATTTCGATTCCTTCACAGATAATACTTCCCGTCACCGAATCCGCAACAAAAAATTGCAGAAAGTGCGGCTTTTTTTAGTCGTGTTCCGGCGTGCTCATGTTTTGATTTTTTTCTCCTGCTCCGCCGTTGGATTTACCTTGCCCCGTGTAGAACAGAACACGCGGAAGAGCAAAGCAGCTCCAAGCTCTACCAAACAGAAGAAAGCGAAAAGAGGGGCTGCAAACATGGACATCGGAAAGTTAAACGGACCACCCGAAGAAGCACAGACATCTTTCGTGGAGACGAATACCACCGGCAACCATGTGATTCCCCACGCGATGAGGATGTTACGAACCAGTCGCCATTTGCTGGACCAAAGCACCCAGGCCAGAGCAAAAGCTCCCGAT
>CAJGCV010000175.1 GCA_904501915.1 uncultured Akkermansia sp. | reverse complement strand
GTTCCCGCGTTTCTCGATTCTGGACCCGGTGCTCACGCTCACGCTGCCGCGCTACCAGATGGTGGCGGGCTGCTTCGATGTGATGTCGCATATTCTGGAGCAGTACCTCTCCGGCACGGATGACAACACGAGCGATTATATTGCGGAGGGGCTGATGCGCTCGCTGGTGCACAGCAGCCGCATCGCCGCCGCGAATCCGCAGGATTACGAGGCGCGCAGCAATATCATGTGGACGGCGACCTGGGCGCTGAATACCCTCATTGCGAAGGGCAAGACGACGGACTGGATGGTGCACATGATGGGGCATTCGGTGAGCTCTTACACGGATGCCACGCATGGCATGACGCTGGCGGCGGTGACGCTGCCGTATTTCCGCTATATTCTGCCCTATGGCCTGCCGAAGTTTGTGCGCTACGCCCGCGTGGTGTGGGGTGTCGACCCCGCCGGTAAGTCGGATGAGGAGGTGGCGCTGGCCGGTCTGGATGCCATGAAGGCCTGGATGCAGGAGATAGGTCTGGTGCTTTCGCTGCGCGAGCTGGGTGTCACGCCGGATATGCTCGACGGCATCGCCGAGGGCACGTTCCTGCTGCGCGGCGGCTACAAGCCCGACCTGACGACCACCGAAATCCGAAAGATTTTAGAGCAAGCGCTCTGAAATTACGAAGTACGACGTGCGAAGTACGAAGTGTAATATTCCCGCGCGGCCAATCGGTCGCGCGCTTGTTTTGCGGCCCCGCCGCCGCTTCTGCGAAGCTATGGCGGGGATAGTTTGCTGCACCCGCACCACTTCAAATCGCACCTTCCTACCATTTCCCACCCTTATTTATTGCCCATTAGAACGTTTCTAAAGTGCGAAGCTCGAGGTGAGAAGTACGAAGTATAGCATTCCCGCGCGGCCAATCGGCCGCGCGCTTGTTTTAACTAGAGATGGGGAGATAAAACAGGTGAAAACACTCCTGGGGAGTGAATGAAAGGTGAAAACGGGCATAGCCCGAGTGAAAACGCCCGCCGGAGGCCGACGGGCGTGAGGTGGGGAAGTTACATATAGTCCTTGAGTACTTGCAGCAGATGGGTGCGGAACTGCTTGATGTTGGCAAAGTAGTTCGGGTAGGCTTTTTCCAGCTGTTGAATGGAGGTCATTTTGACTAGCACCACCTGCCGATTCTGTCTGCTCCTGTTCGTTTCCTCTTCCCGGATGTAGGCAGAGTAGGCCTCCTCGTATTCGCTGGCGGTATAGTGGCGAACGGTGGCCAGCTTTTCTGAGGCGTCGAAAATAAGCAGGGCGTGACCGCCTTCGTGCTTGCGCTTCGAGGTTAAGGTGTCGGTCAGGGTGAATCCTTGCATTACTTCCAGCACTTGCAGTGAATCCATCTTGTCTTTCAGTTGGCGGAGCAACTCCTCCTGGCTCATATCAGCATGGGACGGAATGACGGGTTGTTTTTCCTTATGGGCAAAAGCACTGGCAGCCAGGGAGAAGAAGTCCAGCCAGTCCTGGCTTCCTTTGCTGGATTTGAAGTTTTCGCCCATGAATGCTTCAAATATTTCCACAGCGGTGGCCCATATATGCTGAAGCTGGGTGCGGAGCTGTAGTTCGATACGCAACCCTTCGTAGTCCTGCTTGTCCGGGTGGCTGGTGTGGTAACTGAATACAAGGTGAATACCACGGTACCCGGAAGACTTGGGCGTGCTGATGTAGTCGTATTCCTGAACGAGTTTGTGCGAAATTCTGGATGTTGAGCTGAGGTAGAGGTTTTTCAGCGCGTCGAGTTCTTTCAGATTTGGAAGAATGACGCGGATGCCGCCGATGTCGTGCATGCGTTTGAGTTGCATGTCGGCATAGCGGTGCAGTTTGTCCAGAATGGTGGGTTTACGCTTGATTCTCTGGGCAACAATGAAATCGGTAATGCCTAATCGGTCGATACGCTGGCGCAGTGTTGCCTGAAAAGAGTTGAGCGGCATGGCATGCAGCGCGCGGAAGTTATCGAGCACACCAAGAGCCCACTCCTGCTGCTCGGGGGTGAGCTGGTCGATCTCCCGGAGCATATCACCAGCCTTGATGATTTGCTTACCGCTGTACTGTCTTTTTTCGAAGGGAGACATAACGCCTTATCCTGCAAGGACAATAGCACACGCTGCTCCGGGTGTCAATATAATCGGCATTGCGGGGCATATTTTGTGATGTTCTGGGCAGGCAAATGCGGCGGAGATAAACGAAATCACCCGCCGGGGGGGGTGGCGGCCGTGAGATGGGGGGAGATAAATCAGGTGAAAACACTCCTGCGGAGTGAATGAAGAATGAAAACGGGCGCAGCCCGAATGAAAACGCCCGCCGGAGGCCGGCGGGCGTGAGATGGGGAGGGGAAAGCACAGGGTGAAAACACTCCTGCGGAGTGAATGAAAGGTGAAAACGGGCATAGCCCGAATGAAAACGCCCGCCGAAGGCCGGCGGGCGTGAGATTTGTCTGGAGACCTTGTCTCTTACTTATCTGCCAGAGCGGCCTGGGCGGCGGCGATGCGGGCGGTGGGCACGCGGTAGGGCGAGCACGAGACGTAGGTGAGGCCGATCTTGTGGCAGAACTTGACGGAGGCGGGGTCGCCGCCGTGTTCGCCGCAGATGCCCATCTTCATGCCGGGGCGGGTGC
>CAJGCV010000174.1 GCA_904501915.1 uncultured Akkermansia sp. | reverse complement strand
TCCCATTTGAATGGTGCGTCCGCTCAGTCCCTTGGTGGTAGTCACGCTGAGTTTGTTGCCGCTGTAGATGGTGAGCTTGTTGGTGGTGATGGAGCCGTCTGTCAGATTGACTTTTCCGGCGATGGCGGTGGAGCCGGCCCCGGTGATGGTACCCTTGATGGTGCCGCCCTTGATGGTTGCGGTCTTGCCGGAGGTGATGCCGAGGTAGGAATCCGCCGAGAGCGTGCCGGAGCTCATGGAGAAGTTACCCTTGAAGGAACTGCCGTAGATGGTGGCGGAGCCGCTGAGGGTGATGGTGTTCGCCACGGCCTGCTTGTTGAGGTGGAGCGTGCCGCCGTAGAGATTGATCTTGCCTGTACCGAGAGCGGTGGCTGTGCCGGTCTTGACTGTACCGGCATGGATATTGGTGCCGCCGGAGTAACTGTTGGCCGTATTGATGGTCAGGCTGCCGCTGCCTTTTTTGGTGAGGGCTGTGGTGCCGATGATGGAGCCGGGGGTGACTGTGGAACTGGCAAATGTGGTTGCCTGCGAGCCGTTGACCTGAATGTCTGCCGGTTGGACGGCTCCCGAGATGGTGGCCGTGCCGCCATTTTGGAAATAGGCGCGATCCAGACGACTGAAGCCATGGGTATCTGCCATCGAATTAATATACCAGCCGGAAGTTCCCCCCTGAGCCCACACGGCATTGCCTTTCCACCGAAGGTTGGCTCCCAACGAGGCAATGTTGAGTTGGATATCGTTCTCGCTCCGGGTGATGCTGTACTTCACGCGAAGATTTTCCGGATTGTAGAGTGTTAAGCCGGAGAGGCTTCCGTTGAGTGTTGCCGCTGTTGCCAGGGTTCGGGTACCGATGCTGAATTCCTCGCTCAGTCGGATCGTGGTGGGTGCCGTGATATTCAGCGCACCGCTGATGTTTATGGCGGGGACCGTTGCTGCATTCTCGCTCAGGTTCAGGTGGAGGGTACCTCCTCCCAGAGTGAGGTTTGCGCAGGATGTGTACCCGGATGTGACCTTGAGAGTTCCCCCGGTGAGCTTGATATGACCGGCGTAGCGAGTCGCGCCGGTAATGCCGGAGGAGCCGGAGCTGATGGCGATGGTGTTGGAAACGGCCGTGCTGTTCAGGTTGAGGGTGCCTCCGGTGAGGGCAATGGTGCTGTTGCCGAAGGCAGAGGAGCTGCCGGCCTTGAGCGTACCTGCTGCGAGAGTTGTGGTGCCGGAGTAGGTGTTGACCCCGCTGAGAGTGACTGTCCCCGTGCCGATCTTACGCACTCCGGCGCTGCCTGTCAGGACATTGGCAATGCTGCCGGAGCTGAGTTGAGCTGTCTTTGTGAGGTTGAGGGCGCTACCTGCCAGACTACCGCTTGTGAGAGTGAGCTGACCGGCGTAGGAGGAACCGTTGTTGATGGTGGCCGTACCTTGGACGTTGATGGTGTTCGGAATAGCCTTGCCGTTGAGGTTGAGGGTGCCGCCTTTCAGGGTAATGGCTCCGGTGCCGAAGGCGGAAACATTCCCCGCGGACAGGACACCTGCGGTGAGCGTGCTGCCCCCGGTATAACTGTTGCTCCCATTGAGAGCAAGACTTCCGGCGCCTGATTTCGTCAGGGTGGCGTTGCCGCCGATGCACCCTCCGGTCAGAGTGAGGGATCCGGTATTGCTTACGAGCAGAGAGTGTGGCGCAACCGTTCCGCTGACTGTGATGGTTTTTGTGGCGCTGCCCTTGAAAATCACACGCTTGCCATCGGTTGCCACACTATCATTGCCCAGCTGATTATTGCTCCAGATGCTCCCTTGACCATCCCAGGTATGACCGGGGATGGGATCGAAGGTCAGGTAGAGAATGTTGTTGGCATAGCTCAGCGTACCATGGGTTGTGGAGAAGATACTTTCCCAGTTGCTGTGGGCTGTGCCGAAACGGATGAGCGCGTATTTGCTGCCGCCTGTCAGGGATTCCGACCACAGCTCAATGTCTAGGTTACCCCCATTGCTGACAATGGAACCATTGAAGGTGATGTAGGGAGTGGAGCTGAGCCCCTCGCTGATGTACAGCTCGGCTGCACCGGCGAGGTTGAGGGTCGTAGCAGTCATAGTGACCGGGACCGTGGTGGCGAGTAGGGCGCCGGAGTTCAGCGTCAGGCTCGTCAGGTTGATGGTGCCACCTTCCAGCGAGATGGTTCCACCCTCTCCGATCGTGGCACTACCTTTCCAGGTCGCGGCATTCCCCATGCGGACGATGTAGTTGCGTACATCGGTTTGTGTGGTTTTGAGGGTCATGCCGATGAAGGTGGAGGCTCCCCCATCGACCGCGGTGAGTGTCGTGGCGGTGAGGGTGTTGCCGCTGCCGGTGAAGGTGTAGGGCTTGGCGGGGGAATTGGCAAGAATCAGCTCGTTGACGGAACCGCTGTTGCGAACGGTCACGTTGCAGGAGGCGGCGCTGTTGTCAAACTTCACCTTGCGCGCAGGATCGAAGTAGATGGGGTAGTAGTCATCCTCCGCATAGACCTCCCAGCCTGTAGTGGCATCCGGCAGTTTGTCGAGCGTGCCACGAGCCGCCAGGTCCCACACCTTGCCAGAGGCTGAATTGCCGGTCCAAACGAGCGGATTGCTCTTGTCCTCATAGGCCGCAAGCATGGTACGGAGAATTTCCGGGGTTTTGATGG
>CAJGCV010000173.1 GCA_904501915.1 uncultured Akkermansia sp. | reverse complement strand
CCCGTTTTCTTCCCCGCCGGGGAAGAAAAGCCCGGGGCCCGTGCCGGGCCTATGGAATTCGCACACCTCTACCGGCGCACCGGTGGCCCACGGGGGGCCACTGGTGCGCATTTTCTGCCCGGTTGACTATCCGGAAATTGTAAACCACATCTCCGGCGCATTGTGTGGGCCCGGTTTCCCGGCCGCCGCTCTCCCATTGTCCGGCTGCCGTCAATCCTACCCTTCGGCGCACCGTGCGCAAGCGCATGGTGCGGGATTGACCTTGCCGGGGGAAAAGTGCCCGGCGGGCCTTGACATTTGGGCTCGCATGTGGTATCTTGGGTTTCCGGGGCCCGTGCCGCTCCTTTGGGGGCCGCCCATTTGGGTGTCCACGGCCGGCATTAAAGCCGCTTGGTCTTATCGACCAGGCGGCTTTTTTCATGCTCCGGGACTTCCCTGAGATGGTTACAAAACTGTTACCAGCCGTGCCGGAAGTGTGACCCACTGCTTGCGCCCGCCGCCCTTATCCTACTCGATACGAGGCCGTCAGCGTTCGCCTAACGCAACAAAACCTCTGTCATTTTGTTGCGTTCGTCAGGCCTTTTGATAGGACAGCTTTAGATAGCTGCCCTGACGAACGCATACGGGCCGACGGCCCACAAAATAATGGTTTTGCTGCGTTTGGCGAGGTGCTTCCACCTCCCTCGACATGATAATACATCATGCGGGCGCATCTGTCAAGCCCTTTTCCGGCCCGGCTTGCTGCGCCGCCGCCGTCCAGCAGCAGAAAGCTGCTTGTCAGCCATGGCATATATCAGGGTCACTTCCAGCCCGCCGTGATTCAGGGCCCGGCGCACCCGGTCGATATCGCCGTACTTCTTCAGCAGTTCCACCGCGTAAACCTTGCGGGCACTGTGGGGTGCAGCGTTTTGAGTTAACCGCAGCGCAGCGGCGGCCCGCTTCACATCTTTCCACACAGCTTGTCTAGTCCGGTGTTTCCCCGGCTTGCTGCCGGGGAACACCCACTCGCAGTCTGCGCTGGCGCGCAGATCTGCGAGCAACGGCTCAGGCAGACCAATCTGCCGCCGCTTTCCGGTCTTCTGCTCCGTGACCCAGAAGTTGGGCTTGAGCTGCTCCGGCCGGAGTTGCAGCGCATCGCTGATACGCAGCCCGGTGTGCAGCAGCACCCGCAGAACCAGTCTGTTCTCATAGGTCAAGAGGTCGAGCACTTGCTCGACCTCTCTTTGTAGCAAATATTCCGTTTTCAGATGTCAAACCCCTCTCGGCACAACTTCGCCAACCGGGCCACATACTCTCCGGTGGTGGGCTTTCCGGTATCCGGGTTGGTGCTGCCGCCGAACCATGTAATGCGGGCTTCATGCGTTCCCCTACTCCATGCCTTTTCGATACTGTGCCGCATGCACCGCTCCACCCGGCTGGGTGTGGAGTTGGCAGCCTCTGCCAGCGTGGGGTACAGCTCCTTTGTCATGTACATACCCGGCTCATAGATGCCCACGGCCCGCCGGATGTAGGCCGTGCCCCGGTTGAAATCGTCATGTCCCAATTCAAGCAAGATTCTGTCCAGTTTTTCCTCATTCACCATGGTTTTTTCCTCCTTTTGTGCGTGAAACCTTAATTTTTGCTCCCGGAATTGAAAATTCCACAGAGTTTTCCACATCCCTATACTCAAGGTCTGCGTAGACCTTTTCCGGCTCTGCTAACGCGCCGCCGGAATAATACCATCGGCCAAGCGGCCGTTGCCCGGCCTGCTTGCCGATGTACTTGCAGCAGTATCCTACTGCTGCATGGTAATCGCCATACAACCGCTGCGCGGTTGTAAAGCCATAGCCCCACTGAGGCAAGTTGTAGACGGCTCTGCCGCCCCATTCCACTCCGCTGTCGCGGACTTCAAGGCCGCGCCCGGCCATGAAGCCGTGGAAATGGAACGCGCCGTCCTGGTGCATTTCCGGCACTAAGATATACCGCAGCCCATGGCGGCGCACCATGTTATCGCACCATCGGCCCAAGGCCTTGGTGACGGCTGCGCCGTCGTACCGGTCAATCTTCGCCGGGTCTAGGGTCAGCGTGACAAAATACTGGAAATCATTGGCAAGCGCCAGTCGGCGCAGCTTCGCCCGCGCCCGGCGCATGCTGCGTTCCATGTCTGCGCCCTGACTCTTTTTGCCCGTGACCCGGGCCGTGGGTAATGGCTTCGCCTCCGGCTCAGCCCCCCACGCGGCCTCCCACCCCGGTTCGCGGAAGATGGGAGCACTGCAGCAAATGATATCCTGACTGCCATCACGATATGTGTAGACCACTGCGTTATGTGTGATTTCTTGGCCATTCTTCACGGTCATCTGCATAGCCGCTGACGGAATAATGTCCTAATATCGAGTAAGCGGGGTGCGCACCCCTGAGAAAATCGACCGCCCCCGCGGCCATATGCCTTCGGCCGCGTTGGCTGCTGCATACCAGCTCGAGCTGCCGGGCAAAGCCCGGCTGTTACTCTCGCGGGTACTGCCTCCCCAGTCGTAACTGCCACTGCGCGCGGACACTTCGTGCCGCTTGCTATAACGCCGCGCCCGGGCTCTGCTGACCCGGTTCTGCACGCGGCGCGGCTATCCGCTGCCCCCGCCTTTTAAACTGTTTGGCGGGGGCGCGACGGGGCGCTGGGCGCGGCACGGCCGCGCCACTCGCTGCCCCTTGGGCCGGGCGCGTGGTGGGTGTGTGGGCCGGG
>CAJGCV010000172.1 GCA_904501915.1 uncultured Akkermansia sp. | reverse complement strand
TCTCGATGCAGACCAGCTTCAGCGCGTGCGCGAAGCATTCAAGGCATAGAAAAGACAGAAACACAGTCAAGGCCCCGTAGTTCAATGGATAGAACGGCCCTCTCCTAAAGGGCAGATATGGGTTCGATTCCCGTCGGGGCTGTTTGCTTATTTTGTGCTAATAGCGCTAATAGTTTATTTTGCTTGATTTGTGAGGCGTTATTATTGTTAATAGCAACAGTTCGCTGCGCGAAAATTGCGCGACTCGCTGCGCGACTTTGCGCGACTTGTTCCTATTAGCATATATTATCGTCCCATGTTTCAATATTCTGTTTCTTTTAGCGTTTTTTCGGATGCTAAGTCTCCGTTCTGGTTGGCTCAGTTGGTGCGGCCTGATGGCTCGCGGGTAAAGAAGTCTACTAAGGTGCCGGTGGAGGGTGGGCTGTTCCAGGGGGAACGCCTTTCTAAGTCGCAGGCTAAGCGTAGGGCGCTGCTGGTGGCGCAGGAGTTGGCAGCCGCCGCTCAGGTGGAGGCTCAGCGCCAGGATAATTTGTCGGTGCGCGAGTTGTTTGATACGGTGCTGAAGGGGAAGCTGGGTCGGCTTTCGGTGGCTACGTATGCTAATGCCCGGACTACGTATGCCCAGTTCTGTGGTTGGTTGGGGGCTCGCCGGGCGGCTTCGCCGGCAAGGCTGGTGACGCGCGCTGATATTAAGCAGTGGGTGACTGATAGGCGGTGTGAGGTGCGGTGTAAGACGGTGCAGCATGGGCTGTATGTGCTGCGGGCGGCGTTTAATTGGGCGCTGGATGCGGAGCTGATTCCGAAGAATCCGTGTGACAGGGTTTCTGTGCCGCCGGATGGGAAGGATGAGAGGGTGGTGCATGAGGCGTTTACGCCGGAGGAGGTGCAGGTGCTGGTGGAGAAACTTCCGGATGAGTGGGCGGTGGCGGTGCGGTGTTGTCTGGGGACTTTCGGGCAGCGTCTGGGGGATATTCGTAATCTGCGCTGGGATCAGTTCGATTGGGAGCGCCGGGTGGTTCACATCACGACTGGGAAGACGGCGCGGCGCTTGCAGCAGCCTATGCTGGATGGGTTTTATCAATGGGCGCGTGAGCGCTATGCCTGGGCGCAGGAGCAGGGCGGGGATTCGGCTACGTGGGTGCTGCCTCGGTTGCGGGTGCATAGTAATCCCAGCCAGGAGTTCACGCAGCTGGTGCGGTTGCATGGTATCGGGCTGCAGAATGGTGGTGGCCTGGGTAAGCGCCGGTGCTGGCATAGTAAGACTTTCCATTGCCTCCGCGCCACTGTTGTGACGATGCTGCATGCCAACGGGGTGAGCCAGGGTATGGCCATGGAGCTTGTGGGGCATGATTCGCCGGAGGTGCATGCGGTGTATCTCAGGCCTTCGCCGGAGCAGTTGCGGGAAGCAGCAGGGAGATTGGCTATTGACTATTGACCCGTTTTCGCCGAGGCTACGCCGAGGCTGGCGATTTACGAAAGAGCTCCGCATTTTGCGGAGCTTTTTTGTGCAAAGTGCGGAGCTTTTTTGTGCAAAGTGCGGAGCTTGTCTAGGGAGTTCACCTGCTTGTCTAGGGAGTTCACCTGCTTGTCTAGGGAGTTCACCTGCTTGTCTAGGGAGTTCAGGGTGCGGGTTGGAGCTAGTTCGGCCAGGAGAATCTTATGGGCTTAGAGGCTTCTTCGGTTGCTATGTCATCGAAGTGTTGTAGGAGGCTTTTGGTGGGGTCTTTAGCTGCACGTTCCATGGCAAGTTTGTTTATGCGTTGAAAGGTGGGGTCTTGCGCGAGTCTCATGAATTGGAGTTTGCCGTAGTCTGTGTATTTGTCTTTGAGCTCCGGATGAAGTCGGTCAAACTCGGCGATAATGTGGAGTTCTTTTCGGTGTTCTTTCCATGCTTTCCAGCTCATCTGCGCTTTTCGGTAGATGTAGCACACCGGCCAGAGTGTCCACCTGACGATGGCGCTGATGGCGCTCCATACGGCGCGCCAGAATACGCAACACCTCTCCCACCAGAGCAGATGCAGCACAAAGAATATGCAGACTATCCCGCAGGTCACGCCATAATTCTGCACGATAAACTCCCAAATATCAAGGATGATTTTCTCGGGGATTGTCATGTCTGGAGTCAGAGAAGCAGGGTGAGTACGTATATGATGCAGGGCATGAGGCAGATGGCTAGTATGATTGCGGCTGCGATGAGTCCTGTGTGGCGATGCTTGTGTCCGTAGTGGTGGACTGGGAGAAAGGTGCGACGGCAGCATCTGCAGGTGGCGTAGAGTCCGCCCAGTCCTACCATTACCAGGCTGTGCTGGTGGATGCTGTACCAGGAGAGCGTGTGACAGTGGGGACAGTGTACTGGGATGTGGATTTGACCTTGGGTGAAGAAGTTTTCTATGGGCTTGCTGGTGGTGATGAAAAGTTCTTTTTCTTCCTCTGTGGCTTTACTGGCCCGTTCAAGTGTTAGCCGCTCCATATCTTTGTTGTATGGAGACGGAGGATAATACTCCATTATGAACTCTGCTGTCTGGGTATCGTCAAGTTTCATACCGCAATGATACCATGCCCGGAATGTTGTGGCAATGCAGGAAAATATAATTTTTGTAGAAAAATATACAAAATTGCTTGACGCAGGTGTTAACACCTGGTATATTGACTGCGTTATGGCAAATCAACCTGACCCAGATAAGATTCTCTACGGCATCCGCATGCCTCGCACGCTTCATGCGCGCCTGGTTAAGCTGGCTGCTAAGCGTGGCGAGTCTTTGAAGGATACGGTTCTTGCTATC
>CAJGCV010000171.1 GCA_904501915.1 uncultured Akkermansia sp. | reverse complement strand
CCGCAGAAGGATGCGCCCGATGGTGCACTGGCCGGCATTCTGAATGCTGTGGATGCCGGTACCGCCACCGACCGCGATATGGCCGCCGTGGCAGGTGCTTCCACCGCTGCGCTGGGCATGGCCCTGAGTGGTGATGTAGAGCGCCAGCTGCGCGCTATCCGCAACCGCAGTCTGGCCGGCAATGATGCCGCCACCGTTACTCTGGTGGATGAGAAGACCGGCCTGGTGTCCATGGAAGCCCCGGCCCGCTTCTTTGCCTGGGTGAATGCCGAAGGCAACCGCGCTGAGCAGGATGCCGACAGCACTGCTGCCGGGTACACGCTCACCAGCTGGGGCGGCACCCTGGGTGCCGGCATGCAGGTGAACGATCAGCTGACCCTGGGGCTGGCCCTCACCGCTATGTATGGTGACCTGCAGAGCGATGGCCCGGACAGTCTCAAGGGCGACATGGATACCACCTATGTGAGCGCCTTTGCCCGCTATGAGTCCGGCAAGTGGAGCCACGCCTTCATCGGCACCGTGGGTTCCATGGAGGCTGACTACAAGCGCACGGTGAGCCACGCTGCCGGAAGCTACAGCACAAACGGCAATACGGACGGCACCGCCTTCGGCCTGATGTATGAAGTGAGCCGCAGCATGCAGCTGAGCAACCGCAGCACGCTGAGCCCGGTGTTCAATATCGCCTACCGCCACACAGAGGTGGACAGCTACAGCGAAAGCGGTGCCGATGCCGCCCTGAATGTAGGCAAGCAGAGCATGGATACCGTGACGCTGGGGGCGGGTGCGCGCTATGCCGCCGTTGTGGGCCAGCGCATGCTGAACCGCGCCTGTGGATTTGAAGCCCGCGCCCTGGTGAAGTATGACCTCGGCGACCGCCAGAGCACCACCAACACCGGATTTACCGGCTACGCCACGCGCGCCGGCATCGAGAGCGCTGAGCTGGGCGCCTTCGGTGTGGAGCTGGGTGCCGGCATCTCCGTGCCTGTTGGCTCCGGCAGCATCTTCGCCGACGGCGCGGTGGAACTGAGAAGCGACTACACGAACTTTAATGCTACGGTGGGCTATAGAATCCAGTTCTAAAGCTGAAATCTACAGAAAAAACTCACACTCCGGGAGCCGGTTCCACCAGCCGGCTCCCGGAGTCTTCTTTTACGCTAATCGACAATTGGCGAAGAGTTTCATCGAAGCACGGGACTTCAGTCCCGATTAAACGCACCATAATTATCGGGGCTGAAGCCCCGTGCTCCGAAAACAACAGACTCGGTCTAACGGGCATTTTTCTACAGGCCTCCAGGCTTCAAAAAAAAGGCGTGACTTTTGCCGCTGGCGCGGTATAATATCCGCGTAAAACTTTCCTGAACCATGAAATACCAGGGTCTTTATACTGCAATTGTTACCCCTTTCAAGAATGGCGCGGTGGATTATGATGCCTACAAGGCATTGATTGAAGCCCAGATTGCCGGCGGAGTGGACGGCATTGTGCCCATGGGCACCACGGGCGAATCCCCCACCGTGAGCACAGAGGAACACCTCGAAATCATTCGCAAGTGCGTGGAGTTTGTAGCCGGGCGCTGCCAGGTGATTGCCGGCACGGGCGCCAACTGCACCGCCGAGGCTATTGAAATGACCAAAGCTGCCGCAGCCATGGGAGTGGATGGCACACTGCAGGTATGTCCCTACTACAACAAGCCCAATCAGGAAGGCGTGTACCAGCACTTCAAGGCCATTGCCGAAGCTACCGACCTGCCCATCATGCTCTACAGCATCCCCGGCCGCAGCGGCATTGAAATCGCCGTGGAAACCGTGGCACGCCTGGCTGCCGATTGCCCCACCATCGTGGCTATCAAAGAAGCCGGCGGCAGCGTGGAGCGCGTGAACCAGCTGGTGCAGGCTCTGCCCGCAGATTTTGCCGTGCTGAGTGGTGATGACGGTCTGACCGTTCCCTTCATTTCCTGCGGTGCCGTGGGTCTGGTTTCCGTGACCTCCAATGTGGCCCCCGCCGAGATGAAGGAGCTGGTGGATGCAGCCCTGCGTGGCGATGGCAAGAAGGCCCTGGAGCTGCAGAAGAAGTATTACCCGCTCATGAAGGGGCTCATGTCGCTGGATGTGAACCCCGTGCCCGCCAAGGCAGCTCTGGCACTGCGTGGCGAAATCGGCTGGGAAATCCGCCTGCCACTCGTGCCGCTGGCCGAGGAGAAGCACGGCAAGCTGGCCGACCTGCTCAAGAGCTTTAACCTGCTGTAATACTGCCATGATGAAGATTCTTGTTACCGGCATTTCCGGACGTATGGGCCAGGCTGTGAAGCAGGCTGTGGAGCTGAACGATGGCACCGAACTGGGCTCTACGCACGATGTGGGCCAGGATATCGCCGCTGCCATGAGCGCTGCCGACTGCGCCATTGACTTCTCCTTCCACGGCTTCACCCCGGAGCTGCTGGCCACCGCCGTAGCCCAGGGCAAGCCCCTCGTCATCGGCACCACCGGCCACACAGACGAGGAACGCGCCGCCATTGCCGAAGCCGCAAAGCAGATTCCCATCGTGTTTGCCTCCAACTATTCCGTGGGTGTGAACACGCTTTTCTGGCTTACCCGCAAGGCTACCCAGATTCTCAAGGATTACGATATCGAAATCATTGAGATGCACCACCACCACAAGCTCGATGCCCCCAGTGGTACCGCCCGCACCCTGGCCGAGGTGGTGTGCGAGGAAACCGGCATGGATTACAACAAGGATGTGATGCATGGCCGCGAGGGCCTGGTGGGCGCACGCCCGCAGCGCCAGATTGGTATGCACTCCATGCGCGGTGGCGAT
>CAJGCV010000170.1 GCA_904501915.1 uncultured Akkermansia sp. | reverse complement strand
GTATAGCTGATGCGGATGGCAGCCTGCTTTGCCGCCCCCAGGATGGTGGCAGCAGCGCGGGCTTTTTCCTTCAGCTCATCGGGGTGCGGTTTGATTGCGTGGTACATAGGCAGTGATGGGGTGAGGGTTAAGGAAGGATAAAGGGGAGAATGAGGTGGAGCAGAAAGACGGCACCGAAGAGGGCGAGACGGGCGAGAAGGAAAGCGCAGCAGCCGGATGCCTGCAGGGTTACTTGTTGCTTTTTCGGGGGCATGGGAATCAATAAGGGATATCGTCTTCCGGGTCATCTTCGGGGAACGGAGGCAGCACACCATTGGTGGCAAGGTAGGCAAGCGCGGCTTCGGCCTCTTCCTTGGAGGGAAAGAAGCGAAAGAGAAAGCTACAGCTTCCTTTCTTGTGGTGCTTCAGCAGCCAGGTGCCCGCTTTTGTCTGCACCAGCTCTGCGCTGTCTCCGGTGTAGAGGTGTATCATGGCGCGGGGTGGTTAATGGGTAACACGTTCGCGGAGCTGAAGAGGGCGGAAAGGCAAGGCCATCAGCGCCTGCTCTATTTTCTTGCTGCGGCGCTCCCCCAAAAGAATCAGGCGGACATGGTTATGGCTCCGGCCAACACGGCGCGCAGCGGCGGCAACCGTGTAACCCTTGGCCATTAGCATGGTTATTGAAAGCGTTTGCTCTTGCGGAATGGAATCGTTCATGATAGAATGCACGTGTTAATTATTACCGTGTGCAGATAATCTACAACGTACGTTTTAGAAATGCAAGTAGAAAATAAAGAAAATGATAACTTTCGTAGTAGGTTGCAAGATTTGCTAGACGAGAGGGGATGGTCGCAGTCAGCGCTTGCACGCGCTACAGGTTTATCGCAAGCTGTTATTTCTAAATACCTACTAGGAAAAAGCGAGCCAAGAGCGCGTGAGCTGGGGCAGATTGCGGATGCGTTTGGTGTTACAATGGATGTTTTATGGCGTGGCGTAAAACAGGGCACGCAGGGCAGTAGTGATGCGGCTATTGAACTGGCAGAACTAAAACATTCATTGAGGGTAGTATTCCGGGCAATGTCCGAACCCGACCCATCTTCCTCTATTTCAAAATAACTTAACGCGTGCAGAAACTAAAAGCGTTTTTAACAACGTTCCGCGTAACGATAGTGAACAATGTTCACCACCTTTTCAATCTCTCAAAAAACATGGAAACAGACCAAACATTTAACGATATAGGGCTCGCATGCCAGATGATGCTGGCACACGTTCCCCCTGTGGAAAATTCCGCATCAATAAAGTTGGCATCGGATAAGATATTGACCAGCCGGAAGCATGACAAGCAACTTGCACAGATGGTGCTTGATTATGGGGACACCGGGCAATGGCCCCCGCTGAATGATATGCAAAAGGTGATACTTGCCATCCGGTTAACTTATGCTTTTGAGTTTTGTGCTGGCCACGCCACAATGGGAAACCAACGGCAATTTTCACGCCGGGAGATGTTTTCTGTGATAGCTTCGCTTATAACAGACAGGTGGCACAGATTGGCGGGGCTGTGGCTGCTGCAAGCCTTGGAGCTAGAAGAAGCGCTGGGGCTTTCCTTTGCGCGTCCTGCGTACCGCAAGCCCAGCAAAATGCTGCAAGAGGCCATGAAGGAATACGCGAACAAGTAAAAAACGAAGAGCCCCGGGGAGCCGGGGCTTTTTTGTTTTCATCATTTTGCTGACGCCGGGAAAATGATGGGCTACCCGATGAGGGCACGGAGGCGCTGCACGTTGGCCATGGCGGCATCGTGGGCGGGCTTTTGAGCTGTGCGGGCGTAGGCCATGACCTCTGAGGAATAGAGCAGGAACTTGCGGCCACCGATACAGGGGCGGAAGGCGTGGAGGTGGCCACGGGCTACCAGGTTGCGCACGGAGCGGTCGGACATACAGAGCACGCGGGCGGCATCCAGCGTGGACATGAAGAGAGAGACCGGTGGCGGTTGAGACGCGGGCATAGTGGTGGCAAGATTGGAGGCGGTGGCAGGCATAAGAAGAACGGGGGCAACGGTAGAATTATAACATGCGACCCGGGAAGAGTGACGCCCTGGGAGCGTGGTATGACACAATCAGCGGAAAAAGGGGCAAAACGGGAAAAAGCGGAAAGATAGGAAAGAGGGGAAAGAGCGGAAGCGGGGGCGTCACGAATGCGCCCGGGGGTGCTATGCTGTACGCAAACGAAGCGCACAGCATAGAAAATGAGTAAAGGAAAGCACATACTCATTGACATTGGCCACGCCCGGGGAACCGGAGCAAGAGGCAACGGCATGGAAGAGCATGCCCGGTGCGAGCAGATAGCCGGGCATCTGGCCAACAGACTGCGGAACGATGGGTACGCCGTCACCGTGCTGGACTACCCGGACAGCACGAACAGCGCAGACCTGGTGGCCACGGTAAAGGCGGCCAACGGAATCAGCCGCGCCGCGTTCGGCATCTCGCTGCACATGGATGCCGCAAGCAAGGTGGTGGGCTATGTTGAGAGCATAGACGAAGACGGCGAGCCATGCAAGCAGCCCATCATCGGGGAAGACCCCGCCCCGCACGGCGCGCATGTGTGCTATGTGAGCAACACCGGCAAGCGCATGGCTGAGGCCATAGCGAAGTGGCTCTGCACCCTGCTGCCGGGGCGTGCAAGCAAGACGGTGAAGCGCGGCGACCTGTACATCCTGAAGCAGACACGCGCCCCCTGGGTGCTGGTGGAGTGCGGCTTCATAACGAACCCGGAAGACGCGGCCACGGAGCCGCAGCAGATAGCGGAGTGCATAGCCGCCGGGGTGCGCCATTATTTTGAAGAGGTAGCAGCATGAAAAAGATTTTTCGAGTAGTCGCGCTTTGCGTAGTCATTGGCTGCACCGGCTCTGTTATG
>CAJGCV010000169.1 GCA_904501915.1 uncultured Akkermansia sp. | reverse complement strand
GGCTGCCCTGTTCGGCGCTGTGGTGAGCTCCCTGGCTTCCATGCTGAACTCCGCTTCCACCCTCGTCACCATGGACCTCTACAACAAGTCCAAGGAGGTTATTACCGGTAAGCCCGCTTCCGGCACCCAGCTGGTGGCTGTGGGCAAGGTGGGCGTGCTGGTGTGCGCCGTGATTGCCACGGTGGTGGCACCCTTCCTGGATAACCCCGCTTTCGGTGGTATCTTCACCTTCATCCAGGAGTTCCAGGGCTTCCTGAGCCCCGGCGTGCTGGCCGTATTCCTGTTCGGCTTCTTCGTGCCCAAGTGCCCCCGCGTCTTCGGCTGGCTGGGTATCGTCATCGGTGCTGTGGCCTACGCCTCCTTCAAGTGGGAGACCTTCCTGGGTTGCACTGGTGATTCCTTCCTCAACCGCATGGGCTACTCCCTCATCGTGGTGTGCGTGGTGGGTCTTATCCTCACCATCGTGAACCACCTGCGCGGTGGTGAAGCCGTGGTGCTTACCGACAAGGGTATCATCGAAATGAAGACCTCCGGCCGTGCCAAGGCCTTCGGTGTGGCTGTAATCATCGCCACCCTGGCCCTCTACGCCATCTTCTGGTAAAGAGCACAACACACCATTTAAATGCAAAAGGGCTTCCTTGCGGAAGCCCTTTTTTGTACAATATGGTTTCGGGACTGAAGTCCCGTGGTCCGACACTCCAGGTCAGGTCTTGCGCCCGCGTGGGTGGAAACTCTGGTGCAGCGAAACAAGGCGCTTCTGGTCTACGTGTGTGTATACCTGCGTGGTAGAAAGGCTGGCGTGCCCCAGCATATCCTGAATCACGCGCAAATCTGCCCCGTTTTCCAGCAGATGCGTCGCAAAGGAATGGCGCATGATATGCGGATAAACATTCTCCTCCAAACCGGCAGCGCGGGCGCGTTCCTTAATAATCTGGCGTACGCGGTCACGGGTCAGCTTCTCGCCCCGGTTTGACAAAAACACCACATCCCCTGCTCTGCGGCCATTGCGCAGCAGCCGGGGGCGGGCATGCTCCAGATAACTGCGCAGCGCCTTGGCAGCCACGCCGCCCAGCGGCACATAGCGCGTCTTGCTGCCCTTGCCTGTAATGCGCAGGAAATTCTCCTCCCAATCCACCTGGTCGGCCCGCAGGTTCACCAGCTCACTCACACGCAGACCACTGCCGTAAAGCATTTCGAGTATGGCGCGATCGCGCGCACCGAAAGGCAACTCCGCCGGGTCTATACTCTGGAGCAGCTGGTTGACTGCATCTGCCTGAAGTGTTTCGGGCAGGCTCAACGCCGCCCTGCCACATTCCAGCAAAGCAGCGGGGTTAGCCGGAATCTCCTTTTCGCGCGACAAGAAGCGGAAAAACTGCCGCAGGTGAACCATAGCCACGCGGCAGGATGATGCCGCCAGCCCGCACTCCGCGCGCAACCAGCGGTGGTACCCGGCCAGCAGGGGTTCATCTATCTGCGCTGGTTCATAGCCCCGCTCGGCGCACCAGTCTGCAAAGCGTTCCAGCGTGCGCTGCACAGAGAGGCGGTAGTTCACACTCAGCCCCCGCTCCGCCGCCAGATACAGCAGAAAACGGTTCACCAGGCTGGGAAAAACGCTTGCCATGCCGGGTTATTCCCCTGCACTGCCGGCAGGCTCTGGAAGCTCCGCCGTGGGCGTGGGCAATCCACCGTCATCCGCAGCAGCCGGAGCCTGCTGAATTTCACGGCGGCGGGCATTAAACTCATCCGACCTGGCGGATTTCTTGCTGACCACCAGCACGGTACGTCCGGAAGTGTTTGTCATGAGCTTTCTGTCCCCATTCATAGGGGGCAAATCACTCCAATCATCCACAAGCGGCAACGCCGACGTAGGCAGAAGCGGTTCGTCTGCCTGTGTTGGCACCAGTTTTACCGGATTCACAAAATCAGATTCACGCAAAAAGCCCTTGCTGCCACCTTCCAGCTCCACAAAATAGTACAAGCCCTCACAGGAAATGACGGTAGCGTGAGCGGCTTCCACCATACGTCCCTTTGCCCCCTCATAATAATCGGGGTTGCGGTTAAAAAGATAAGCTTTGCCTTGCTGCACTTCCAGCTGCTCGCCATCTTTGTACAACCCCTCCTTCACGTACTTGGCACGCGCCTCGGCTCGCACTGCCTCCATGCCGGGCGGGTCCAGGGGCGACGGCTCCTGCAGGTATACAGGCACGTACTCACCGGGTGTTGTAAGATTCTCCACAATACTGCAGGAATTGAGGCACACCAGGCTGAGCAGAGAAACTGTAGCAAAGCGCTTCATGGGAGAATCGTAGCACATTTCGCTCTGATTGGCAAGCCTTTCTCAGGCTCCCATGAGCGCCTCGCGATTCACGAAAAAGACAGCCCCCATAACACACAGGAACGCCCACAGGTAATCCCACTTCCACTGTTCACCCATGTAAAAAATCATAAATGGAACAAATATGCTCAGCGTCAGCGCCTCCTGCATAATCTTGAGCTGAGCCAGAGAAAGACCGTACGCGCGTCCCAGGTGATTCGCCGGCACCATGAAACAATACTCAAACAAAGCCAGCCCCCAGCTCATCAGAATCAGCTGCCACATCGGCGTGGCTGTTGTTTCACCCGGCTTCCTCAAAAAACCGTACCACGCAAACGTCATTACAACATTGCTCATAAACAACAAACCAATCGATAAGGCAAGCTTATGCATAGCGGCATTAAAATAGACCTGCAACCCGTCATTGTCAAGCATTTGTCTGGAAAAACAAACATGTGAATTGCAAGGTTAAAAGCGACATAGAAGGAAAAAAGTCGTAGTTAAGCGGAGATTCTGTTAAAATGGTAAGAATAGACCTTGGAAAGTTGCCATGCGGAGCTACCATCATGCAACTTTCTGGGGTATTTATTCATC
>CAJGCV010000168.1 GCA_904501915.1 uncultured Akkermansia sp. | reverse complement strand
GCGCTACAAACGCCGGTTCACCATGCCGGCTGGCGGCCAGATTGATACCATGGTGGGTTCGCAGCGGTGGATTATCAATGGCGATGCGGAAATCTCCGGCAAGTACGAATGGAACCACCTGCAACCCTACCTGGGCATCGGTTATGCGGATACCATAGGCGAATCCGGGCTTTTTTATTACGCCGTAGACCTGGGTATCAACTACATGGGTAGTGGCAACCTGCGCGTGGGACATGCAGGCAACATTCGCTATGAAAACGAATATGGCCAAAAAATTGCTATAGGCTCGCACCAGGTGGAATCGTTTATCCGCGAGGATGGACGGGACTTTTTCAAGATAGCGGATAATCTGCACGTCTACCCGGTTCTCCAGCTCAGCGTGGGGCTGCGGTTCTGATTGTAAAAACGCACAAACGCTCCATTGTTGCTTGCTAATAGGCAACAATAGCGCTAGTATAGCACCATGAAGATATGCAGTGCGCAGAGTGTGCGGGAAGCGGAGCGGCGGTTGTTTGCCCGGGGCAGCATGAGCTCGATGGAGCTCATGAATGCTGTGGTGGAGCGTTTGTGGCAGGCATTTCACGCGTGGATTTCACCCACGCGCGTGGTCGTATATGCTGGCACGGGGAATAACGCGGGCGATGCCATTGGCCTGGCTGCCCGTTTCGGATGCCCTGTGACATTGCGCTGTGCCGGCGGGCTTTCTGCTGATGCGGCGGCACAGCTCAGTGGACGCGAGGAATCAGGTGTTCCTACACCTCAGCCAGGCCTGTTGATTATTGATGGACTGCTGGGTAGCGGAGCGGTGGGTGAGCTGCGCCCTGCCTGTGCAGAGCTGGTGCGCGAGCTCAATGCCCTGCGCGCAGCCAGTCCGCGCAGCCTGACTCTGGCTATTGATATTCCCACCGGGCTGGATGCCGCCACCGGCACCTGTGGAGCCGATGTGGTGCAGGCGGATGTGACCGCCGCCATTGGTTGTGTGAAACCTGGCATGCTGGTGGACGGTGCTGAGGATGCCGTGGGCCGCTTACTCTGCATCCCCCTGCCGGAGGTGGGGGATATCCCTGCTGCCGACACCGCATGTGTGTCAGATGCGGCAGAGCTGTCGCCCTTCCTGCCGCGGCGGGCGTATTCCTGTTTCAAGAACCGGGCAGGGCGGGTGGTCATTGTGGCTGGCTCGGTGGGTATGGCGGGGGCTGCACAGATGTGTGCCGAGGCCGCGCTGGCTGCCGGCGCCGGTCTGGTGGTGCTGTATTGCCTGCCGCCGGTGTATCCGGTGCTTGCGGCACGGGTTGCGCCGGAAATCATGGTGCGTCCTGTCGGTTCCTATGCTGATATGCACGAGCCGCATGCCCAGGCGCTGGTGATTGGCCCCGGACTCGGGGAAATTCAGCCCGTGGCGGCTGAATCATTGCGCCGCCTGGCAGAGGAATTTGACGGCACTGTGGTGCTGGATGCTGATGGACTAAACACCGCTGCCGCGTATGGTTGGAAACCGCAGAAAAACTGGGTGCTTACGCCTCATCCCGGGGAGATGCGCCGGCTCATGCCGGAGCGTGTGGGAATGTCGCGCAGAGAAACGGTGTCATGCTACCTGTGCAAGAGTGATTGTGTATTGCTGCTCAAAGGTGCACGGACTCTTATTGCTCAGGGTGAAGCTTGTTTTTATAATGCTACGGGCGGGCCGTATATGGCCAATGGCGGGCAGGGGGATGTGCTTGCCGGCACTATCGGGGCACTGGCTGCACAGGGGCTTTCTCCTTTCCGTGCCGCGGTGGTCGGAGCGTATGTCTGTGGGCTTGCTGCCGGGCGAGCATGGGTAGAGCAGCAGTATCCCATAGCTGTGCGTGCTTCCCAGGTCATTGCGCAGCTACCCGGTCTGCTCGGGTGAATAGGTCCTCTGCGTTGGGATAAACTTTCCCCCACCCGCCGGAATGGCAGGTGGGGGATTCCTTATGAGTCTTTGTCAGATATGAAGTCTTTTTACTCCTGCGGAGCTTCGGCTTCATCCGTTTCCGTGGATTCGGCGTCTGTTGCCTCCTCTTCGGAATCTTCGTCATCATCGGGGATGACGAGGGTGATTTCCTGGATGGATTCCTTGCCGTCCAGCGTGATGAGCTTCACGCCCTGGGTGGCGCGCCCCGTCTCGCGGATGGTGTTCACCTTCATGCGGACAGACTGGCCACCTGTGGTCATAATCATGAGCTCGTCCTCATCCGTCACGGTGGTGGCGGAAACCACGCGGCCGGTCTTGTCGGTGCAGTTCATGGTCTTGATACCGATACCACCGCGGGTCTGCGGGCGGTATTCATCGAACGGAGTGCGCTTGCCGAGACCGTTCTCAGACACCACGAGCAGGTTGGCATCCTGCTGCACCACGGCGAGAGCCACCACGAAGTCGCCTTCGCGCAGCTTGATGCCGCGCACACCGATGGTGTTGCGGCCCTGGGCGCGCATATCGCTTTCGGCAAAGCGGATGCTCATGCCATCGTGCGTGACGAGCACCACCTCATCCTCGCCGGAGGTAAGGGCGGCATTCACAAGGGTGTTGCCTTCCTCCAGGTTGATGGCGATGATACCGGCCTTGCGGTAGTTCACGAAGTCATTCAGCGCGGTCTTCTTCACCGTGCCGTCCTTGGTGGCGAACACGACGTTGCCGGAATCCTCGGCAAAGGTGATGTCCTTGCCGTCCTCGCTCACGCGGCGCTCCAGTCGCAGAATGGCGGCAATGCGCTCATCTCCCTGCATATCCAGGAGGTTCTTGATGGAACGACCCTGGGCGCTGCGTGCCGCTTCGTCAATCTCGTACACACGCTCCACATACACGCGACCGGTGTTGGTAAAGAACATGATGTAGTCGTGATTCTGAGCAGCAAAGAGGTGCTCCACATAATCATTGGCATCCTTCTT
>CAJGCV010000167.1 GCA_904501915.1 uncultured Akkermansia sp. | reverse complement strand
CCCAGCAGCACCCCCAGCAGCACCCCCAGCAGCACCCCCAGCAGCACCCCCAGCAGCACGGTAAAAAATAATGACAGCCACCCCCCCCGCGGCCAAAGGGGGCGCCAAGCCCCGCGCGCTGCTAAGTGGGAGGGACCCGGGGCACGGCCACGGAAGAGCCACGCCGGGTGTCAAGCCCGACGGGGCACGCCCCATGGACGGGTAACGGGAAAGCACCACCGGGCTGAAGGCCCGACAGCGCAGGGGCCGGGGAGCGCAGGCCCCCACCCAAAATAATGCGGGAGGGACCCGGGGCACGGCCACGGAAGAGCCACGCCGGGTGTCAAGCCCGACGGGGCACGCCCCATGGACGGGTAACGGGAAAGCACCGCCGAGGAGCACAGGCCCCTTGACGGGGCCACACTAACGACTTCTAAGAGGCAAGCCCCCCGGGGCGGCCCCAGGCCCAAAAGGGGCGGCCCAGGGGGGAAGGCCACTAAGAGGGCGGAAGGGGGCACCGGAATGGGAGCCGAGCACCACGAAAGGGGGGGGGGAGCCGAGCACCACGAGCGCCCCAAAAAGGCCGCGGGGGGGGTGGCTGTCATTATTTTTTACCGTGCTGCTGGGGGTGCTGCTGGGGGTGCTGCTGGGGGTGCTGCTGGGGGTGCTGCTGGGGGTGCTGCTGGGGGTGCTGCTGGGGGTGCTGCTGGTGAGAGGCCTCAGACTGTCCTTTTGTCTCCGGTCAGGCCTGTTTTCCTCGTTGTGGTTCGTTTATTTCGGCCGGTTGGATTGCTCAGATCCTTCTACGCGATTCTCAGAGGGTCAGATGGCCCATTTTACTGACAAAGCCGGGTGACAGTCGCGCACTTTTGATTCTAACGGCTTCTATTTGGCTAGCCAGTATCACTATACCCTTTACCTTTTACACGCACTTATACGCAAAAGGAGAGGCCCTTATGAGCCCCTCCAGTTATGAGTAGTGATCTAAATACCTATCACTCGAACTTAATCACCTTTTGTTTTGCTACCCATACACTATGATAAGTATCCCTTTCTTTCCAGTCATCCTCACTTATCTTCTTTTCTATGTACTTAGCCCGCTGCCTTATACATTCCTCTTGCCACCTATCGAGGGCAGCAGTAATGTCCATGGGCTCGAGGCGGTCGTAGAACTTACCGAACTTTCCCGCCATGGCTTTAACGAAAAATAAGTGGAGCTCCGTAATCCTCATATGCGGGTATTGGGTGCATATAATCCAAATTAACGCATTGTGTTGGTGTTGAGAGTATTTCTCCCTGGCAGAAGTGAACATCTGGAAGTGCTCCAGGCATTCATGAATAACATTTCCTACGGCATCCATGCCGTACCTCTTCAGAGCCTCCCCAATGCGGGGGGCATCTCCGATGTGACAACGCTCTTCATACATCGCATACGCGTACATGTTCTTGGCGCTGTACAACGTTACAAACTCTTCTCTTGTCATGATACTGTAACTTTAAAATTAAAAACCCCGTCGGTAGCTATCCGACAGGGCAAAGTTACAAAATCATATTGACATGTGCAATAGTAGGTCCTATTGCTGGGGTTACATTCTTACAATCTGGCAACGTTTTGCTGCAGGCCTCCGGGGTGATCAGCGCCAATGTTCTTACAAATTGGCAATCTCCGCCGAGCGGAGCGAGTGCGGTGCGACAACGGAGCAGATGCGGAGGGGTTACGGAGTTAATACCCTTAGTCCCATACATCGGTGTTGATGTCCCATGTAGCGGAAATCTGTTGTCCATTGACAACAAGGGCAATTTCCTGCACCTTGACACTATTGCCCAATTCGCCGAACGTGAAGCGGATATTGTTGCCGCTTGTTGTTGCGGTTACAGGTGGCTGCGATACCTCGCTAAATGTTTCGGTGGTGCCGTTTTGCCTCATAGCGGTTATGAACCAATCGTCGAGCTCCTCGACATCGGCAGAGAGCAGCACATCAAGGGTCCTGTTCTCGCCCGCTCTAAGTAATGCACCATCGGCAGCACCAACGGCGACACCATTGGCACTAGTGATTGTGATACCCGTAGGCACTGCGACATTGGAGGCCTTACCACTATACCCAGAAGCAAGGAAATTGGGCTCATTCTCGCCGTAACTGCGTGCGGCTCTCTGGAGTGCTGCATCACTGGTGTAGTCAGCGAGATAGGCTTGCATGGATGCGGTTAATACAAGGCTCTGAGTCGATACCTTGATTGAGCCTGAACTTGTACGGCTCACGATGATAGCACCGCCGCATACGTTGCCCTCGTTGTCAAGACAGAGGCACTGCATATCGTTGTAGGTGTCATCTAAGATAACGCCCTCTAGACCGATATCGGCGAGCGTGCGGTTGTCGCTTGAGTCGATAATAAACTCATAGTAGCGTGCAGTGATGTAGGGCACTCCGTCGGTGGTTGTGCCTTGGAAATTAAGGATGAAAGACAATTGGTCACCCTCCTGCAACCCGTTGTTGTTCTCGCGCAAAGCGGCCGACAATTGGGCGGCGGTGGTGCTGCCCGAAATGGTAAGGTCACCAACGTACAAGTCGCTGACGAAAACGTCTTGACCTTCCCACGATTGGAGGCCGACACTTGGAAGACTACCCTTTGTAACGATGTAGGGTGCCACTACTACCGCGCCTTGCTCGGCCTGCTGCTTGGTCAAGAACACGGGCGACACCTTACTATTTGCTGACACAAAGGCGTTGTAATCGCTCCACGTCTGTTTCTTGGACTCGAACGCGCCACGCTTCATCCATGGGAGATTAGCGCGGTAGAATGCAACAAGGTTCGCCCAGCGCATGCGCTGCTCTTGCTGAGCAGCCGACTGGGGGTTAGAAATGGCGGGAGCGAGCTCGCGGGCTATGTTCTGGCCTTTATTCATGTAATACACATTGCCGCCCACTCGGCCAATGAGGTTACGTACACCTCCAGATTTCACTACAGCCATGCTGAAAAACAATTACATTTTGGG
>CAJGCV010000166.1 GCA_904501915.1 uncultured Akkermansia sp. | reverse complement strand
TGAAAAGCAGGCCCGGGCTCTGCGGCATGAGTGAGGCGGAAGGCACTACGGCATGCTGCTTTTCCTGAAAGAAATCAAGGAAACTCTGGCGAATCTGCGCTGATGTCATCATAGTGATGTGCGGTTTCAATAAAGATATACGAGTACACGCCTAGCATACACCCCTTGCGCCCCCATGTAAAGCAAATATGCTGGCTCTACCCACCTCACACGCGTCGAACGACGCGTGTTTTCACTCAGGCTGCGCCTGTTTTCACCTTTCATACGCGCCGAATGGCGCGTTTTCATCCAACGCCCATCACGCAACTGCACCTAGCCCACCCAGCACTACCGCAACGCTCCACAGCTCAAACATATTCATATGATGCCGCACCTCACTTCTTCATTGCCCTGCGCTCAGCAGCATCCAGCTTACCGTCCTTATTGGTGTCGTATTTATCCAGCATTTTCTGGTGCGCATCCGGTCGGGCGGATTTGCCAGGCATCTGGCCGCCGGCACCCCAGTGGGCGGGCGCGGGTTCGCGAGGCGGCATCTGGCCGCCGGCACCCCAATGAACGGGCTTGTTTTTCTCCTGCGCCAGCACAGGCAGAGTCAGCAACATCATGCAAATATCAGTCTCATCGTACTACCGGGGGGTGTTTCCTGGCATTATCTTTCACCAGTTCAGAGTGAACAATGGCAACCATGTAGGAATCAATGTAACTTCTGCTGTATATCACCCGACCAGAGCGGCTTTCATCTTTATCCAGCCCGGCGAGCGCCACATCAATTTCACCAGATTCCAAGGCGCGGAACATCTCCGGAAGCGCCATATCATGCAAGTCTATACGGGCATTCAGCCGCAGGGCAAGGCGGCGCAGCAACTCCATATCAAACCCCGTCAGCTCCCCGTCTTCTGCGCGGAAACACAGGGGAGCAACCTGGCTGCATGTCCCCACCCGGATGGTGCGGGTAGGATTCACAGGCTCATCTATCTGCGGCATTGAAACGGGCTTACGCGTCTTGAACCAGCGTTTGTACATCGACTGGTAGGTGCCGTCGTTCTTGAAGTCAGCAATAAAACGGTTCACTTCTGCGCGCAGAGCGCCACGCTGCGGATTAAACGCCATGGCAATATCCACCCGGTCCAGACACCCGGGGAGCACCGTCAGATCTTCATGCCGGATATCCGCATAATCCAGCGAGTGGCTGCAGAAGAGGAACGCATCTGCCTTGCGGTTGATAATGGCATCATACGCACTGGCAGGGTTATTGAAATAACACACACGGGCCTTGGGAAACTGGGCTTCGCCCACAGTCATTATCTTTCCGCCCAGCGGTACACCCACCCGGAAAAGCTCCGAGTTCAAATCATCCAGACGCACCAGTGTGCCCGGCTCTTTCTCAGGCTCCACCGTCGCAAAAAACGCGGAGTAAAGAAGTGCTATGATGACTGCACCTATGGCGAGGTATGTTTTCATATACTACAGCGTGGATTCATTGTTAAGTCTACACGATTTGCCACAGATTGCCAGTAAAAAAGGCAGCAGCACCCAAAAAAAAACCTCATGTATCCCAAAGATTGTGCAAGCAATAGAAACACCAACAACAATTTGAAGAAGCCCCCCTCATCCCGACAAGCCGGAATCTGGTGAGCCATAGGCGAGCGGAAATTTGAGTCCGCAACGCAGGCGGAAGCTCCTTAGCCCCAATTGCGGGACTCTGAATTCCGCTCGCGGCGCTCACCTGAATGAAAAATGCATTCGGATTTTCCCGTCTCTTTGTACAAACTTTGGGACACGTGTAAAAAAAAGGCGCAGCCTGGCTGCGCCTGTTGAAAAAACGGGGTGTATTCTTTACTCCCACTCGATGGATGCCGGCGGCTTGGTGCTTACGTCGAAAAGCACTCGGTTAATGCCGGAAACCTCGTTGAGAATGCGGTTGGATGCCTCGCGCAGCAGGTCGTAGGGCAGCTGCACCCAGTCGGCGGTCATGGCATCCTCAGATACAATGGCACGCAGGTTGGTGGCAAACTCATAGGAGCGCTCATCGCCCTTCACGCCCACGGTCTTCACGGGAATCAGACCGGCGTATGCCTGCCAGCACTTGTCGTACCAATCCCACTTGCGCAGCGTACCGATGAAGATAGCATCGCACTCGCGGATGATATCCAGGCGATCCTTGGTCACCTCGCCGGGGCAGCGCACAGCCAGACCCGGTCCCGGGAAGGGGTGGCGCCACAGGATGTCGTGGGAAATACCCATGGAAGCACCAAGCTCACGCACTTCATCCTTGAACAGGAAAGCCAGCGGCTCAATCACCTTGCCCTCTTCCTGCATCTTGAGTACGCGTTCCACGCGGTTGTGGTGGGTCTTGATGACGGAAGCCTTGCTCTTGGCGTTGGAAGCGCTTTCAATCACGTCCGGGTAAAGAGTACCCTGAGCCAGCATTTCGGCATCGCCCACAGCATCCCAGAACACATCAATGAAGAGGTTGCCGATGATGCGGCGCTTCTTTTCCGGAGCGGTCTCACCTGCCAGGGCAGCGAGGAAGCGTTCGCTGGCATCCACGGTCTCAATCTCCACACCCATGCGGGCGAAATTGGCCTGCACTTCCTTAGCCTCGTCCTTGCGCAAGAGGCCATTATCCACAAAGATGCAGCGTACATTCACGCCCGCTTCGTGCAGCAGCACAGCCAGCACGGTGCTGTCCACACCGCCGGAAACACCGCAGACCACCTGCTTGTCACCCACCTTGGCGCGGATGTCTTCAATCAGCTCGCGCTTGAAGTCACCGATGTCGAACTTGGCCAGGTCCTTGGCGTAGGAGAGGAAATTCTTGAGGATGGTGCGACCCTCGTGGGAGTGGGTCACCTCCGGGTGGAACTGGATACCGAACATCTGCTCGCCCCACTGCAGTGAAACCGGCACACCGTCGCTGTTGCGGGCAATCACGCGGCAGTTGTCAGCCAGGTGGTCAACCGTGTCAGAATGG
>CAJGCV010000165.1 GCA_904501915.1 uncultured Akkermansia sp. | reverse complement strand
GCCGGCGTATACATGATGGTGCGACTGCAGGTCAGCATGGGTGAAGCAGCCTTCACCGACTGCGCCTGTACAGTCATCGCCACAGTAGGTGCCATAACAGCCGTACTGGCTGCCCTCATGGCTCTGCAGCAGGACGACATCAAGCGCGTGCTGGCATACTCCACACTTTCCCAGCTGGGTTACATGATCATGGCCGTTGGTCTTCTGGCCGGCGAGGCCGCCATGTTCCACCTCTATACACACGCCTGGTTCAAGGCTCTGCTCTTCTTGGGAGCCGGTGCCATCATCGTACGTTGCCACCATGAGCAGGATATCTGGCAAATGGGAGGTTTGGGCAAGCGCATGCCCATCACCACAGCATGCTTCCTCATGGGTACCTTTGCCCTGATAGCCATTCCCGGCTTCTCCGGCTTCTTCTCCAAGGAGGCTATCCTCGATGCAGCCTTGGCCAAGAGCCCCGTATTCTTCTGGGTGGGAGCAGGCGTAGCAGCTCTGACCACATTCTACATGGCTCGTCTGTGCCTGGTCGCCTTCCTCGGTGAAGTTCGTGGACATGGTGCAGCAGAAGCTCGCGAGGCAGGCATAAGCATGTTGCTGCCGCTCATCATCTTGGCAGTTATGGCCGTCATCTCCGGCTATGGGTTCATTGCCGATGGACTTGTTCCGTTCGAAGGGTTCCACGCACATGGTTTTGCCCTGGGGTTGCCCTTCTATGTAAGCATGGGCTCTCTGATTGTGGGTCTGCTGCTCGCCTACCTGATCTATGGTCCGGGCAAGCGCAAGAAGGATCCGCTCTCCGGCAACATCATCAGCACTGCGCTGCGTAAGCGCCTTTATATCGATGACATCTACGACAAGGGACTCATCGCCTTCCTTCAGGGCAATACTGCCCGTGTCGTTGAGCTGACGGACAACGCCGGTATTCGCGGCATCGGCACGCTTGGTACGGCTTGGCTCATCGGCAAGTTCGGCAAGCTGCTTACCTGGTTCCAAGGAGGAGTACTTCGCCGCTACGCAGTAGTTGCGGCACTAGGCGCTTTGGTATTCCTGTTCCTCATCTCCTTCACAACAATCGCACACTAACAAGGAAACACTCTTATGCTTATCTGGCTTATTATAGTACCTGTGATAGCAGCCGCCCTCATCGGGCTGCTGAAGGCGCCGGGCCGTGCAACGGCACTGGTAAGCGCCACGTTCACGCTGATTCTGGGTGTGTGGGCGTTTGTCAGTTCGACCTTCTGTCCCGAGTACTGTGGGGACTGCTGGTCCACCTTCAACGGAGCTCAGACCTGGTTCACTCTGGATCTGCCGCTCAGCCGTGTAATGTTGCTGCTGGCTGTCATTGTGACCTATGCCGCGATTCTCGGCATGAAAGCTCCGGACAAGGATGCCGAGCGCAGCTGGGCGATCTCCTCGCTGCTGCTCTCCACCGGCGCCATCGGAGCGTTCATCTCCGACAACATCATCTCCTTCTACGCCTTCCATGAGCTTGCCCTCATCCCGACCTTCGTGATGATCGGCTTCTATGGCCGCGGCGATCGTCGCACCGTAGCTTGGACAGCCACCGTCTACCTGGGGCTTGCCTCCATGGTACTGCTGGTCGGTCTGCTTATGCTCTGCTATGAGATGCAGTCCTTCACCTTCTCGGGCATTTACTATGCCATCGAGAATGGGATTGCCCCCTCCACCGGTCTTATTCCGGGACTGCTGCTGGCCGGGTTCGGCACGCTGGTCTCGCTCTTTCCCTTCCACGCTTGGGCAGCCCCGGCCTACGCGAGCGCGCCCACACCGATCGCCATGCTGCACGCGGGTGTGCTCAAGAAGTTCGGTCTGTACGGACTTTTCACGATTGCGTGGGTCATGGGTCCCGTCTGCAAGGACTTCTTCGGTTACTGGAACAACCTGCTCCTTCTCCTGCTGCTGGGTAACGTGCTCTGGGTAGGATTGGTCACGATTGCCCAGACTCGTCTGGACGACATGCTGGGCAATTCCTCGGTCATGCACATGGGCTACATCTTCCTGGCTTTTGCCGTCTATGTAAGCTCAGGAGCTCAGAGTGATCTGGCCTTCAAGGGAGCCACGCTGCTCATGCTGGCTCATGGTCTGACGATTGCCCTGCTCTTCCTGCTCACCGGGCAGGTGGAAAGCCAGACCCGCACCTTGGAGCTGGATTCCATGGGAGGTCTGGGTCGCAAGCTACCCGCCCTCGGGTTCCTGTTCGGTCTGGCCGGTCTGGCCAGCATTGGTCTGCCCCTGCTGGCAAACTTTGCTGGTGAGTTCACGGTATTTGTCTCCTGCTTTGACGGCTGGCAGCCCGGCGCTCAGTTGGGAGCCACCGGGGCAGATGCCCTCAACGGCATCGTCTCCGGTCTGAGCAGCATCGGCTACATCGGCTGGATATTCGATGGAATCTTCAGCATTATCGGTTGCGCCCTGAGCACCATCTCCGGATGGTTTGGCGGACTGGGAGCTGTTCAGCTCACCACTATATTCGCCCTGTGGGGGCTGGTCATCAGCGCGGTCTACATGCTGCGTGCATTCCGTCGTGTATTCGAAGGCAACATCGGGCTTGCCACCGAGCGAGCCAAGGGGCTGAACTTTACCGATATGTATGCAGCGGTGTTCCTGGCCTTCTTCATCGTATTCTTCGGCATCATGCCCTACATCATCGTCCTCTGAACCACATCCCCGATTACTGAAATACCATGAACCAAGATTTCATTTCAGCCACATATACATGGGGACAGTTTGCACCGGAGTGTGCTCTGGTGGCTCTGGCCGCCATCATTCTGCTGGCAGACTGCTTCATACCGCAGCTCCCCAAGCGAGCCTACTCCATCGTGGCAGCGGTCGGCGCGCTCATAGCCGCCTTCTACATGACCACGCCTGAGCATTCCAGCGCCTTTGGTCTGATTGCCTGTCTGGCCACAGCTCTGGTGCTGCTGCTGAACTTTGACTACCACAAAGTCAGCTGCGAGTCCATCGGCGGGAGCGGTGTC
>CAJGCV010000164.1 GCA_904501915.1 uncultured Akkermansia sp. | reverse complement strand
GCTTGAGCAAGCGCGGTGCATAATCTGCACAGGTCACACATACCACATCATTGATTTGGGTGAAACGCAGACTACGCACCGTAGCAGGCGCCACCCAGGGTGTGCTTAGCTCATACGGGCTATCGCCATAGTTCACCAGGGTTCCATCGCGGTATACCCGCATCCCGCCCGGAAAGAACTCCAGCATCAGAGCGTCTGTCTCCGAATAACAAAACGGAAACAACTTCACCGCGCTGCTGCCCGCTGCCCCGGACTGCCCCGCATACACCGTCCCCGGACGCCGCTGTAAGCCGCCATACGGCAGAGTCTGCACATTGCTCAGCAGAGCCGCACCGCGAAGGTAGGCCTGCAAATCGAATCTCGTGCTCAACCACGGCGAAATCTCGCCGGAGGTAAAGCCTATTACTTGTGATATCTCCTGCATATCCACCAGCTCTACCACACATAATACTCCGGCGCAAGCACAGAGGCGCCGACGCTTTACCTGCCCGTGGGGGGAAAGCTGCAGCCCGGGCAAAATAATGCCGCGCGGCAGCATGTGAAAATCCGTTCCGAAATAAAAAGAGCAACGCCTCCCTTCTCTTTTTCCCTGGCTGCATCAATGTGAACATTTTGTCACACGCTGTGTGGCTTTTCTTTCACCAAAGGACAGTTGCAGCCAGAAATCCGGTATGGTTAAATATTTTCAGTTAACCGCACATTATGCACAAACGCGATACTATTTTCTGTACAATCTGTAAAGCCGGGGCATTCGTGTCACTGCTACTGATAGTGGGCCTATTTGCCCAATTGATGATACATTCATCAGATGCCTGGAAGCACTTTGGAATTTCCTTTTTATGGAGTATTGACTGGGATCCCGCCGCGAATATTTATGGTGCACTTCCGCCCATACTGGGAACCCTGTTTACCACCGGCTTGTCACTGACTCTGGCTATACCTCTTGCCTTTGCCGTAGCATTACTCATTACAGAATCGCCGGAGTGGCTTAAGCGACCACTAAGCCAGTGTGTGGATCTGCTGGCAGCCATTCCTTCGGTAATTTATGGTATGTGGGGCTTGTTTGTTCTGGTACCTCTGATGCAGGAATATGTGCAGCCATTTCTGAGCGATACTCTGGGTATCATCTACCTGCCCGGGGGTGAATGGTTGCTGGGAGAAGAAGGAACAGGCAGCGGCTTCGGTTTTCTGACAGCCGGTATTATTCTGGCACTCATGATTCTGCCATACATGAGCGCGGTGATGCGAGATGTATTCCGTATGACTCCTCCTATGCTCCGAGAATCTGCCTATGGGCTGGGTTGTACCCGTCTGGAAACCACGCGTGATGTTGTGCTGCGCTACGGCGTTCGCGGTATCATTGGCGGGGTCTTCATCGGCATGGGGCGAGCACTGGGTGAAACCATGGCCGTATTGTTCGTGATAGGCAACATGATGGACTGCCCCGCAGGGCTGTTCTCCTGTGGTTCCACTATTGCAACCACTCTTGCCAACAACTTCGCAGAAGCCACAGGCTTGCAGCAGAGTTCGCTTTTTGCACTGGGACTCGTGCTGCTGCTCATGAGTTTCAGTATTCAGCTCATCACCCGGTACTACCTGGCCCTCACCAGTGCCAGAAGAGGAGAGAACGCTTAAACCTCTATTCATCATATGACTCCAAGACCTGTATTCTTCCGGAAATTATCAAACCAGCTGCTTAATCTCCTTGCGCTGGGCTCCATCTGCGTGGCCCTGGGCGGCATGGGGTGGATTCTCTGCACCGTGATTCAGAATGGTGCACCGGTGCTCAGCTGGGAGTTCCTGACCGCGCCCTCAAAACCCTATGGAGAACCCGGTGCCGGTGTGGGCAATGCTCTGCTCGGTACTCTGCTGATGACTCTGGGCGCCACGCTGCTGGCTGTGCCGCCGGCGCTGGCCGGTGGTATCTATCTGGCTGAGTTCGGCAAGAACAGCCGGCTGGCTGATTTACTGCGCTTCTGCGCGAATGTGCTCATGGGGATGCCATCCATTCTGGTAGGTCTGTTTGTGTATGCCATGCTGGTGGTGACCACGGGGCATTTTTCAGGCATGGCGGGCACGGTGGCTCTGGCTATCATTATGTTCCCCGTTATCATGCGCACCACAGAGGATATGCTGCTCATGGTGCCGGATACCCTCAGGGAATCTGCTCTGGCACTGGGTATGTCGCGTATGCGTGCTACGCTCTGCATTGTGGCCCGCAGTGCCCGCAACGGGCTGGCCACGGGGATTCTGCTTTCGCTGGCCCGGGTCAGCGGCGAAACGGCTCCGCTGCTGTTCACCGCACTGTTTGCCGATACCTGGCCGCGCGGTTTCTTTACAGAACCCACCGCCAGTGCTCCTGTGCTCATTACGGAATACACCACCAATTCCCCCTTTGAAAGCATGCATGCCATGGGCTGGGGTACTGCCCTTGTCATGGCGGCGTTCATCCTGATTATCAATATTGCAACCCGTTGTATCTTCCATGAAAACAAACATTAAAATATCCACCCGTAACCTGAACTTCTATTACGGTAAGAACCAGGCCTTGTTTGATAACAGCCTTGATATTCACGCCAATAAGATTACGGCTGTCATTGGCCCCAGCGGCTGTGGCAAATCCACCCACCTGCGAATCTATAACCGCATCTTTGAACTTTACCGCAACCAGAAAGCTACCGGTGAGGTGCTGCTGGATGGGAAGAATATTCTGGACCCGGGTGTGGATTTACTCAGGCTGCGCCACCGGGTGGGCATGATTTTCCAGAAGCCTACGCCATTCCCCATGAGCATTGCCGATAATGTGGCCTATCCGTTGAAGCTGCATTACAAGCTCAGCCGCAGCGAGATGGATGACCGCGTGGAAGCAGCCCTGCGGGGTGCTTCGCTGTGGGATGAGGTGAAGGATAAGCTGAAATCCAGCGGCATGGCCCTTTCCGGCGGTCAGCAGCAGCGCCTGTGCATTGCCCGTGCTCTGGCTGCTGAACCGGAGGTGCTGCTCATGGACGAACCCACCAGCGCCATCGACCCGGTGGCTACCCT
>CAJGCV010000163.1 GCA_904501915.1 uncultured Akkermansia sp. | reverse complement strand
GATGAAGAGTGGAAAACGGTAAAATCAAAAGGGCTTGTTGAAGGACGAAAAACCTCGCCCTTTCTTTCCCACTCAGTCATTGAAACCATTGATAGCGAAACGCTCAAAGAACAATATGTCAGAAACAAGGCATTCGACAACAACTATTACAAAAAATTAATTTTAAGTTATATATACGAATGGGAAAACGCCTCTCTGTCTCAACTAGAGCAACTATTGTCATGCAAGTTGCCGGACTCCTATTCTCCCGTGCAGAAAAAACGCAAAATTTCCAATCTACTGGCAAATCTCAGAAGAGATGATTGCATCGTATGCGGAAACGGAAAAAAATGGCAATTAACAGCAAAAGGAGCCAAAGCGCGACAGAATCTTTAGTCGAACTTTAGTCGAACTTTAGTCGAACTCTTATCATCAATCATCTCATTATCATCTTCGAAAACGTTATAATAAAGCGCATCACAACGTTTTTACCTCTTGCAAACCATAACAAATGCCGTAAGTCTGATTAGATTGACTTAGCCACTTTTTGCACGAACAACATGATCCGTTATCTCCCAATCCTGCTTCTGGCTCTGCCCGCCATGGCCGCTTTCAAGAACACCACGCAGGTGGTGCCGCTGCAGTTCGGGCAGCAGCAGGCCACGGTCATCTTTGAAACCACAGGTGAAACCATAGAAGACGCCGAGCCGCACTGCGACTGCACCAGAATCAAACTCAGCGGCAACAAGCTCACCGCCACCGTCGACACACGCACCTTCGACCGCGATGTCGAAAAAACCATCACCGCCGAAACAGAAAACGGAGAGGAAGTAACGCTGAGCATGCAATTCCGCGTACCGCAGGCCATCCGGCTCTCTGCCCGAAGCCTGGTGTGGAAGCGCGGCGCAGCCCCCACCCCGCAGGTGCTGCGCATCACCCTGCCCAAGGGTAGCCCCATCACCCACATCAGCAACGCCGCACTGAGCGGCGATGCCTTCGACTATACCCCCGCAATCGTGAAACGCGGCAGCGAATACACCGTCACCATCACCCCGCGCAGCACCGCCAAAGCAGCGCTGAACCGCCTGCTGCTCACCACCGACTCCCCCGACCCCCGCTACCAGCGCCACATCATCTACCTGCAGGTGAAAAAATAAATTTCCGTGTCCCGCATCACCCGAGAAACCGCCCATGGCATACGCTGGATGCTGCTGCAGAAATGCACACTGCAGCCGGTTACCCTGGTGTACAGCATGGTGCTGGCCCGCCTGCTGAGCAAGGAGGAAATGGGACTCATGGCGCTCACCGCCATCTTCTTCACCGCAGCCGGCAGCCTGGCAGCCGGCGGCTTTGGCAGCGCACTCATCCGCAGGCAGAATTACACTGGCGAAGACGCCGACACCCTGTTCTGGTTCAACCTGGGCATGGGCCTGCTCATCGCCCTGCTTATCTGGCTCTCCGCTCCGTGGCTGGCAGCCTTCTTTGCCGCACCGCAGCTCTGCGCCCTGGTGCAGGTGTCTGCCGGCATCATCCTGCTGAACAGCCTGGCCAGCGTACCCATGGCGCATTATATGGCGCGGCGGCAGTTCAAAGCCCCCGCGCTCATCAACCTGGGGGCAGCCCTGGTGACCATGCCCCTGTGCCTGCTGCTGGCCTGGCAGGGCTACGGCGTGTGGGCATACATGATGCAAGGGCTGGTCTCCTCCCTGCTCTCTGCCGGATTATTCATATGCCTCTGCCCGTGGAAACCGCGCCTGCGCTTCAGCCAGTCATCCTTCCGCGCGCTTGCCCCGCTGAGCTGCCGTCTGGCCGCCACCAGCCTGCTGGACACCGCCTACATCCACGCCCGCGCCTTCTTCATCGGCAAAGTCTACACCCCCGCTGCCCTGGCCGGTTACAAGAACGGTGCCCAGCTGGCCGCCATGTGCCCCACCGTGCTCTGCTACATGATTGAGCAGGTCACCTTCCCCATCCTCAGCACCCTGCAGCACAGCCCGCAGAAACTCATCGGCGTGTACCGCCGCTACATGCGGCTCTTCACCCTGCCCATAGCCTGGCTCTGCTGCTTCTCCGCCGCCTTTGCCGCACCCCTGGTCGAGCTCTGCTACGGTCCCGGCTGGGAGGAATGCGTGCCCTACCTGCAAATCCTCAGCCTTTCCTACGCCACCTGGCACCTGCAGCTCATCAACCTGAACCTCCTCAAAGCCGGCGGACCGGAAAAACTCTTCCTGCGGCTCGAACTCCTCAAGAAATGCCTGGGCATCGGCATCCTCATCGGCATGTTCTTCATCAGCGTGCAAGCCATCTGCTGGGGCGCGCTGGGCACCTCTGCCCTCTGCCTTGCCATCAACACCTGGGCCACCCGGCGCTACATGCGCATACCCACCCGCCTCCAGCTGCGAGACTGGGCACCCACCTGCGCCCTCGCCGCCGCCTGCGCCTGGCTGCCCGCCCAGCTCTGCCCCGCAACCACTCCCCTGTGCAGCCTGGCAATCGGCCTCATTGTCTCCCTGGGGATCTACCTCGTCATCCTGCGCCTCGCCGCCCCCGCCGCCCTGCGCGACGCCCTCCTCCTCGCCCGCCAACTGGCTGCTCACCACCAGCACATTGCAAGCCCCCGACAAGGTACTGCGCGTTAACTTGTCCGCATGTAACAATGCGGCATCCGGGCGAAGACAACCACCCTTACTCACCGATCGCCCGTTCGCCCGCGTCAGAGGCACATGTGTCCCAAAGATTATGGGAAAAGAGTCTTAAACGACATAAAGTCATAGTGTTCTGCGTGAAAAATCGCGTTGGAGTATCACTTGCTCCACCATCGGCAGTAAGCGTTCGTTTGCGGGTATATCGGCGTAAGCCGCTAACTTTCAAATCATAACTCGTAAATTAAAAATCGTAAATCTACGTGTCCCAAATCTTTGGAACACGCCCGCGTCCACATGTGTCCCAAAGATTTTTTCAAATGGTAGCAAAATAGCAAAAATCAGGGCAAAGAAAATGGAAGGTTGATTTTTTCACCAGCAAAACGTATGCTGGTGTTGCTCTAAAAAAAACACCTTCCATGGGTACTGTACAT
>CAJGCV010000162.1 GCA_904501915.1 uncultured Akkermansia sp. | reverse complement strand
CTTTTGTTTGTAAATGTTTTTTATCATCAACCCTTTGTAACGAGTGTTACAAAGACAAGCAAGGCTGGACTGCTACTTTTTTTGTCAGCTAAGGGCTACTTGGGCATCAGCAAATCTGAAACAGACCCACTGCAGGCTTGAACTGGCGGGCGGTCTGGTATAGAATGCACAGTATGCCGACCAGAACACGCCGCAACAGCTCCGCCCGCACCACTCCGGTGGTGAAAGCCGTCATTTTCCTGGGGGCAGATGCTGTCTCCATGATGGTGGCAGAACAGACCGGCAGCGAAACACGCGTGCTGGATGTGCTCACCCAGCCGGTGGAGCTGGCGCACGATGTGTTCAACGGCAGCTGCATCACCCGCGACACCATGGACCGCTGCGTGCAGATTGTCCAGGGGTACAATGAACTGCTGACGGAATACCGCCTGGCGGGCAAGGTAGAGGTGCGCCTGCTGGCTACCAACATACTGCTGGATGTGCGCAACATGGACACCCTGGTGAACCGCCTGCAGATAACATGCGGGCTACAACTGGAGGTGATGGACGACGGCGAGATGACCCGCCTGCTCTACCTCAACACACGCGCGGTGCTCGGACGCCATGCAGAGCTTTCAGGCAAGCGTGTGCTTGTGCTGCACGTAGGCCCCGGCAACACGCGCCTGCTGCTCTTTGATAAAGAACGTATCACCTACTACGCCAGCTACCGCATGGGCGCGCACCGCACCGGTATCGCCATCGGCGATGCCACCGAAATGGCCGGCACCGAGAGTGAAAGCGCCCTCATCCGCGAACACATACGCGGCATCATGGAACAGGTGGTGTACGATATTGAGGACGACCTGCCCGAACCACCCGATGCACTCGTCATCTTCGGACCGGACTTCCACGTCATCTCCTCCCCACTGGCGCAAGGAGACACCGTGACTGAAGCCAGCCTCACCCAGCTGGCGCATGAAATTGCCGCCACACCGCCCGCCCAGCGCCCCACGCGCTACAAGGAAGACTACGCCAGCGTATGCGCCCTGCTCCCGGCAGCACTCATCTACCTTGCCATCGCGCGCGATCTGGAGCCACGCAGCATCATGTGCCCGGCAGAGGAATTCTCACACGCCTTCCTGCGCAACCTCCTGCCCGGCGGGCACAATGACCTGGCGCTGGAGGATGAAGTGGTGCACTTCTCCGTGCTGCTGGCCAACCACTACCGCGTAGACAAAGCACACGGGCAGCAGATACGCCGCCTCACCATGCAGCTCTTCGACCAGCTGCAGGAACTGCATGGCCTCACCCGGCACGACCGACTGCTGCTCAAAGTGGCCGCCATCCTGCACGAAGTGGGCAGCTACATCAACCCCAAGAAACACCACCAGCACAGCCAGTACATCATCCTCAATTCCGAAATCTTCGGCCTCTCCCGGGCAGATGTGGAAGTAGTAGGCCTGCTGGCGCGCTACCACCGCCACGGCGCTCCCACCATTGCTGAACCCACCTATGCCCTGCTCAACCAGGCAGACCGCCTGCGCGTGCAGAAACTCGCAGCCCTGCTGCGCGTGGCAGAGGCCATGGAGCGCGCGCACTCCCGCCGCATCCGCAGCTTCACCGTGCGCCCTAATGGCCGCCGCCTCGAGTTCCTGGTGCCCGATGTCACCGACCTCACCCTCGAAAACCTGGCCCTGCGCACCAAGGGTGCTCTCTTCTCCGATATCTTCGGGCAGGATATCATGCTGCTGCCCCAGCAGGGATGAAACCTCAGTGAAACCTCCTTCAGACCCAACAGCATAAAAACTACTTGCAAACAAGTGTTGAAAATGTTAGTACGAAAGGCGTTAGTTTAACTATTTCCCGCATCCCGGCATGAAAATATGGGGGCAAGGAAAAATACATTGCCTTTGCAAGCATAATGTAGTACAATCCGAATGAGCACCATGTCCGATAACGCAACATCTCTCCAGCTCAGCGTGCTGATTCCCGTATACAACACCGGGAATTTGCTCGAACCGAGTTTGAGTTCCCTCTCTGCCCAGACTGTCGAACGCATCGAGTTTGTGTGCATTGACGACGGCAGTACCGATGGCTCCGGCGCGGTGCTGGATGCCTGGGCGGCCAGGGACTCCCGTTTCCGGGTGATTCACCAGCCCAATGGCGGCTATGGTAAAGCCATGAACCGCGCACTGGCTGAAGCCCGAGGCGAATGGGTCGGCATCGTCGAGCCGGACGACACCATTGAGCCAACCATGTATTCCCATCTCTTGGAATTGGCCGCGCGCACCAGCTCCCCCGTTATCAAGGGCAACTACACCATCGAACGCAAAGGAAGCAGTCGCCCAGCCGGCAAATTTTCCGACATACCACCCGGCACCGAACTCCCTGCCGAAACCGCTACCGACTACATCCTGGGCTCACTGGCCATCTGGTCCGGCATCTACCGCCGGGACTGGCTGATAGCAAATGGTATACGATTCTCCGAAACTCCCGGCGCCGCTTTCCAGGACTTAGGTTTTGCCATCCGCACCTGGGTGGCCGCAGCAATACCCCCCCCGACAGATAGGAATTACACCCCAACCATCTGCATTTCCCCTGCGGCGGCCTACCACTACCGGGAAGACAACCCGTTTTCGAGCTCCAGAAAACTTGATAAAGGGGCATGGAATGCCCTGCATGAACTGGAACTACAGTCTGATGTCTTTGAAAAGTTACCGCCTGAGGCCTCTGCCATCCGCAGTATTCTCGTGCGGCGCATCCTGCACACCCTGCAGGCAGACTACCGGCTACGCATCAGCACCCGGGTAAACGATTTCCTGCAGGCGTATTCAAACCTCTTCAACCGCTATTTCCCGCTGCAGACGCTGCAAGCCACCGCCTTCAAGAAGCGTGAATGGCACGATTTGCGGCTCATCTATAAAACCCCGCTGCAATATCCCCATCGCAGAAAAGGCAACCTCTCCATCCTGCAGCGGATTTGCTCCTGCCGCCGCGAAGCCGGCCACCGTGTCCTGCGTCTCTGTGGCTTCACCATCCACCTTGTCCGTAAGAAATGATTCTCGACACCCCAGAAGTATCTGTCGTCGTCCCCGTCTATGG
>CAJGCV010000161.1 GCA_904501915.1 uncultured Akkermansia sp. | reverse complement strand
GATTCGTTCCTACGTGTTCCAGCCATACCAGATGGTCAAGGACCTGCGCACCGGCTTCGAATGCGGCAACATCCAGGACGTGATGGACGGCAACATCGACGGCTACGTGGAGGCCATGCTGCGCCATAACGCCAACGCTTAAAAAGTACAATTTACAAAGGACAAAGGACAATTGGTGGAGTTCCGCTCGCGCTGCTCGCCAATTGTCCTTTGCTCCATCAGCAACTGAAACACCATGTCGGAACAAAGCGAAGCCATGAAAGAACGTACCCGGCAGTTCAGTTACCGGGTCGGACATCTGGTATTGTCTTTAGGGCGCGAGTCGCTTCTGGCTGAGGTCTACGGCAAACAGTTGCTGCGTTGCGCTTCATCAGTGGGGGCTAATTACCGAGCCGCCTGCCGTGCAAAATCCGACCGCGATTTCCTCAACAAAATCAAAACCTGCGAAGAAGAATCAGACGAATGCCTGTATTGGCTGGATCACATTGAGCACTTTGAATTAGTCAAACCCGCCCACCTGGCTCCGCTATATCAGGAAGCGCGTGAAATATGCGCTATTATCACTGCATCTGCCAAAACGGCTCGAGCTCGTCTGGAAAAATAAATCCCCTTGCGAGCGTAGCGAGCGGAACTTCACCAATTGTCCATTGTAATTCGTCCTTTGTAAATTAGAATATGTTAAAAATAGACGTTCTCACTCTTTTCCCTGAGCTCATCTCCGTGCCGCTGTCCCAGAGTATCATGGGGCGGGCGGCAGAGGCCGGGCTCATTGAGGTGCGCGCGCACCAACTGCGCGACTGGACGCATGATAAGTACCGCCGCACGGATGATTACCTCTGCGGCGGTGGTCAGGGCATGCTCATGAAGTGCGAGCCCATCTTCGAGGCCATCGAAGAACTGCGGCAGGAAAACACACGTGTTATCCTCATGACCCCGCAGGGCCGCGTGTTCCGCCAGTCTGTGGCAGAGGAACTGGCAGCCCCCTGCATGGAGGGCGGCGATGCGCATTACATCTTCCTCTGCGGTCACTACGAGGGCGTGGACCAGCGCGTGATTGACACCCTGGTGGACATGGAGCTTTCCATAGGTGACTATATCCTGACCAATGGCGCAATCGCCGCCGTGGTGGTCATCGATGCCATTGCCCGCCTGCTGCCCGGCGCCCTGGGCGATGACCGCAGCAGCGTGGAGGAATCCTTCTCCAACGGTCTGCTGGAAGCCCCCGCCTACACCAAGCCCAATGTTTTCCGCGGCATGGAAGTGCCCGCCGTCTTCCTCTCCGGCAACCACAAGGCCATCGAGGAATGGAAGCTCGAGAAATCCATCGAGCGCACCAAGGCCAACCGCCCGGATTTGTACGAAGCCTGGGCAGCCGCCCATCCGGAGTACTTTGCCCCGAAAAAGAAGAAGAAGACAAAGCTGACCACCTACAAGCCCCGCAAGCCGCAGAACGATACCGAGGCATAATGCTTCCGGAGGGCTGCAAAGCCGCGGAACCTGGTACACCCAGGATCCAGGATTAAAAAATCCAAAATCGTCACGCCTTGGGCAGGAAGTAGCCCCGCTGCTTGTCGTTGATGGGCAGTCCAGCTATTTCCATGACGTGCAGCATTTCTTCCCACAGGCGGCGGCGCTCGCCGAGGTCGCTGGTGCGCAGCAGGTAGCTGGGGTGGTGGGTGACTATCACTGGAATGCCATTGTAATCCCAAATGCGCTCCTGGTAAGCGGCCAGAGGCAGGTTACCCTGCTGTAGCAGACCACGTGCGGCAATGACACCCAGCGCCACAATCACGCGCGGCTGCACCAGGCGCATCTCAAAATCCACCACCGGGCGGCTGAATAAAAGCTCTTTATCGCTGGGCGGACGGGTATTGAGGGTCTGGCGGGGCTGCGCCGGACGGAACTTGACCAGGTGGGTAATGTACACCTGCTCGCGGGTCAGGCCCATGGCTTTCAGCATGCCATCCAACTTGCCACCGGCATCGCCCTGGAAGGGGAGTCCTGCCTTTTCATCATGATACCCGGGGGCGTCGCCCACAAAGACGATATCCGCCGAGGGGTTACCCTGCGGCAGAACAGCCTTTTCGCGCAGCGTACCCAGCTGGCGCAGCGGGGTCCAGGTGGGCAGCAGGCGGCGCATATTCGCCCATGCTTCCTCGGCATTGCTGCCACCGGGGCGGAAGAAGGGAATATCCTCCTCCTGCACCTGAGGCTCAGCAGGAACGGGCTCGCTCAAATCCACATCCAGCTTCGGGGGAGCTTCCTGCACAGGAGCATCACCCGCCGGCTCAGCCACTTCCAGCATCACCTGCTGCGGCATAACCACCGGAGTCACCGGACGACCGCCGCGTTTGGCTGCCAGCATCCACTCGCGCAGAATCCCGCGCGCTTCGTCATCCACCGCCAGCTTCTGCACCCCCCTGGCTTGCAGGGTATGCAGGTAATCAAGAACTAGACCGCGGAGATGCATGGGAATGTTGAATTTTGAATGTAGGATGTAGAATGTATTAAATTCCGTTCGCTTCGCTCACCTATGAATTAAGTTTGAGAGATTTTGTACCAGCGGTAAACATAGCCACAAACTCCCGGGCTTCGTCAATGAGCGCCTGCATCTTACAGGCTTTCATCACATCGGTGTTCACCAGCAACTGTAGCCAATACAGTGTTTCGTCTGCCTCACCTTCGCATATTTTCAATTTCGACACAAAATCTGCCGGAGATTTACCATGGCAGGCTTCCCGGTAATTAGCGCCAATGGAAGTTGCGCTTTTGGTAAGCTGCTTTGCAATAACATCCTCTGCAATTCCACGCGGCAGTGATTTCACCATACGCACCACCCGGACGGAGAATTGCATAGTTCGCTCGTACATTTCCTCCCTGTTCATCCTCTTCTCCATGTGAGCGCAGCGAACGGCACTTTAAACATTCAACATTAAAAATTCTACATTCAACATGCCCTTGTTACCACCGCGCTTTATTAAAGCGCGCGACTTCTCGCTGCACTTCGCGCATTTCGGCGCGGGCCTTGAGGTCGTAGCGCTGGTCGCGGTGGGTTTTACCGCGGCCTATGCCGATTTCGGCTTTCACCTTGCCGTCCTTCCAGTAGAGGCGCAGGAGGGGGAGGGCAAAGCCTTTCTG
>CAJGCV010000160.1 GCA_904501915.1 uncultured Akkermansia sp. | reverse complement strand
TTAGAGCGCAGCCCTGTCACGGCTGAGGTCGCGGGTTCGAGCCCCGTCCGCTTCGTTTAACAAAAAAAGACACACCTTCACGGTGTGTCTTTTTTTGTTACTCCGCACCGGGTCTCTCACCCTTGACCTCGCAAGTGACCATGGTTCACCATGCGTCACGGATGAGGCTGGAAAGCCCAGTGGGCTTTCCAGCCCCGAGCTCGCCAGACACCTCTGGCGAGTTTACCCCTTGCGTCAGCAAGGGGCGAGGGGGCGGACGCGGGTTCTTTGCACCCCTTCAAGGGGTGCAACCAACGCTCTATCTCCCCGCATCGCTACACCTTCACGGTGTGTCTTTTTTGTTACTACGCGCCGGGTCTCTCACCCGCAACCTCGTCAAGTGACCCGGGTTCACCCGGCTGCACGGATGAGGCTGGAAAGCCCCTCGGGAAAGTACGAGGTGCGAAGTACGAGGTGCGAGGTACGAGGTGCAAAGTACGAGGTGCGAAGTACGAAGTGCAAAGTGAAGGTCGGCTGCGCCGCCGGCGAGTTTACCCATTGCTGGGCTATGGGCCGGGGGCGGACGCGGGTTGAAATGAAAACGCGCTGTGCGCGTATGAAAGATGAAAACAGGCGTTGCCTGAATGAAAACACGCGCCTGGACGGCGCGTGTGAGATGGGGGAAGGAGCAGGTTTTTTTTCAGCTCAATGTGAGTAGGAATCGGCTGGCACCGCAGAAACCGGTGTCTGCGTGCCGCCCTGCGGACCGCGATTCCACTCCAACTTCAGCTTGCCGGGAGCCGTGGGCCCCTGCACCACGGTGATGGTCACAGCGTGCTTGCCGGCTTTCAGCGGAATACCTTTCTTGCCGGTTTTGTCGGCGATGGCTTCATCGGTATTGATGGCGGCTGATTCATTGACCGTGGTGCCGGGTGTGTAGTTGAAGTCGGCATCCACGAGCTGGAAATTGTGCATCTTGATATAGGCCTTGGTGCCGGGCACGTTGCTGAGAGTCAGGTAGAAATGCCAGTGGTTGCCGTCATCGGGCACGTTGATGTAGCCTTTGTACTCGGTGATGCTGCCAGCGGGCAGTTCTGCGGCGGCGGGGTCGGCCACGGTGCCGGTGGTGGCAGTGGCAGCGCCGGGCAGGGTATCAAACTCCGGCACCCAGGGGCAGGTGGCCTGCACGCGGCGCATGGCCAGCCCCGGTTTAGTCTCGCCAGGACTATCAGCCGGAACCAGGGTCATATCATAGTGGCGGAAGCCCCCGCAGCCGTTGTTGCGGCGTCCGGCGGCAGGGTCGCGGGTATAATCATAGGCGCGGCGGGTGTGCAGCACCGCGGCTTTCAGCTTCTCCTGGATGCCGGGCAGCTGGGCGGCAATGTTGGTGGTTTCGTGGGTATCGGCGCTCACGTCGTACACCTCGAAATCATCGTTGGCGCTCTTCATGTTGGTGCGGATAGCCTTCAGGTAGCGTCCGTCCTCTGCGCGGAACACAATGGCCTGCTGCTCGCCGCGGCCACGGCCGTGCTTGTTTTCAGCGTAGTCCTGGTACTGGGCCATGCCGCCGCCGAAGCAGTATTCGGAATATACCACGCCGTCTTTCTGGGCGGCATCATTCCCTTGCAGTGTGGGCAGCAGGGAGACACCGTCGCAGCGCATCGGCTTGGGCATGCCCGCCAGGTCGGCAAAAGTGGCCATCCAGTCGTGGAACTGGCTCGGGAAATCGCTGTTGTGATTCTGCTTGATATAGCCGGGGGCGTACACCAGGCAGGGTACGCGCAGGCCGCCTTCCCACAGGTCGCGCTTGATGCCGTCCATGGGACCGTAGCTGCGGAAGAATGCCGGATTCTGCGCCGGGGCAGGGTGGTCCTTGAATCCCCACACCGCCCCCGGTTCATTGTGGGGGCCGTTGTCGCTGGTGAACACCACAAAGGTGTTTTTGCTGATTTCGAGGTCCTTGAGCAGCTGCATCAGGTCGCCCATGGCTTCGTCCACACGGGTAATCATCGTGGCGTGGCGCTGGGCAGAGGTAATCGCCCCCTGGGCACCGTTGCCAAAGCGTTTTTCGGCATAACGTTTCCACTCAGCATTGTTGCGGTACTGCGGGTGAATGAAGCTGTCCCACTTACCGGTGGCGGTGTTAATCATTTTGCCGGGTTTGCCCAGCCACTGCACACCACCCTTCAGGCCTCCTCCTTTGGGATAGGGGGCGCTGGGAATCGCCAGGCGGGCGTGTGGGGCTATCAGTGTGAGCGCCAGGAAGAAGGGCTTGTCCGGGTTTGCCTTCACATGGTCCGTAATCCACTTCTTGCCGCGGGCGGTGTAGAGGTCGGTGCTGTAGCAGGTGTCCAGGTCGGGGGTAATCACCTTGTCGCCATCCCATACGGCGTTGCAGTGGGTTTCGGGGTCGGCGTTGCTTTCCTCCTTGGCATAGTGGCGGTGGCCGGCCAGGTGGTTGTTGTAGCCGAAGAAATAATCAAACCCGCGCAGGGTCGGCCAGGCTGCCGCCGTGGTCGGTGTGCCGCCACTCTCCATGCCGCCGCCAATGCCCCATTTGCCAATCAGCGCCGTGGCATAGCCCGCCTCGCGCAGCACGCTGGCAAGCGTGTGTGAATTCTCCAGCGCGGCATCAAAGCTGTTGTTGCGTATTACCTCCGTATGCCCCTGGTGCGTGCCGCTGAACAGCGAGGCGCGCGCAGGCGCGCATACCGGGGCGGCGGTATAGTGGCGGCGCAGCTGCACACCCTGCTGCGCCATCTGCGCCAGGCTGGGTGTGTCAATGCTCGGCGGGCGCACTGTGCCATCCGCGCAGGTGGCCGGCACGTTGATATTCAAATCACCCCAGCCCATATCATCCACCAGCACCAGCAGAATATTCGGCTTCTCCGCAGCGGTGGCCAGCCCCGCTGCCAGAACCAGACTCAATGCTATATTTCGCAGTTTCATATCGGTCAAAACAGTCTTTCCTCTATATATCAGAATTCCTCCGATCGGGCAAGTACTTACTCTCCGCCCCTCTATAAAAAGGGTCTGTTTCAGATTTGCTGGTAGAAGGTACGAGAAGTTTTGTGCATTCTTTGAAGTCTCAGGAAGTGAACTTGCCGTAGTTTCAAGAACAAGTACCGTACATCAAACAAACCGCAGGCCTTGGCCTGTATCCGT
>CAJGCV010000159.1 GCA_904501915.1 uncultured Akkermansia sp. | reverse complement strand
GCGGCTGCGCTGCGGTTAACTGTGAACGCTGCGCCCCATAGCTGCCGGAAAGTTTACGCTGTGGAGCTCATGGAGAAGTACGGAGACATCGATCGAGTGCAGCGGGCGCTGAACCATGACCGACACGCCACCACGATGATCTATGCCATGGCAGACAAGCTGCTGCAGGCCAAGGGCCGCAAGCGGCGCAGCAAGGCCGGACGCAAAAGGGCTTGACAACTGCGCCCGCTTTTGGTAAGATGATGTCGAATGGAGGTGGAAGCACCTCGGCAAACGAAACAACAACCGCAATTTTGTTGCGTTGGGCAGGGTAACACCCTGTCCAATAAAAAACCCTGACGAACGCAACAAAATAACAGAGGTTTTGTTGCGTTAGCCGAGATTTGACGGACTGATATCAAGTATCGATCGGGCAGCGGGCGCGTTGGAGAGGGTAGCAAAAAAAAGCTGCCCGGTCTTTCGACCGAGCAGCTTTCCCGCCGTGCATGGACACCCCGAAAGGCGGCCCCAAAAGGAGCGCAACGAGCCTCACACCCCCAATATACCACGCTCGCACCCGACTGTCAAGGGCTGGTTGACAAATTCGTGACTGTCAAACGCAGCGAAAACGGCGCACCGGGGGCCCGATCCCGGGCAGGGGGGCCCGCCGGAGAGGGGCGGCAAAAGGCCGCACCACTCCAGCGGGGGGCGCAGCCACTCGGAACGAGCCTCACGCCCCCCGAGAGCCCCCAGCGGGGGCGGCAGGGGCGGGGGGGCAGCAGGGGAGAACCCAAGACGGCCCAAGGCAGCAGAAAAGACAGGAAGCACCGAGCACGAGGGGCCGCCCCGGCCCGCCGGAGCTACTGCACCGCCGGACGGGGCGGCCCCGAAGCACGCGCACCCGCACCCCCGACAAGCAGAGCAGCAGGACAAAGCAAACGCAGCGGCGACCAAACCCCGCGGCGCTGAACCAGGCAAGCGGAGGCACAGACCACCCCCGCCGCGGAAGCACCGCACCACCAAGAGGGCGCAATTAATCAAAAAAGCGGCCCGCCCCGGCAGGCCCCCCGCCCTCGGGGGGCCGCCGGGGATGGGACGCAACCACAGCGGGGGGGCAAGAACCGCGACACGGTTGGGCGAGGCAAGGCCCCGGCGGCCCCCCCGAGGGCGGGGGGGCCAAGACGGGGCCACAGCCGATAAACCCCCGCTCGCTCGGCCCTCTGGGCCGGAAAGCCGCGCCGCAGCAGACCCCCGGGACCACAGTTTGGGCGCGGCGTTACCGTAGTTTCGGTTTTGGAGCGCGCGTGGGTTTTTGGTCGCCGCTGCGGTTGCTTTGGAAATAAGCCTTCGGCTTGTATGCCGTGCGAAAATGGCGCGCGGAGCGCGCATTTTCGCGGGGGGGCCCTCTGGGGGGCCGCAGGCCCACTTTCGATGATCGCCGAGGCCCCGCCTTTACTTGATATTAGGACATTATTCCGTCAGAGCCATGCGAGGATCGTGAAAAATGTACGAGAAATCAGCCATAATGGGCTGGTATACAGCTATCCCGACGGAAGCTGTGACATTTTATGCTGCACCTCCCCAATTTTCCGGGAACCGGGATGGGAAAAGGCATGGGGGGAGCCGGAGGCCGAGGCAAAGCCGAGGCCGGAGGCCCGGGAGAAAGGCAAAAAGTCCGAGGGAGCGGACATGGAGCGGTCAATGCGGCGAGCGCGAGCGAAGCTGCGCCGCCTCGCCCTCGCAAATTCGTTCGAGTACTTCGTCACGCTGACCCTTGACCCGGCGAAGATCGACCGATATGACGGCGCAGCCGTCACCAAGGCCCTAGGCCGCTGGTGCGATAACATGGTGCGCCGTCATGGGCTGCGCTACATCCTAGTGCCGGAACGGCACAAAGATGGGGCATTCCACTTCCACGGATTCATGGCGGGAACCGGGCTGGAAGCCCGGGACAGCGGCCACGAGATTGGAGGCCGCAAGGCCTACAATCTGCCCCAATGGGGCTACGGCTTCACAACGGCGCAGCCGTTGTATGGCGAGTACGCAGCAGCGGTGGCATACTGCTGTAAGTACATCGGCAAGGAAGCCGGGGAGCGGCCTCTGGGCCGCTGGTATTACTCCGGCGGGGCGCTGAAGGAGCCCCGGAAGGAGTATGTGGACTTAGACTACCGGGATGTGGAAAACTCTGTGGAATTTTCAATTCCCGGTGCAAAATTGAAAGTTTTGAATGCAAAAGGAGGAAAAAACGATGATTAACGAACAAAAATTAGATTCCGTGTTGCTCGAACTTGGACACGATGACTTCAACCGGGGTACCGCATTTCTGCGGGAGGCCGTGGCCCGATGGGATCAGCAGCCGAAGCAGTCTATGACCAAGGAGCTTTACCCGGCGATCGCCAAGAACCACGGCAGCACCGCAAGCCGGGTGGAGCGGTGTATTCGGCACAGTATCGGCAAGGCATGGGGCCGGGGCTGCCAAGAGGCCCAGGAACGGTACTTCGGCTTTAGCGTAGACCCGAACAAAGGATGTCCCACGAACGGCGAGTACATCAGCCGACTGGCGAGGGTGTGCGCCCATGGGTAGACGGCGAAGGAATCCGGGTAGTGAATACCTGCGGTGGTATCCGGCCTTCGGATGGCTGCGCCGGGATACCTTCAAGCCTCGAGTGCTGATCGACGGCGAGGAGATCGAACCAGAGGAGGATGAAGAGGATGAAAACGGAATACCTGCTACAGAAAGAGGTCGAGCGAGTGCTCGACCTCTTGACGTATGAGAACAGACTGGTCTGCCGGGTTATGCTGCATACCGGGCTGCGGATCAGCGACGTGCTACAACTGCGGCCCGATCAGCTGAAACCCAATTTCTGGATCACCGAGCAGAAGACCGGGAAACGGCGGCAGATCGGCCTGCCGGAGCCGCTGCTCTCCGATCTGCGCAGCAGCGCAGCCGGAGAGTGGGTGTTCCCGGGGACGGATCCCCGGAAACACCGGACAAGGCAAGCTGTGTGGAAGGATATCAAGCGGGCTGCGGCTGCGCTGCGGTTAACTGTGAACGCTGCGCCCCATAGCTGCCGGAAAGTTTACGCTGTGGAGCTCATGGAGAAGTACGGAGACATCGATCGAGTGCAGCGGGCGCTGAACCATGACCGACACGCCACCACGATGATC
>CAJGCV010000158.1 GCA_904501915.1 uncultured Akkermansia sp. | reverse complement strand
TCAGCAGGTAGATAAGGCGCATTCTCCACCGAAATGTGCTCAAATCTGAGTACAGGGGGGCTTCGAAAAAGCCTCTATTCGGAAAGCCTAGGATTTATCGGCACTTGCGTCTCTCAGAAAAAATCTTTGGGACACATGTGATTCAGAAGCGTAAAGATGATTTTTTGTTGCATATGGCGCACCTGCATGCTAGAATACAGAGGTTATGAAGAAGTTCAAGGTTGGCCTGGTGGGCCGCATTATTATAGCTATGGTGCTAGGCATGCTGCTGGGTGGGGTTCTGCCGCTCAAGGTAACGCGTGTATTCACCACGTTCAATGGCCTGTTCAGCCAGTTTCTCGGATTCATCATCCCCCTGCTGATTGTGGGACTGGTGGCACCAGCCATTGCAGACATCGGCCGAAAGGCGGGGCGCATGCTGCTGGGCACCACACTCCTGGCCTATCTGGCAACACTCATATCGGGCTTTGCCTCATATTTCACCAGCGTGGGACTTTTCCCGGGGTTGATAGAACCGGGCACCCTGAGCCAGAGTCTGGCGCAGGCAAATGATGCCGCTCCCTATTTCACGATAGAGATTGCACCGCTCATGGGGGTCATGACCGCTCTGATTCTGGCGTTCATGCTGGGGCTGGGCATGGCAAATGTGCAAGGCGCAGCGCTGCACGGCATGTTCAACGACTTCCGGGAAATCATCTACCGCACCATTGCGCGGGTCATCATCCCCCTGCTGCCGCTGTTCATTTTCGGCATAGCGCTGAACATGGCATACTCCGGGCAGGCAGCCGCCGTCCTCTCCGTCTTCATCAAGATAATCGGCGTCATCTTTGTACTGCATATCGCCGTGCTGCTCTTCCAATACTGCGTGGCGGGGCTTTTCAGCAAGCGTAATCCGTTCGGCCTGCTCTTGCGCATGCTGCCCGCATACTTCACCGCACTGGGCACACAATCCAGCGCAGCCACCATTCCCGTAACCCTGCGCCAGACCATCGCCAATGGCGTAAACAAGGACGTAGCGGGCTTTGTCGTGCCGCTTTGCGCCACCATTCACCTCTCCGGCAGCACACTCAAAATCGTGGCATGCGCCATTGCCATCATGATGATGCAGGGCTCCGCCATTGAATTCAGCCAACTGGCTGGCTTCATCCTCATGCTCGGCGTAGTCATGGTAGCAGCCCCCGGCGTACCCGGCGGTGCCATCATGGCAGCCCTGGGTGTCCTGCAGAGCATGCTCGGCTTCGGCGAGCAGGAACAAGCCCTCATGATTGCCCTCTACATCGCCATGGACAACTTCGGCACCGCCTGCAACGTAACCGGCGATGGAGCCCTCGCCGTCATCATCAACAAATTCTACAAAACCGAGTAACAAACACAACCCGTTACCCCAGACACACCGGAAAGGGCGGACTCCACACAGGAATCCGCCCTTTCTGCCACCTCCTGCGAGCCGCAGGCGAGCCTGACCCAGAATTCGCAAATCGCTATTCGTAACTCGCAAATCCTCAGAACTGAATCTTATAGCCCACCGTAGCATTGAAGTTCGTGTAGTCGCTTCTCAGTTCCACCGCGCCGTCATCATCAATAAATTCTACAAAACAGCCTGAATGCTGAACCCCAGCAAAAAAGCAGGCCTCCCCGGCGGGGAGGCCTGCTTTTTATTGGAAGACGTTCTGCTTACTTGCGCCGGCGGCGCACAGCCAGCCCAGTGAGCGCCAGCAGCCCCAGCGTAGCCGTTGCCGGTTCAGGAACAGAGAAAGCTGTTGAATCCAGAAGGAATACGCTGCTAATATGGTAATCGCCCGCATCAGAATACCATGTACCTTGATATAAGCTACCACCGTTTTCCCATTGTTCATTCTCTGTTGTTGTCAGATAAACCACACCGTCGTCGCTCATCGTTACAGCAGCAGCGAAAAGGCCATCATTCTTCTCATGCCAATTCTCCGACTGAGCATCATCAGAATCTGTGAGCCACAGATTAAGCAGATTCCCCGAATCATCATATTCAGCACCCCACAATGTTACCGCATGAGCATATGTATTTTCCCCCTCTGTAAACTCTAATCCCAGCCCAATACCATAACCGCTGGTAAGAAGAGTCCCGAAGTCTCTCTCTCCAACCCTGCCATAGCTCGGACTGTACGAAGTTAACACATAACTCTCACCCTCTCGTTCCTCGGTGTGTACCCCGCAAAATTGAACCATCTGTTCAGCAGTCAACCCCAACTGACTGGCATAGTACCCGTCAAAAGCATCCAAATCTGACGAATCTGCCTGAGTCGTAACATTCGGGACAAGCCAACGAGCCGCCTCTGTTTCATTTTCTGGCAGATATACACCAGAAATCCACCATGCCAGAGCCCACCCAGTATCTCCGGCAAGCTGACCTTTGGACGCAGATGCTGATTTATATCTGTTAAAAATATCGTCCACTTTGGTCGGCGTACCGCTTGGAACAGATGGCTGCATATTCTGCCACCAGGCAATAAGGTTCGATGCAGAGGCAGCATAACACATATTATCGTCACCCGCATCATTTGTCTTATCGACATCATACCAACCACCATTGGCATCAACGCCTTTCGCCCAATAGGTAGTCGTTTCAGCATGAGCGACAGCTGCCCCGGTCACCAGAGCAGGAAACAGCAGAATTCCAGCAAGAAAACGAGAACATTTCATAGAATCAGAGAGAGATAAAAATTAACATTCTAAAGAATCGTTTCCATGCTACACCCGGCGTACTGTTTTTTCAAGCAGAAAATAAAGAAAAATACCGGGACCTCCCATATTTTCATTGTCTTCATTTTGGCTCTAAACATTCTTGTGCCGATTATTTTTCGGGGGAAATATCGACGTTCCAAACCACATTCAATGACAATCTCCACGTTTGAATGTCGATAGAAGATGCTGCTCCACCTAATCCGTCCCCTGCAATCAGAAGACAGAAAGCGTAAAGTTGACAATGTTACATTTCTTGTACTCTCTTGCTGTTTTCCCGGGATACTGTGGCACCTATACAACCGCGTCAGCACTCCGGATATCACCTCTCCTGTCTTGCATGGTCGTGGCATCTCGTGTACACTGTTCCACCACGGATGCAGCCTAAATCGTACATCGCCATTGATCTCAAATCTTTCTACGCCTCTGT
>CAJGCV010000157.1 GCA_904501915.1 uncultured Akkermansia sp. | reverse complement strand
CTTATCACCAACGGCGAACGCTACGAAAAGGTGGTGAACATCTGGTCCTCCACAACGGACGCTATCCAGAAGGAACTCTACACCAAGCTGGAATACAACGGCGGCTCCAATGTGGCCAACCCCCTCTACATGATGGTGGACTCCGGCGCTCGTGGTAACAAGGCTCAGATTAAGCAGCTCTCCGGTATGCGTGGTCTGATGGCTAAGCCCTCCGGTGAAATTATCGAACGCCCCATTACCTCCAACTTCCGTGAAGGTCTCTCCGTGCTGGAATACTTCATTTCCACCCACGGTGCCCGTAAGGGTCTGGCCGATACCGCTCTTAAGACCGCTGACTCCGGTTACATGACCCGTAAGCTCGTGGACGTGGCTCAGGACGTCATCGTGCGTGATCTGGACTGCGGTACCGACAATGGCATCACCATGACCGCTATTTTCGACGGTGAAGACGAAATCGCCACTCTGGCCCAGCGTATCTATGGCCGCGTAACCTGCGACGATATCTACGACCCGACCACCCGTGAGCTCATCGTAGCCAAGAACGAAATCATCACCGACGAAGCCGCCAAGCGCATCGAGAAGGTGGGTATCGAGAAGGTGAAGGTGCGTTCCGTGCTCACCTGCGACCTCTCCAAGGGCTGCTGCGCCAAGTGCTACGGCCTGAACCTGGCCACCGGTCAGAGCGTGAAGGTGGGTGAAGCCGTGGGTATCATTGCTGCCCAGTCCATCGGTGAACCCGGTACCCAGCTGACCATGCGTACCTTCCACGTGGGTGGTACCGCTACGGCTGCTGCAAGCCGACCCGAATACACCGCCAAGAGCGACGGTACCGTCATTTACGACGAAAACCTGCGCGACCGCTGCGTAGAGGACGAGAATGGCAACATGGTGGTGCTCTGCAAGAACGGCAGCGTGAAGGTATACGACGCCGAGGGTAAGGAACTCGAGTCCTACTCCCTGACCATGGGTGCGGTGCTCCGCATCAAGGACGGCGCTGCTGTGAAGGCTGGCGAAGTCATCGCCGAATGGGATCCCTTCGCCATTCCGGTTATCTCCGAAATCGGCGGTACTGTGGAATTCCAGGACATGATTGAAGGTATTACCTGCCGCACCGAGACCGGTCACACCGAATCCGGTAAGGGTACTACCGTCATCATCGACCACCGCCAGGACCTCGCCCCGCGTGTCATCGTGCACACCGCCAAGCCCGGTTCCGATAAGGACAAGCCCCGCGTGTACTCCATCCCCACCGGCGCTTACCTCGTGGTGAACAACAAGCAGAAGATTGCCGCCGGTACTCAGCTGGCCAAGACTCCCCGCAAGGTGCAGAAGACAAACGATATTACCGGTGGTCTTCCCCGCGTGGCAGAGCTCTTTGAAGCCCGCCGCCCGAAGGATACCTGCACCCTGGCTGAAATGGACGGTATTGTAGCCATCGACGACGCCATGATCCGTGGCAAGAAGGTGGTGACCATCTACCGCGACTCCGCAGCCAAGGAAGCCGCCACCAAGAGCCGCAAGCGCTCCACCAAGCTCCAGACCAACGATGAGTACGAAGGCACAATCTCCATCAAGCACCTGGTGCCCATGGACCGCCACATCATCGTACACGATGGTGACTACGTGCGCGCTGGTGAGCCGCTCTCCGACGGTTCCGAAGCTTCCGATGAAATCCTCCGCATCTGCGGTAAGGAAGCCCTGCAGGAGCACCTCGTGAACAAGGTGCAGCAGGTGTACCGTGTGCAGGGTGTGGAAATCAACGACAAGCACGTGGAAATCATCGTTTCCCAGATGCTCCGCAAGGTGCGCGTGAAGGACCCGGGTGATACCGGTCTCCTCTGGGGCGACGAGGTGGACCGCACCACACTCTCCCGCATCAACAAGGAGACTGTGGAGCAGCACGGCCGCCCGGCAGACTCCGAACCCATCCTCCTGGGTATCACCAAGGCCTCCCTCAAGACCGATTCCTTCATCTCCGCCGCTTCCTTCCAGGACACCACGCGTGTTCTTACGGAGGCTGCCACCCTCGGCAAGGTGGATATGCTGGAAGGCTTCAAGGAAAACGTCATCCTGGGTCACCTCATCCCCGCCGGTACCGGCTTCTCCCAGTACCGCAACATTGTGGTGGAACCCGCCGAGGGCGCTACGCCTATTCCCCGCGCCACCTACATGGACGACGAGGAGCTGCCGCTGCCCGATGATACCCTCTCTGTGGGTGCAGATGACTAAAGCAGCCTGACACTTGTCACAAACTTCATGCCCGGCATTGCCACGCGCAGTGCCGGGCATTTTTCTTCCTGTCCGCGCCTTAAGGCGTGGATATCGTCCACACCGCAGGTGTAGATATCGTCCACGCATCGCGTGGATTTCGTCCGGCGCAGCCGGATATCGTTATCCTGATGGGTGGATGTGCAATAGTCACCCAATGATTTCGAAATGGTTATGCCATGCTCCATCAGTAACGATATCCATGCTTGCGGCATGGACGATATCACGGCTTACGCCGTGACGATATCCTCACTGCGTTCGGACTGTTCCCAGAAACGCCCTGCGTCTCTGACTCCCCGTTGGTCCACGTAGCGCGTGCGGAGCAGCGCGGCATCCCGATGCCCTATTTCGAGCTGCAGCTCGGCATAGCTGCGGAAATGGCTCAGGTGGTAACTCGCAAAAGTATGCCGCAGCGCATCCTGCGGCCAGCGCCGGGCCGGGGAATCCCAACCTGCCGCCCGGCGCAGCTCCTGCCAGTGGTGCAGCCAGTTTGCCGGGCATATCATCGACTGTTCTGCCTGCATATGCTGCCGCAGAATCCGCACCAGTGGCTTGTGAATCGTCACCCGCCGCGCGCCGCCGGTCTTGCTGTGCCGGGGTAGAATATAAATCGCCCGCTCCCGCAAATCCACCTGTGCCCAGGTGAGCCGCGCCACCTCATGCGGGCGGATGCCGGCGTACAGCATCATTCCCACCGCCGCCGCGCAGCTGCCGTCCTGGTAGGTTTCCGCCGTCGTCGTAATCTGCTCAATCTCCTGCGGTGTCAGGATCGGCACCTGCTGTTCCACCACCCGCGGCGCTTCCACCCGCGCCACAGGATTCGCATCGCACCAGCCGCGCTTTACTGCGGTGCCGAATACGCCGCTGAGGATTAAGCGTGCCTTCTGCCGCTG
>CAJGCV010000156.1 GCA_904501915.1 uncultured Akkermansia sp. | reverse complement strand
TTGGGGGTGAGGGTTTGGGAGAGGGGGAAGTGGCAATGCACTTCCCCCTCTCCCAAGTCCTGCTACAGCATTGCCCAATTATGGGCAATGACGAACTACAAAATCGATTTTTTACAAAAAATCGAATCTTGCTCAAATTATAATTGACTTCCTTTCGTTTGGAGGGTGTGGTAGAATGCGGTGCGTATGGCAGAAGCTTTGTTAAAGGTGGAGGGGCTTGCGCGGTCGTTTGGGGCGGTGCAGGCGGTGAGGGGTGTTTCGTTTGAGCTGGAGCGCGGGCAGGTTGTGGGGCTGATTGGCGCGAATGGGGCGGGTAAGACGACGACGATGCGGATTCTGGTGGGGATGGATTTGCAGGATGCTGGGCAGATCTGGTACGATGGGGTGGATGCAACGGCGGAGCCCTGGCGCTTGCGTGGGCGCATTGGCTGGATGCCGGATGCGTTTAACCCGCCGCCGCATACGACGGTGTGGGAGTATGTGGATTTTTATGCGCGGGCATTTGGGCTGAAGGGGGCGGCACGCTGGGCGGAGGTGCAGCGGGTGCTGGCGTTCTGTGGTCTGGGTGAGATGGAGGAGCGCATGGTGGACCGTCTTTCGAAGGGGGAGACGCAGCGGGTGAATCTGGCGCGTATGCTGGTGGGTGACCCGGAGCTGGTGGTGATGGATGAGCCGGCGGCGGGGCTGGACCCGCGGGCGCGTGTGGAGTTCAAGCATTGTGTGCGCGAGCTGCGGCAGCAGGGGAAGACGCTTTTGATTTCGTCGCACATTATTTCCGAGCTGGCGGAGATGTGCGATGCGGTGATTCTGATGGATAAGGGGCAGATTCTGCGCAATACGCCTTGCGAGGTGTTGCAGGCTGAGCCGGTGGTGGAGCGTCGCCAGGGGGTGTGGTATGAGTTTGCGGTGGTGGGCGATACCGGGGCAGGGGAGGTGCTGGTGCAGGGGCTGCTTGGCTCGTCTGTGTGGCAGCAGGCGGCGGTGGTTTCGCCGGGGCGGGTGCAGGCGCTGTACCTGGGTGCCGGGGGTGAGGCGCTGGCGCTGGAGTTGCGCGCGCTGGCGGCGCAGCATTGTTTGACGGAGGTGGTGCGCCGCCGTGTCTCGCTGGAGCAGACTGTGATTGATTTGATGAATGGCCATGAATGAGAAGCATGATTTTCGGGATGTGTTGCCGGATTGGTTGCCGCCGGCGATGGTGAAGGACTGGCGCCAGATGCTGCGCTCGCCGCTTTATTTGCTGGGGGTGCTGGCGTGTGCGCTGCTGGGGGGTATGGTGTTGCTGCGCGCGACGTACGGCGATTATCTGATTACGTTGTATACGTATTATGATAGGTTCCTGATGCTGGGTGCGGTGTTGTTGTGCGGGGTGGTGCCGGCGCGTGTATCGCTGGCGGTGGCGGCTGAGGTGCGCGTGGCTGCGGTGAATTTTGTGCGGCTCACGCCGCTGAGTTCGCGGCAGGTGGTGTGGGGTACGTGGCTTTCGGGGATGGCGCAGGCGGTGCTGCTGGTGTTGTGCGCGCTGCCGCTGGTGGGTATGTGTATGTGCCAGATGCCAGCGGGAGCGATGGGGGGTGCGCTGTTGCTGCACGGTGTGATGCTGGCGCTGTTGCTGGCGCAGGCGGGGGCGATGATTGCTGCGGCGCAGGCTACGGCGATGCTGCCGCCGCTGGCGCGTGTGGTGGGGGCGTTTGTGACTTTTCTGATGGTGTGGCTGGTGCCGCTGGATGTGGTGCGTGAGCTGATGGCGGGGGCTGCGACGGGCTGGTGGCGTGTGCTGCTGCATGTGCTGGCTTGCGCGGTGCTGACGCTGACGCTGCTGGAGGAGGCGCGGCGGCATTATGCGCATCCGGCAGAGAATTGCGCGGCATCGGCGCGGGTTTGCAGTTTGCTGGCTTTGCCGGTGTATGGGGTGCTGCTGGTGTGCTGCGCAGGCGGTGTGCTGGAGGTTGCCTGGCAGGCGTATGTCTGGGCGGTGGTGCTGATGGCGGCTGTGGCGGTGTGGGATATGCTGCACCCGGAGGGTTGTGCGCGCGGCGGCGTGAAGGCGGTGCGCTGGCTGCCGGGAGTGCTGCAGCAGCCGGGCATGTGGGGCGGGGCGCTGTGGTTTACGGCGGCGGTGTTGCTGTGCTATGTGGCGGTGGTGCCGCTGGTGTGCCTGCAGCATGAGCAGTTGCAGGTGGCGGGAGATAGTGTGATGACGGCGCGGGCGCTGCCGGTCATGGGGGTGCCGGAGTTGCTGCTGGTGTTCGGGTATAATCTGCTGGATGTTCTGGTGGCGCTGCTGGCGGCTCTGCTGCTGAGTTCTCTGTTCCCGAATCAGCGCACGGTGGCATTCCTGGGGGTGCTGGTGGTGGAGCTGGTGGCGTGGGGTATGCTGGGGGTAGCGAGTTCGCTGGGCTTTGCGGATGTTTCGCTGGTTTCTCTGCTGCCGCTGCTGCAGCCGGATGGCATTTTCGGGCTGGAGGATTGTTTCCGGACGACGGATTGGACACCGGAGCGCACCGCAGATTTGTATGGTCTGCTGGGGGTGAAGGCTGCCTGGCTGGTGCTGTTCCTGGGGGTGTTCCGCATGCGCCGTGGCTCCTGCTGAGGGGGCTCACGGGGGTAAAAATGGTGTCATACCCGGCAAAAAAATAAAATTTGCCGGGTTTTTTCGTGCCTTGTTCCGGCGGTTGAAAAAAAATTAAAAATTCTATTGAAATTCAAAGAAAAGGCTTGATTTATGGGAAATTTGGAGTAAACTGTCGCGACCGCGGACTGTACAGGGATGTACTGTCTATCGGTCTTTATCGGGTAATCCGGTGAGGTGAAAAACTGCGTTCCTCGAGGGATGAGGAGGTGGTGACACAAGCCGTAAAACCTTGAAAAACAAAATCATAAATAAGTAACATGCCGACTATTAATCAGCTCGTCCGCAAGGGACGTACAGTACCGGAAGAGAAGTCGAAGTCTCGCGCTCTTCACAGCTGCCCGCAGCGCCGCGGCGTTTGCCTGCAGGTGATGACCCGCACGCCGAAGAAGCCGAACTCCGCTCTTCGTAAAGTTGCTAAGGTTCGCCTTACCAACGGTGAAGAAGTAATCGCCTACATCGGCGGTGAAGGCCACAACCTGCAGGAGCACTCTATCGTGCTTGTGCGTGGTGGCCGTGTGAAGGACCTTCCCGGTGTTCGTT
>CAJGCV010000155.1 GCA_904501915.1 uncultured Akkermansia sp. | reverse complement strand
CGCTATTTTAGAGTGCTTATAAATTTACAAAAATACATTTTTTATGACACTGAGTATTCTTAGTCTGACATTCAATGGCTTAACTTCATTGAATCGAGCCAAACCGGAAATAAACACCAGCAAATCTGAAACAGACCCGAATTAAGAAGAACTGCCGCATTTTCGACTCGCCAAGAGAGGCAAAAGCCACTATAATGCGCGCGTGAGCAGAAAGATACAGGTTTACACCGGGGGGGCCGTAGGCTGCAACGGCTACCTCATCGAGGCTGAAAACAACCAATACGTAGCGGTAGATGCCCCCCTGGGCATGGCCGCATGGGTAGCCCGCCTGCTGCCGGAAGGCGCCAGGCTCACGCATTTATTGCTCACGCACCAGCATTTTGACCATGTGGAAGGTGCCGCCGAACTGCAACAACGCACCGCATGCCGCATTCACGCCGTAGCATCTTACAGCAAAACGCTCACGCTTGAGGAAGCCGCCGGAGCCTGGGGACTTCCGCCTGTGGTGCCATATACGGTGGATGATGTACTGGGCACCACTCCCGCCAAAGCCAACTGGGGCGGGCTTGATTGGGAGATTTTCCCGATAGCCGGACACGCGACGGATGGCGCAGCTTATTACCTGCCGGGTGACGACGAACTTTTTGTGGGCGACATCCTGTTTTCCGGCAGTGTGGGGCGCACAGATTTTCCCGGCGGCAGCATGAGCGTCCTGGTGCGGGGCATCCGCGAGCATCTCATGCCCCTGCCCCCGCACACCACTGTGAACAGCGGGCACGGACCAGCCACCACCATAGGCGAAGAACAGCTCAATAACCCCTACATCTGCTGATTGCCGGTATGGAAGACTCTACACAACAAACGATAACGGAAACCAAGATGACATTCGAAGAACTGGGGCTCTCTGCCCCCATTCTGGAAGCCGTGAAGGATTGCGGCTATGAGACCCCGACCCCGATTCAGCAACAGGCCATCCCCCAGATTATGCAGGGTAAGGATGTCATTGGTGCATCCCAGACCGGCACGGGCAAATCTGCTGCTTTCGCCCTGCCCCTGCTCAACAACATCACCCACACCGGGCAGCCCCAGGTGCTCGTGCTGGAACCCACCCGCGAGCTCGCCGACCAGCTGGCTGAATCATTCCGCAACTATGCCCGCCACACCGATATCAAGGTTGGCTTGCTTTACGGCGGTGTGGGCTACGGTGCCCAGACAGAAGAACTCAAGAAAGGTGTAGATGTTGTCGTGGCCACTCCAGGGCGTCTCATTGACCATTTCTACCGCGGCAACATGAAGTTCAAAGCCATCAAAACCCTGGTGCTGGACGAAGTGGACCGCATGACTGACATGGGCTTCCTGCCCATTGTGCGCAAGATTGTGAACCTCTGCCCCTGGGAGGGCCGCCAGACGCTCTTCTTCTCTGCCACCATGCCGCAGATTCTGCAGGGCTTTGCCAAGTGGTGTCTCACCGACCCGGTGGAAATTGCCATTGCACGCCGGGAAGTGGCCAGCACCATTTCCCACGCGTTCTACCCGGTAGGTCTCGACCAGCGTGACGAATTACTGCTCGCCCTTATCAAGGCCACGGATTTCCAGAATCTCATGATTTTCACCCGCACCCGCAAGGAAGCAGACTCCGTGGGCAATATGCTCGCCAACGCCGGCTGGAAAGATGAAGTCACCGTCATGCACTCCGATATCGGTCAGAAGGAGCGCATGGCCGCGCTCAAGGGCTTCAAGGAAGACAAGTTCCGCATCCTCGTAGCCACCGATGTAGCCGCCCGCGGCATTGACATCAACGGCGTGACCCACGTCATCAACTACCGTGTGCCCGAAAACCCCGAGGACTACGTGCACCGCATCGGCCGCACAGGCCGCGCAGAATCCACCGGTGATGCCTTCACCCTGCTTACCGCAGATGAGGTAGACTTTGCCAAGAGCGTGGAACTCTTCATCAACCGCAAGATTGCCCGACGCAAGCTCGACGGCTTTAACTACGCGTACACAGCCCTGCTCGATGACGGACCGGTGCGCCCGGTGCGCAAGCCCCGCCCGGCTGCGCCCAAGCGCCGCCGCCGCTAACTTGCCCCCATGCGCGTTGTCAGCATAGACCCCGCCATCCGCAACACGGGCTACGCGGTCATCGAAGGCGATTTCCGCGCCCCGCGTGCGCTCGAATACGGCACACTCTCACTCCCCGCCAGGCTCAGCCAGAGCCAGTGTCTGCTCGCCATACACGAGCACATCTGCTCGCTGATTGAGAAATGGCAGCCCGATGAGCTTGCCATCGAAGGCATTATCTATGTGCAGAGCCACCGCACAGCCATCACGATGGGCTCTGCACGCGCAGCCTCTGTGCTGGCTGCCGCCAAACATGGCCTGCGCATCATGGAATACCCACCCACCTGCGTGAAACTCGCCACGGTCGGCCGCGGTGGTGCAGGCAAACAACAGGTTGCGTTCATGATGCGTGCCCTGCTCTCACTCACCGAAACCCCGGCACCTGACGCTGCCGATGCACTCGCCATCGGCTACACCCACATGGCCGCAACCGACCCGCTCCGCGCCCACCTCTTCCGCGAGCGCAAATATATTTGAATCGTCTCAGCGCATCATTCTGAAACGCCACTAAAAAAACCTGCATGCCGGAGCATGCAGGTTTTTCTGTAATGTTTTACGTTATCGGGAACGCCGTTATTAGCGGGAGTAGAGCTCCACGATGAGCTGAACGTTCACGATGGGGGCAATCTCCTCAACAGAGGGGATGCGGGTCACCTTGCCGGTGAGCTTGGCGGTGTCAACCTCCAGCCAATCGGGGGTGGTAGCGCTGGCGGCAAGCTCAACGAAGCGGTTGGCCAGAGCCTGGGAGCGAGCCTTGGCAGCAACGCTGATCACGTCGCCGGGCTTGCAGGAGTAGGAGGCGATGTTCACCTTCTTGCCATTCACGGTCACGTGGCCGTGGGACACCATCTGACGAGCAGCGGCGCGGGTGGTGGCAAAGTTCAGGCGGTAGATGATGTTGTCGAGGCGGAGCTCCAGAAGCTGCAGGAGGATATCGCCAGTCACGCCGCGACGACGGGAGGCTTCCTCATAGTACTTGCGGAACTGACCTTCGAGCACGCCGTACATGAAGCGAAGCTTCTGCTTTTCGGCAAGCATGATGCCGTAGTCAGACTTCTTCTTGCGGCCGGCGCGGGCACCGTGCTGACCCGGAGGGAAGGG
>CAJGCV010000154.1 GCA_904501915.1 uncultured Akkermansia sp. | reverse complement strand
GGTTCGCGTGAATAAAATTGCCTTCCTCCGGCAGCGCTTTTCATGTGGAACGCGCTGCCGGGTGGGTATTATTCATTGCTCCTGCCGGGGGTGGGTCTGTATACTGCGCTTTGCCGTTTCAGGCATTGAACCTTCACCAAAACACATATGATGAACACAAATTCTTTCTCAGCAGATAACGAAATCGTTACTCCTGTTTCCAATACGCCTCTGCAGCTGCCCATTCAGCTGGCGGAGTCAAAATCCATCATGGCTGCAGAAGCCGGCACGGTGCTGACTTTCCAGAATGCAGCTTTCACGGTGCCGGCCGGTGGTGCTGTGCTGAATGTCCCCCGCTTCCAGGTGGATGACTGGGGCTTCTGCGGGGCGGTGCCGGTCGGCTGCACCCGCAGCAGTACGCCGGCGGAGTTTAAGATTGACTGCCGCAAAACCGAGGATAATATGAGTGCTTATGGCGGACACACGCAGTGGGGTGGTTCCATTTCTCATGTGTTCCTGCCGCCGGGGGATTATATTCTGGTGATTGAGCAGCAGAATGAACATATCACCGCGGTTTCTAATAAGTCCCTGGGTGAGTACGAGGTAAGTATTGTGCCCTGTGTGCCACCGCCTGACCCCACGCCGGAGGATGATGACGATGTTTCCCAGCCGGAAGGGGGTGATTCCGCTGATACTCTTGCACCGCCGGTGGTGCCTGTGGATGAACCGCAGTTTTGCCCGGTCTGCGGCTGTGGTAGTGCTGCCGATGAGGAGTTGAAGACTTCGGTGCCGGGTGATGCGGTGCAGGATGCCTGCTCCCGCCAGGCTAAGTTTGAGACGAATGACGCCCAGGCGGTTGCTCCGGCTGCCGGTGAGGTGTCCGGTGCGGAGACTCCAGTGGTGCTGCCGGGCGGGTTCAGGATGAATGATGCCTGGAACTGGGCGCTGGCTTATAACGCGGCTTCCGGTCTTATCACGGTTACTCCGCCTGCCGCTGCTCCGCTGTATTTCCGTGCCCGCTCCGGCAGCGCCACGGCGCTTGCCGCCGGTGGCTCGCGTATGTATGATTTCTCGCTCCAGTTGCAGGATGCGCAGGGGAATCCCTGCGCCGATGGTTCGCATGCGCTTTTCTGCCTGGTGGCGCAGGATGGCTCGCAGTTACGTTTTGACTGTTCAGGCCGGGTGGTGTCGCAGCGTGCGGTGTCAGGGCGGGTGACTCAGGCGGTTGATGCCGCCGCCGCGGTGGTGTACAAGGCGGATGCAGCGGGGTATATTGAGTCGGTTTATTCGGAAGCAGAGGGTCTGATGCGTTGTTCGCAGATGGAGGATGGCTCCATGCTCAGTGAGTGGTTTGCCCCGGCGCAGGTTACGCGCCAGGGTGAGGCTTATGGGGTGAGTGGTGCGCCGTACAGGACGGAAACGCACCGCACTACCCTGCTCAATGGGGTGAAGACGCTCGTCATCACGCGCCGCCAGGGCGAGCTGCCGGAGCATGTGATTACCCGCGTGGAAAACGGCAACACGACCACCACTACCCAGGGCGTGGGCGCCGAGGCAGTTATCCGCACGGTGGTAAAGAATATGCTCTCCGGCAACCAGCAGGAGGAGATTGAGTCTGTCTGCCGCGCGGGTGATACCACGCCTGCCAGCTGCACCCGCACGCTGCGCCAGTGTACGGATGGCGGCTGGCTTACGCTGGAAACTACAGAGGCTTTCGGCACACCGCTGGCCCGCACTACGTATTATGCCTACAATGCACAGTACCGCCTGATCCGGGTGCTGCGTCCCGATGGTGCGTACACGGAATACGAATATGATGCCGAAGGCCGCGTGTCTGTCGAGATTATTCCCTGGGCAGAGGGTGGCAGAAAGCGCACGCGCTATGTGTATGCGGCGGAGTCTTCCCGCTTCCACGATACGCGCCCCGTCAAGGTGTATGAGGATATCATCACCAGGGACGGCGCATCTCTCAATATCAGTGTGACCGATTACACCTACGCGGATGCTGCGGAGGTGGAGCGCACCACCGCCACCACATACGCCGCCGGTGTGAGCCACCAGCAGGTAAGCGTTGAGGAGGTTTATGGCGAAGCTGCGGCGTATCCTTTTGCTGCCGGCAAGCCGAAGTTCAGCCAGGCGGTCAACGGGGTGCAGACGCTCCATGAATACGCCGCCACCACCGAACATGGCGCGGCGCATAAGCACACCACGACCACGATGGCTGGGGGCGGACTCGTGGCTGCCCGGAGCCGCATGACTGAGGCATTCATTGCTGCCAATGGCACGACTGCTTTCGAACAGGTGAGTATCTGGGACGGCGCTGCCTGGCAGTTGCTCGAGACCACGGCTTATGAGTACGACGAGCAGCAGCGCGTGGTGAAGACCACGCGGGGGAACGGGCGTTTCTCAACGACGGACTGGATGTGCTGCGGCAAGCTGCGCGAGACGGATGAGGACGGCATCACGACGACCTATACCTACAATTCTGCCCACGAACTCACCGAAATCACCCGCGCAGCGGTCTATGATGGCGATACCTGCATCACCCCGGAAACCATTACGGAATACACCCGCGATGCCGCCGGGCGTGTGCTTGCCATCACCCGCCACACGGGCGCTATGCAGACATGCGAATCCACGGTATACGATGCACTGGGGCGTGTTATCAGCCGCACGGATGTGCTCGGGCGTGTGACTACCACCGCCTACAGCGCCGATGGTCTTACCACCACGGTGACGAATCCGGCTGGTGCAACCTTCGTCACCATTCAGAATCCCGATGGCTCCACCAGGGAAATCTCCGGCACTGGGCAGCGTAAACTTGTATACAGCTATGACCTCAATGTCTCCAATCTGCGAACAACGGTACGAAATGCCGATGGAGCCATCCTCTCGCAGACAATTACCAACGGCTTCAATCAGACGGTAGTGCAGGCACAGCCGAACACGCTGAATGGCTTTATCTACACGCGCAGCGAGTACAACGCCCTGGGGCTGATAGTGAAGCAGTATCAGGATACCGGCTGGAACACCGAAAAAACGGCACCCACGCTTTATGAGTACGACAGCTTCGGCAATCAGGTGAAACAGATGCTCGCGCTGAGCGATACCCCGACCAGGGATAATTCTCCGGTGGTAGAGATAGCCTACAGTGTGGAATCCGCCGAGGATGGTGTGTACAGCGTCACCACGCAGACGCGTTACAATGCCGCAGGTCAGCCGCTCATGAGCACGCAGAAGCAGCTGATTTCGCAGATGAACCCCACCCTTGAAAG
>CAJGCV010000153.1 GCA_904501915.1 uncultured Akkermansia sp. | reverse complement strand
TGGTCTGCGCTATGTCCTGGTGCCGGAAAGGCACAAGGACGGTGCTTTTCATTTCCACGGCTTCTTCGCCGGAGACGGCCTGCAGGCCGTAGACTCCGGCGTTCAGTGGGACGGCAGACCTGTATTCAATCTGCCACAGTGGACACTGGGATTCACCACAGCCCAAAGGCTGTACGGTGAATACAGCGCAGCCGTAGGCTACTGCTGCAAGTACATCGGAAAACAAGAGGGCGAACGCCCTCTTGGCCGCTGGTATTACAGCGGCGGCCAGCTGGCGAAGCCAGAAAAGACGTACGCTGTCCTGGACTATCGACAGCTTGCAGAGGACTGCAAGGACGATGCCATAGAGCTGGAGATTCCAGGCAGCAGGATGCTGGTTATCCACAGCAAAGCCTGTGGATAACCCTGTGGAGATTACCAAAGTAATCTCCACAATCAGACAGGAGGAATGAAATGACGACAGAGTATCTCTTGGAAAGGGAAGTGGTACTGATCCTTTCCGCGCTGACAGACACCAACCGGCTGGTGATCCGCACAGCCCTGGTAACAGGGCTGAGGATCGGTGACGTTCTGGCACTGAAGCCGGACAGGCTGAAGCCTCATTTCTGGGTAACTGAGCAGAAGACTGGCAAAGCCAGGCAAGTGGGTTTACCAGAGCCGCTGCTTTCTGATCTGAAGAACCATGCAGGGGAAGCCTGGGTATTTCCTGGCAGGAATCCCAGGAAGCACCACACCAGGCAGGCTGTGTGGAAGGACGTAAAGCGTGCAGCCCAGGCTTTCCGGCTGCCGCAGAATGTGGCACCACACAGTTTCCGGAAGGTTTATGCCGTTGATCTGCTGAAGAAGTACGGAGACATTGACCGTGTACGCCGTGCGCTGAACCATGGCAGTGAGACGGTCACCATGATCTACGCCTTGGCTGACATGCAGCTGGCGGCCAAGTACCGCCGCCGGAGGCGCAGCCCTGGGCGCAAAATGAGTTGACATCACAGGCGGCTTGTGATATGGTTGTTTCGTAACATCTGAGAAAGGAGTTTTGGGGTCAGATAGGTCAACGAAACAAAACCATTATTTTGTTGAGAGTGAGCACGATCACGAAGCTGCGCCCGAAGGGCAGGGCGAAATGGTCAGCGCAGCGGTTCGCTGGGGAGCCACCCCAGCTATTTATTGCGACACAGCGAACGCAACAAAATGACATAGGTTTTGTTGCGTTGACCGGGGAAACATGTGTCTTTGCCGCCCTTTTAGGGTGGGCGGCGTTGGTATCAAGTTTGCTCTGGTCGAGGTTAAAGCCAGGGCGTAAGCTCTGGCTTTTATGCTGCCCGTATGCCAGAGCAAAGGAAGCAGTTTACAATTTCCGGACTGTTCACTCAGCGGAAAAGTGGGCACCGGTGGCCGTAAATTTGGTTGACCTGCAGGAAATCAGAGGGGTGATTTTCTGACAGCAGCCAGGGGCAAAAAAGGCGCAAAAAAACAGCCCGTTCAGATCTGAACGAACTGTTTTTGCACCCACCCCGGACATGCTGCCGCGCATCGCGTAGCGCGCATGGAGGCCGTTAGGGGCGGCCCCGGTGGGCGACATCTCAGAAAGCCTGGAACGAATTCACGCGCCCTGCCATTAAATGGTACAATAAAACGGACTGAATGTCAAGCCCAAATTTCCGGGGACCCCCGATCCTGCCAGGCCATGAGCATGGCAGCAAGGTAGCCGACCTCCCGGCTTGGCAACCGTCTGTTGCTATCCTCGTGGAGTTGCTGCAGTGCTTCTATTAGTTTCTGGTCGCCGTCATCCCCGGCAAGGTCTGTCAGAGCAGCCCGGAAGCCCTCTGCGGTGGCTTGGATGCGGTACAGATTGCTCGAATTCACACGATCACCTCCCAGGGCCATTGTAACCCGCCCAGGGGGCAGCGTCAATAGCGAAGCTGGAAGGGCACGGAACCAGGTGATTCAGAGGCTACGCGCCATCTCTGCCCGGTCTTACCGTAGCATCTTGAAAGGGTGAAAATGCTACGTCACCTCTGTCAGAGATGCGGCGGCGGTAGCCGCCGCCAGGCGCAGCCAGGCGACAGGAGAGCCGGGGAGCAAAATTGAGGGAGCAGCGCAGCGGAAAGCGCACAGGGCCACAGGAGGGCGAAACCCCCGGCTCTCTCTGGAGCCCAAAGCCCGGGGGCCGGACCACCGACCACAGAGCCGAGGACCGGCGGAGAGGAGGGAACCCCGAGGGAGCAAAGCGAACCGAGGGGCGAGCGGCGTAAGCGAGCCGGAGAGCCGCCGGAGGCCGCCGGCCATGACCGGCGGCCGTGCCGAACGACACGCTCCGGCCCCTGGAGCCGCCGCGCCAAGGGGCCAAGGGCCCCGCAGTGCGCAAAAAGGACGGGGGCCCCAAGGGGGCCACCGGCCAGGCGGCGGTACAGTGCAAGCGCATGGGCGACCCGAGCCATGTGGGCGAGGGTGCCCCAGCGCAGCCGCTCGCCGCCGGAAGCTAGGCGGCGGTATTGACGCAGCACGAGGGCAAAGGCGGTTTGCGCCTATGCCCCAGCGCACTGATCCGGCCGCTGGTGCTTCCGATCTGCACCCGTGGGCTGCATTGTCGGCAGCACTCCTGGAGCGTATGAGCCTTTAGGCGAATTCGCGACCTGGTACAGCAGAGCGCCGCCGCAACGCCAGCAGAGGGGCTTTGCCCCGTCCTGGCAGCCCTTCAGGGCTACCAGGCTGCTGAACGGTGCGGCGGTAGCGAACAGATCACCACCCCGAAGGTGCCGCAGCAGCGAAGCCCTTGCTTTAGCCAGGGCGCAGCGGTCGAGAGGGCGCAGCCCTCCTTTACTTGATACTAGGACATTATTCCGTCACGACCTCGTGAAGGCTTATGTCCCAAATTGGATACAAGAGAACCAGAGGAGAACAGCAAACAGCTTTGGATCGGTTCTCCGATATTGGCGGTAACGCCATTTTGTACGCATACCCGAACGGATGTTTGGATATCATCTGTGCATCCGATAAGTGGTTCACCCCTCCCGGATGGGAGGCAGCCGAGGACTTTGCCCGGCAGGGCAAGGCCCTGCCCGCAACGCGGGACAAGGGCAACAAGTCCGAGGGAACCGACATGGATCGAAGTATGAGAAGGGCGCGTGCGCAGCTGCGCCGGTTGGCGTTAGCCAACCACTTCGATTACTTCGTGACGCTGACCCTGGACGGGGATCGTATCGACAGATACGATGGCGCAGCCGTGACGAAGGCACTGAGTCAGTGGTGCGACAACATGGTGCGCAGACATG
>CAJGCV010000152.1 GCA_904501915.1 uncultured Akkermansia sp. | reverse complement strand
GGCCATGGGATCGTCCTCTACGATCATGACTTGGATCATCCTGTATCACTCCTTTCGACCTGTGATGGTAAGCGCAAATTCCGGCGTGCTGTCTACGATCATGGATGCGCCAATGCTTTCCGCCTTGCGCCGCATGGAGCCAAGGCCGCCGCCCTCGGTGATGGGCTTCTCCGGCTTTGTTCCGTCATTTGTAAAGCGCATCGTCCATTGAGATGCATCTTCCGTCAGCTCGATCCGCAGCATTCTGGCACCGGCGTGGAAAACGGCGTTGGTCAGGGCTTCGGAAGCCGCCACCAGGAAGAACTGACGGTATTCGCTTTCCTCCGGCAGCTGGCCGTGGATCGCCAGCTGAACGCCTGCAGAGGCTGCGGCCTTCCGGAGGATCGTCAGCGGATCTTCGGCTTTCTTCGCCTCCATCTCCTTGCGGAGCATGGCGATGTTGCGCCGCCAGATATCCAGAGGCGGCTCCTGGGCACTTTCGTCCACCAGGTATCGGCGGGCAGCAAGCAGCGCCTGACCCAGCTCGCCGTGGATGCGGACCTTGGTCTCCAGCCGCTCCTTGGCACGGGCCAGCTCGTCCACATTCTCACCATATTTGCGCAGACGCAGGTTCAAAGCAGCCAGATCCAGATTTTTGTCCCGCAGCTCGTCGGTCAGGGCCTGCTGCTGGGTGGTATTCGCCGCAGTCAGCTGATAGAAGCCCTCCAGCGCCTCTCTGGCAAAGGTCCAGACTGTACCGTCCGGCAGGCGGAAATTGGGATAGCTGCCAAAGGACAGCCGCTCCACTCCGGGGCGCACCTCGCCGCCGCTGAGGATCTGCCAGAACAGCTCCGCATTCTGTAAGTCCCGGCCAACGATGGCGTGGCACAGGGCATTCATGCGGCTGTTGCACAGGATCAGTCTGCCGCCTTCCACATAGAAGCACAGACCGGAGGAGATCTTGTCCACGCCCTCCTTGATGGAGAAACGGGTGATGGTATTGCTGCGGTAGCGGCGTTCCTCCAAAATAAGGCAGGCAAAACAAGCTGCCACCACCGCGATCAGCCCCACGGGCCAGAGGAGTGGCTTTTGACAGAGCCACAGGGATGCCGCAGGGATCGGAACCGAGCGCAGAAGTGCTCTGGCCTCGGCCACATAGATGACCATCGGCACGGCGCACAGCAGGCTTGCCGCCAGAGGCAGGAGTCTCTTCGTCCCCTTCGTCCGCCGCCACATCGTCACAGTCAGATATCCGCCCAGGCAGACCAGGAAAAAGAGTCCCAGGATCACCAGGCAGCGCAGGGGCATGGAAATATCGTAATAGGTCATCATGCGTCCCCTCCTTCCCGGATGGTAAGGTCAATGACCACATCCTCCTCCATGAGTTCATAACGGAAAGAACCGAAGGGCAGCTCGATGCCTTCGAGCACCTGCTGGGCGATCTCTTCCCGGCAGCCCATCTGGATGTTCATACGGACAGCTCCTTCTGCGCAGGTCAGGTTGACCATCATGGCGGTCATATCATCCAGAAGGCGTTCCACCAGTTCTTCATAGAAGTCATAGGCCGCAACGATGGATCTCATGGCAAGACCTCCGTCACATTTGCTGCTCAGGGCGGTGAATACCCCGGCCAGATTCAGATTGTCCATGGATTCCCGAATGCAGTATTCCAGCTCTCTGGTCTGAATGATGCCGTTTTCCTCGCCCAGCAGCAGAAGATTGCCCCTGCGCTTGATGTAGGAGCCAATGACGCAGAGCTTTGCAATCAGGTCCCGGTTGTTGCCCGGTTCCTTCTCAATGCGGCGCAGCAGCTCGTCTGCCTTGATGAGCTGGGATTCCACCTCACTGGCGATCCGGTCATAAAGTCGGTTCTGCTCATCGGCCTTGGCTTTGGTTTCTTTCAGTTCCAGTTCCGCCTGCAGGAGGGTGTTCTCCTCGCCCAGCTGCTCCTGGGTATCCCGGAGCCGGGTTCTCAGGTCATTCAGGCGGGTGATATCGTCCTGCCACATGACGTGGCCGCCCCGGATGGAGGCAGAGCTCAGCAGCGTATCACCAAGGTCCACGGTCCCCTCTGCCGCACGGCGCATCTGCTCCTCGGAGATCGGCAGGGCACCGCCGGACACATAATGGGGCTGGTAATCCCGGTCCACGATCTGTACCGGGACGGTGGTGCTGTCAAAGACCTCCTGATAGCGGGTGTTGGAGGGCAGAAGACCGCTCTGAATGGCACTTTCCAGCAGAAGCACAATGATCAGGCAGTCCATCACCGTCAGATCACAATTGTACAGCCGCATACTGTAGCCAATCCAGAACAGCGCGGCAAACACCATAATCGCAATGGGCATCCGCTGGAGCTTCCGGCTGCCGGGGACCCGGCTTTTCAGCAGCATCATCACCACGAAGTAGAATCCCATGATGATAAAATAGCCCATGACGATGTAATAGAACCAGTCATAGCTGTATTCCAGATCAAAGTTGATGAAGCCATTGTAAAACACGAAAACCTTTTGGTGCAGGTCGTTGGTAAAAACGGCAATCAGCATAATCGTGGGAGGAATCAGAAGGTAGTTCAGCTTTTTCGGATGGGAATAATCCTCCGGCTTGCCCAGATAATTGATGATAAATGCACCCAGGGTGGGGACGAACAGCATACCCACATAGAAGCCGTACCAGAGGTAGCGCACCAGCGGATGGGTCACGCTGCCGGTGAAATCCCATTTGACAATTTTGTCAATGAGCCAGAACAGGAGCAGGCAGCCCACCATCAGCATCAGCCGCCGCACATTCCTGTTGACCAGCCTGCGCTGCACGGAGACCACCCAGGAAAACAGCAGCGAAATATGGATCGTGTCCCGGATCAGGCACATGACGCTCTGGAGCATCGCATTGGGGAGATCTTCGTATAGCTCCCGCATCACAAAGGCGATCGCCATCAGAATGGCTGCCATGACGGCATAGCCTCGCATGGCTTGTTTTTGACTTTTCATTTCGTGCCTCCTTTTGTTCTTCTGAATGCTTTAGCTTGATTCTATCATAAATCATGCGGTTAATCTACCTTTATCCACCACAAAACAAAAAATCGCCGAGGAACCGGATAACTCCAGTTCCTCGGCGATACTTATTTAGGATGTTTCGTCATCCTCAGTCAGTTCTTGTTCCCACTTCCCGGCAATTGTATCTGCAGCCATGGTGCCACGCAGTTCTCCAACCGCCACGCGCTCCTTTTGACGCAGCTCCTGCAGAACAGATCTCCCAAGCCCCTTTATTGCAAGCAGATCCCTGTCGCTTGCCAGGACAATATCTGCGAGGGTATTAACAT
>CAJGCV010000151.1 GCA_904501915.1 uncultured Akkermansia sp. | reverse complement strand
ATCTGGCTTAATGCTGAAACAAAAAAGTGGCTATCCGAAAAAAACTACGCAAAGGTATAAAAAGTCTCCGAAGACGCCCAACTCCCTAGCAGGAAGGGGTGTGGGGAAGGGCGGTAATGAGCCCTTCCCCACGTAGCGTGGCATAAAATTTCACCTTTTTCATTTTCATAATTGACTTTCGGCCTGTTCCTCAAGCAGGCGGCGCAGGGCGAAGCGCTCTCGTTTCGTCATCGGGCGGGTGTATCTCAGTCTCTTTTGCTTCATAGGGGGGTGGTTATTCTACGGAGTATTCATTCACAGGCTTATCGAGTGGTGCGGTCAGCATCTGCCGGGCAAAACAGGGGGTGTGGAAGTGGTCGATTTCGGTGCCGTGCATTGGAATGGGCAGGGGAAGTGGCTTTGGCCAGTCCCCGAAGATGCGGATGGGCGGCAAGGCTACATCTTCTCCGTTGGTCTTATGTTCCACCAGGTACACCGCCGGAGCTATGGCTTCTGCCTTCATGCGAGCAATAAAATCGGTAAACCGGGAGGAGTGGAGAAAAGCCTCGAGCTTCGACTGAAGTTGAGCGCTCAGCCGGTAGGCACCGTGCGGCATGGTGGGCAGGGCATCCTGTGGCTCAATCCGGCAGTATGAGTTGCCTTGTCCGCGGTGCAGCCCGTACCGCAGCCATCGCAGCAGGTAGTATAGTTTTTTGTTGCGCTGCCGCTTCTCCTGCGAGGCGGGGGGGGTGAGAGGTACCAGAATGCTGATTCTTCGGTAAGCTTGTTTCTGTTTGTCAGCCATAGGGTTAAGTCGTTCTGAACAAGAAATGGGAGTCCACAGCAGAGCAAAGCTCCGCCTGGGCAATGTGAATCCATGTATTCAGCTTCACGCACCATGCAGCATCTGCACAGCACAACAACAAACAGGAAGCGACAACACAGCGGCTCCTGCCGCAATAGAGGTAGTATTCATAACAATGATGATAAACAGTTTGATTTGGATTTGATAGACAGACGCACGCTGCTCATGCTGCGTACGCGGTTTGTATACCACATTTTCACAGATTGTCAAGAGGCACGTGGTGCCTTTTTCTGAAATCGTTTTTTTTGCCGGCGTTTCGGCTTGCCATGGGCGGGAAAATGTAAGATAATAGAACAGCTGACCAAAGTTGCGCGATATGTTTTTTGAAAAGGGGCAGGTCTATGATTTCAAGGTAAGCCGGATGGTGTGTTATAACGGCGAATCGTATTTTATCCTGAGCTACAACGGCATGGAAACCATGCCCGGCTATGAGGATGACGAGTGGTTTTTTCGCGTGAAGATGCTGCCGTTTCAGGCGTCCTGGGAACCCTCCGACCTGCGGAACAGGGTTATCCCCTGCAAGGTGCAGCGCTTTAATGTGGACCGCTATGGTTACACAACTACGTTCCCGATTCTGTCGCATGATGTCGGCTCCATTCTGCGCGCCAAATACCAGGCCGGGCAGCGCTATGATTTCACCGTAGCGTCATTGCCGGGCGAGCGTGACTATAAGGATGAGCCCTTACCCGCTTACCAGGTGGCAGATGAATGCGGTTTCCGGCATTTCCTGAATGTGGCGCCGGGTACTTACCGCAAAGGGGAGCTTCTTTCTCTGCGCGTTCGCGAGGTGGAAGGCAATCATCTTCTCTTTGAAAATCCGCTGGAGCGCCGCCCCACTCAGCTCCGGGAGGGAGAAATCTATGATTTCGAAATCTGCAACGAAGCGCAGACCCGCGATGGCCGCGTTTACTTCATCGTGAAAGATGCGGTAGAGAGCTTGTTGCACCGTTATTACCCGCAGGGGGAGATCGAGGAAAGCGTGGGCGATAAGCTCAGCCTGCGGGTGAAGGGATTTACCTCCAAGGGCTGGCTGGTGCTGGTTGATCCCAGCGGTACAGTGGACCCCGCCGAGTTGCGCCGCATAGCCCTCCTGGAGGACGAGGGAATCCTGGGGCAGGAAGGCCCGAAGCTGGAATACAAGAGCTCATTTGTCTACACCCGTAATGGCGAGCAGGATATCGACAGCCAGCTGGGCTACGAAATTATGCGCCAGGTGGCAGGCTTCATGAATTCCGATGGTGGCTTGCTCTGTATCGGATATTATGACGATGGCACCATCCGCGGTATCAACGATGATCTTCCATACATCAACACCAGCAATGAGGATGATTTTCAGTATGACCTGACGGAAGATAAAATCACGCTGAAATTCACCCACACCATTGCCGAAAGTCTGGGCCCGCTGGCCAGCTCGCGCGTCAGGGTTGAGCTGCGTTAGAACAGCGCCGGGCGCATTGTCTGCTTCCTGCATGTGAGCCCGGCAAAGCGCCCCGTGTGGTACAAGGAGAAAGCGCTGTTTATCCGCTGTTCCAATTCCGTGCGCAGATTGCGCGGCCCGGAAATCACTGATTATATCTGCGAGCGCTGTGGGGTAAATCTGCCTGCAGAGGATAGCATACCCGCCCCTGCGCCCGTGGTGGATCTGCCGGATACCGCCGAGCCCACCCAGCCCGTTGCCACGGGCAGCCAACTGCTGGTGGAGCCGCCGCCCGCCCGCGATGAGGATGCCACCGTGTGGCGCCACATCAGCCTGTATGCAGATGGTACAGTCTCCCAGCAGAAGGCTCCCTCCACCGATGCTGATGTGCTTTACAATGTTCCCGTGAGTACAGCGCACAAGAAAAAGACCTCGCGTCTGCTGCTCTGCTACTCAAACGGCTGCGTGAATGTGCTTAACCCCAGGGAGGTGATAGATAACAAACTCACAAAGGCAGGCAAACGCTATGCCAACGGCTTCAATATGGCAGAGGGCGTTTCCCTGCTGGCCGCCTTTGTCGGCAGCGCAGAGGATTACCTCGTCATCCGCAGCCGCAAGGAATCCGGTCGCGAAATGCTCAAGGCTGTCTGCATCGCCCCCTACAAAGTGCATAATCCCCAGTCTATGCAGACCAAAGGCAACACCTTCGTGAAGGAAGAGCTCGCCCGCGTCTCCTCCCTCCGCCTTGTGCCCGCTGAACATACCTCCTTCATCTACCGCATCATCTCCCGCACTGCCGATAAGTACGGCCCCGGCCACCCCATCGACTCCCCCCTCTGCGCCGATGCCGTCGCGTATCTGGAGAGATGAAGAGCAATGGAGAATATATAACTTATAAATCAACTTGATAAAATAGATGGCAAAGAATAATACACGATCGATAGAGCCTATTATTGAGGACTTGGGAAATAGTTGGTTAGCGAATTATGGGCTTGATTATAAACGACAAGGCGGTTCTCTAAACTCCGAAATTGATAGAGCTTTGGAGGAGTATGTTACGAAGAAAGGAGGTAGTGGTACAAACCGCCCTGATGCGCAACTATTGGGTCTGTT
>CAJGCV010000150.1 GCA_904501915.1 uncultured Akkermansia sp. | reverse complement strand
CCCAAGTCGTGTCTTTGCATTGACCAAATTTTTGGTCAATGCCTCGCTTCAAAATCCGATTTCATAAAAATTCAGGTTTTAATGAATTCATAGTTGACTAATGTTCTGACGCCCTGACGGGCTCAAATTTCCGCTCGCCGTTGGCTCGCCAACTTCCTATTTATCGTGTTGCAAAATCTATGGGACACATGTGCCTTTGCGCTTGACTCCCCCTGCTCAAGGAGAGTAAGATACACGTTCGATGACCGATGCACCACCGCGCCCTGATAACGTCACCGCAAAGGCCACCTGGCTCTGCAGGCTGGACTGGCTCTGCCCGCTGCTGCTCGCCACCGTGCCGATACTTGCATGCAGCCTCCTGCTGCTTCTCAACCCCGACATCTCATGGCGTGAGACCGAATCTTTCGGCCGCACCTTACTCAACAGCCTGTACTACTACATCGGCGCAGCGGGCATGTTCTACATGGTGAATCCCGGCAGAAGCGAGCAGTGGGCGCGCATCCTCATCTGGGGCATCATCCAGCTGGGCGGGGCCTGGTTCATTTCCGTACCGGGGGCATCGTTCTGCCCCTCTCTCGGTGCCGATGGATGGGGCATGGCTATAGCCTGGTTCGGCCCGCTGTTCACCCTCCCATCCTTCCTCGTTGCGGTGTTATTCGCCCTCGTCCTCAGCCGGAAATCCAATCTGAACCGGGTTCTCTGCTGCCGCATCATCTCAGCTCTCATCCTCACCGGCATCATTGCCACGGTCCTCTGCCGCTGCACGAGTGCAGAAATCGAGGCACGCCAATTCAGCAACTACGCCGAGTGGTTCAAACATACACACCCGAACTATGAATACGCCCCCTACTGAAGCAATCCCTGGTGAGCCCGGGCAGATAGTACATGCAGTGTCTCGGCTCGCTATGCTCACATGATGTTGCAGGCCATTCCATTACGTCAAGGGGATTGTTTTGTGTGCAGTGCAGATGGTTTTCCTCCTGATGAGAGCATGATAGGAGGTATGGTGGATGCTGCGCTCATGCATTCCATTTAGAAAAGTTTCGCGTTATCCATGGCGAAATATGAGGTATATTTACTTGTGTAAATATCGTATTGTAGTATAATATCCCTGGTGGGGCATATTTAACTTTCACGCGCTATGAATTACTACGGTAAAGGGTCTCGCATTCTTTCTCTGGCTTCCGTGCTGGCAATGGTCTGCTATGGCCTGTTAGCTAGGCTGCTGCTTCACCGCTATGACCGGTTATTTGATGCGGGGTATACGTCATTAGATGTTTCGTTATGCGGGAAAACCATGCAATACTTCATTTGGTGGGGGGCGGGGTTGGCCGGGTGGCTCTTTATTGGCTCGGCGGATTCCGACTCTCGGAGGCATCGCGCAGGTATATGGGGTATGTTGCAATGCATTTTAGCCTGGGTGCTGGCGGATCCGGCTGCTTCTCTGGGGAGAATGAATGATGGTTTCGGAATTATGCTTATTTTGTTTGCTCCGCTGGCCACACTACCATCATTTGCGGCAGCGCTCATTATTGGGAAGATGCAGAACTCCTGCAAAAGCCCCCAATCCTATTTCCGTTCCCGATTGTATTGTTTTCTGGTAATTCTGACCTTTATGGTAACCACGATCTCGTCATTTCTCTGTGCTGAAATTATGGCGTCCGGCAAAACACCCCATCTGACAGACTCGGAAAGGAGGGACACGAAGATTGAACAGAGGGGCGGGAATTGATATAATGCCCCGTAACAGATACACGCTTAAAGTTATGACCATGCCCACCATCCCCCGAATCCTTGCCACCTCAGCCCTGTGCCTTGCGGCGAGTGTGGTACTCACCCTGGGCTGGGCTGTTGTTCAGCTTTGCACAGCCCGTGTTCATATCCTGGGCCTGAATGGGAAAATATGCCCCTGTGCATGGGCCGATATTCGCCGGGGGGCGGATGGGGCCTTTCTTCTCTATATGCCGGATGCTATCGGCCAGGAGCTTTATGTCAACGAGGATTCTCTCTGCGACAAATCGCTCGCAGCAGAGGCCTATGTGCTGCCCTGGTTCGGACACCGGAGAACCAGGGTGAATGAATCCGGATACGCTGTGGTGAAAAAGCTCCCGTGAATGCCTTACAAGCTCTGCAGCCCGTTCAGCTGAAGGGATTAAAAGTCTTAATATGTTTGTTTTAAGGGTGATAATATGTGTCTTGCTGGCCTGGTTATCTGCAGGGGTAATCACGGCCTGGTATAAGGGCATCATATACAGGCAACAGTTTACCGGCATCCCATTTTTGGGTGGTATATTGGGGTGTGTCGCTTTATGGGTAAATCCCTTTTATGAATTGGGGTGGTTGGTTGTTACGCCTCTTTTTATCGACTATTTTTCTTTCCCTTATTTTATCTGCCTTCTGATAAAGAAAATCATATCGCTGAGGTAACGGCATCCCTCCTTGGCCTGACGGGCTTTTTCTGTGCATCGGCCACCAAAATGCAGGAAACGAGCAACAACATGCCCGCCGCGAGCGTCTATTTATTAGAAAATCTGCACTTTCTGCAATTTTTTGTTGCGGATTCGGTGCCGGGAAGTATTATCTTATGTAAAGGAGATAGAGAATGAAGATTGATACGATACGGCATCTTTTTTGGTGTTTATCTTCCATCGTCACGGCCGTTTTGTTTATCATCTGGGCTTTGTACAAACAGATTAAAACAGCGAATCAGACGATTGGTAATAAGGAGCGGATTAAGTATTGGGTTCTTTTGCTCACAGGGTGCTTTGACCTGTATGCCAACATCTCTTGGCTATATACCGGAGAAATGGGAAGCTTATACTGTACTGTTAACATTTTATTGTTTCTGGCAGTTTTATGGTTCTTTAAGAAAGAAAAACAACAATAACCATGCCCCAATTACGAAAAATCCTTGCCAACACAGCCATCTGCCTTGCGGCGGTGGGAGGAATATTATACGCAAGCCCTGTAACAAGCGCTTCAGAAACAGACGCGGCAGAGGAAGCAGAATGGAGGCGAGAGCGCAGTGAGGTTGCTCAATACTACAAGCCCTTGCTCATTCAATGGGTGCAATATTATCAACAACTGCTCGCATTGTCGCGGGGTATTCATGATAAAGCCTCGGCAGATGCTGCGGCTGAACCATGGCTGAATGCCTATGTAGATTTGCATAGACGATTGGGGGAATTTAATCTCGTTTTTATCTCCCCGACAGAAGAGGAAGAGGCTGCAGCGAAGGCAGAGGTTAGTGCTACACACGGCAATCACGATAAGCTGGAACAGGAGCTGGACGATGAAAGAGCGCGACTGAAAGAGGCTTATTATTTCAATAGTGAACAACTGGCTCATGTTCTGGCGGATGACCCAACGGCGGCATACCCATGT
>CAJGCV010000149.1 GCA_904501915.1 uncultured Akkermansia sp. | reverse complement strand
GAACAACACCATCTCCAAGAAGGACTACAGTTCCTACGCTCTGGAATGCGGCAATAACATGCTCAAGAAGATGGACGAGGTGGGCAAGAGCCGCATCCTCACCATCATGACCGAGGCTATCTCCTCCGGCGAAGGCATGACCCCTGAAGACCGCGCCAAGGCACTGGCCAATGCGGTGCTCACCACTGAATCCATGCGCGATGCAGGCGCTTTCCAGGCCGTCAGCAAGCTCATCGACCCCGCACTGGCTCACGACAACCGACCCATCGGCGAGTTTGAGGCATTCCCCGGTAAACTGGTATCGGAAGGCGGCGTGATTTTTGCCTCCTCCACCAGCCGCTGGGATAAGCCTGCCACGCATGCCAACGTGCTCACCCGCCAAGGTGGCCAGATTCACACCAACCGCGACAAGAACCCGTGGGTAGCTGTGAAACTGCCCAAGCATGCCACCATCAGCGGTGTGGTCATCGTGGCCCACAGCAACGGCGCTAACTGGCACCGCCTCAACAACATCCAGATTCAGGTATCCGAAACCGGCAAAGATGATGACTGGCACAACGCCGGCCAGCTGACAGGCCCCTGCAAACAGCGCATCACCCGCGTGGACCTGCAGGCTGAGCAGCCCAAGGCCCTGTACGTGCGCGTCATCCGCCCCGATACGCAGGAAGTCTTCCACATGGATGGTCTCTTCGTGTACGGTACTCCCGCAGCCTGATTCACCTCACATTCTGCAACAATATGAAACTTGCATTTCCCTTAATGATGTGCCTGGCCGCCGCCACTATGATGCCGGTTCAGGCTGCCACCAAAGTAGCCACCTATGAGCAGGCCCAGGCCAAGGTGAACGAAGAGGGCTACATCCTCTTCGTCTATGGCGATGGCTGGGACAAGCGCGCCAAGGAGCAGATGACCGCTCTGTACAACGCCCCCGAAATCGTGAAAGCAGCCGGCAACTCCGTGATGATGCTGGTGCCGCTTCCCGAAAAACTGGATGACACCCGGAAAGCAGCCCTGGAGAAAACCATGGGCAAGCTTGCCCTGCCCCATGTGCATAGCAAGCACTCTTTCCCTGCCGTGGTCATGTACGACAAAGCGGGGCGCATCTATTCCTGGATTTCCGGTCCCGCCATGGTCTACCCCGAGGCCGCTCGCATCGCCCGCACCATCTCCCGCCGCAAAGCCGGTCTGCAGAAACAGCAGCAGCTCATGGCTGCAGCAGATAAAACCAAGGGCGAAGAGCGTGCCAACCTGCTTCTGCAGGCCTGCCGTGTTGAGAATCTGGAACGCCCCGACCGCGTGCAGCAGCTTATCAAGGAAGCCGACCCCGAGGATAAATCCGGTTGCCTCGCCGCCCTCAATTTCTTCAACACAACCCTGGGCGATAAGGCTGCGGATATGTCCCTGACCGATATCCTGAAAGCTCAGGATGCCGCCATCTCCAATCCCCTGCACACCGTGCAGCAGAAGCAGAACGCCTGTGCCTACGCCATCGGCACCATCCGCCGCCGCGCTGGTGCGGGCGGTTCTGACCTCATCCGCCAGTACGCCACGCAGATGAAGCAGCTCGACCCCACCTCTGTGCTGGGCCAGTCTGCCGATATCGTGATGCGCGACTGGACTCACGGCCTGCAGCTTGTGCGCGGCTGGTCCCCAGGTACCCTGCCTATCCAGGGTCAGCCCACTGAGCTGCTCGGCAAGCTTCCCATCAGCGAAGCCGGCACCTACAAACTGCACTTCAAGCCCACAGGTGGCGATAAGGCCATCATCGCCCGCGTGGCGCTTTACGATGGTGATGCCCTCATCTCTGAGGATGTCCGCACCACCGCCATTGCCGATAATGGTCAGGACCACTACTACACCCTCACCGCCTCGGCAAAAGTGAACACACCGCGTATCTTCATCACCTTCAACAACGCAGAGAACGACCGCAACACCTACGGTAAATTCTTCATCACAAAGGACTGACGTTCCGCCTCCCTGCAAATTCAGACCGCGCACCGGGAATTCTCCCGATGCGCGGTTTTATAGCAATAGTATCCATACTTGGGGACACTTGCCAAAAGTAATGAAAAAACCGCCCATCGGTAGGAAACCATGGGCGGGTGCGCAATGCGGGGCTTGGTTACCCCACTTGAACTTGTAGTTGCTCCTTATTTGCGGCGGCGGCGGGCAGCAAGGCTTGCCAGAGCCAGCAGGGAGAGCGTAGCCGTCGTGGGCTCGGGGATGGGAGCAGCCGTGTAGGAAATAGTCATGTTCGCAATCTTGCAACCAGAGTCGTTCAAGCCTGTTGCACCTGAATCCCAGCCGGGAGCCTTGACACCAATACTGTACTTGTTTCGTTCAGCTTCGCTGGCATCCCAAGATACGGCACCCAAGGTCTTAGCATCGCTGGTAACGCCACCAAGCGTGGCTGTCCATTCGTTGTTGCTCAGAGTAAAGGTAATCGTGTTCCAAGAATTGGCTGTAAGACGAAGGTCTGTCTTAGCTGCTGCGAATTGGTCATCTTGTGCCGTGCCAGTGGTCATGGAAATGTAACCATTGGAAAGGCCGTATGCAATACCGGTACTATTACACCCTATATGCAGAATGTTCTCACCCCACTGAGCACCAGTCCAATAGTAGTCTACCGTCAGAGTCAAAGTGGCAGCTGTTGTGGTTGCTGCGGTGATAGCATCATAAAGGAAGCTATTTGTATCTACCTCCCAGTACTTTCCATTAGCATCCCCCTCCTTGATGGCTGTTCCGATTCCGGTAATACTCTCGGTTGCAAATGTGTTAGTTACCGTACCACCCAGCACGCCAGTCTTGCCGTTCTGAGTATTGTCCTGGGAGAAATCCCACGTGTAGCTGTAATCCTTGGAAGCATCCCAGGAGTATTCACCCAGAGCCACACCGGACAGAGCCATAAGCGCAATGATTGTTTTCTTCATGTTAGTAAGAATTGATAATTAAGAGTTTCCAGCGGCTCGTGCAGGAATACCCGTTCCCACGCGCGTCGGGAGGCTGAGAGACCTGCTCCTAAGCCGCTGACGGAAATATACAGCATTGGCGATGCTGATGCAAGCGCAAAAACGCCAAAACGATTAAAATTATACACTTTTTACCATTTTTCTCGGCTCCGAAGTAACAAATATGCCGATGGATTATATTCCTAAACTATTGAGAATACGCAACAATCCAAGGCATCAGCATCGCCAATGCTGAAGGCGGACAAAGAAAAAGTCCTCGACCTCCGGTAACGATTCAGAAGCGATGCTGATTCAGTTTGCTGATTCAGTTGGGTCTGTTTCAAATCTGCTGGTAAAAATAGGTAAAATAGAGCATACTTGAGGGTATAGAGTTAGGATGGCTATGAAGCAGATATTCTCTATGCCCCATTGAGAACAAATGCTTAACCAAGTGCTTGCACCTGCTACAG
>CAJGCV010000148.1 GCA_904501915.1 uncultured Akkermansia sp. | reverse complement strand
GATGGAGAAGACATGCTGCGCAGCATGCGCAGGGCAAGGGCCAATCTCCGCAGGATGGCCCTTGCCAATGGCTTCGACTATTTCGTGACATTGACCCTTGACCCGGACCGTATCGACAGATACGACGGCGCAGCCGTTGTCCGGGCGCTGGGTCAATGGTGCGACAACATGGTGCGCAGACATGGTCTGCGCTACATCCTCGTGCCGGAACGGCACAAGGACGGAGCATTCCACTTCCATGGCTTCATGGCGGGAGACGGGTTGAAAATCGTGAACTCTGGTGTGGAATGGGATGGCCGTCCGGTGTACAATCTGCCCCAATGGACATTGGGGTTTACCACCGCGCAGCGGCTTTACGGTGAGTACAGCGCAGCGGTGGGGTACTGCTGCAAGTACATCGGAAAGCAGGAGGGCCAGCGGCCGCTAGGCCGCTGGTATTACAGCGGCGGTGCGCTGGCGAAGCCGGAGCGCACATACGCCGCGATGGATTTCCGAGGGCTGGCCGAGGACTACAAGGACGAGGCCATTGAGCTTGAGATACCCGGCAGCAAGCTGCTGGTGATTCATACAAAACAGGGGTGATATGTTTGCTGAATGTGTCCGTGTATACATGGTGCTGCGGTGCGCTGCGGGAGTGGGGGGCAGCAGATCGCGAAGCGGTCTGCTGCCTTTATGCCATGCTGACGGCTGGCCTCAACTACCGCGAAGCGGTAGCGGTCTGTGCCGAACATCGGAAGATGAGCCCGGAAATCATCAATAGCCGCATCTGTTATGGGCTGCTGGCAGCCGGGGTGGATGTGCACCCGGAAACGTTGTTCCGGTTTCTGAAATGGAAAGGAGAACAGGAAATTGAGGACTGAGTATCTTTTGGAGAAAGAGGTGGATTTGGTGCTGTCGGCACTGACAGACACGAACCGTCTGGTCATGCGGGTCTGTCTGCACACGGGCCTCCGGGTGGGGGATGTGCTGGCGCTGACACCGGAGAAGCTGAAGCCGCACTTCTGGGTAACTGAGCAGAAGACCGGAAAGGCCCGGCAGGTGGGTTTACCAGAGCCCCTGTTATCTGACCTCAAGAAACACAGCGGCAAACACTGGGTATTTGAGGGCCGTGACCCTCGGAAGCATCACACCCGGCAGGCCGTCTGGAAAGATGTCAAAAGGGCCGCGGAGGCGTACAGGCTGAAACAGAATGTTGCGCCGCATTCCGCCCGGAAAGTGTACGCCGTAGACCTGCTGAAGCGGTACGGAGACATCGAAAAGGTGAAAAGAGCGCTGAATCACAGTTCCGAGACTGTGACGCTCATCTACGCCATGGCTGACCATCAGCTGCAAGCCAAATACCGACGCCGCCGGGCTGCGCCCGGACGGAAAAAGAGTTGACAGATGGGCGGCCATCTGATATGCTGTTTTTGCTACATCTGAGAAAGGAGAAACAGGGTCAGATAGGCGAACGAAACAAAACCATTATTTTGTTGAGAGCGAGCACGGTCACGAAGCCGCTAGAGGGGGCGAGTGGACTGCGCAGCGGTTCGGAGGGGCAGCTGGAAAGGCTGTCCAATAAAAAGCCCCGACGAACGCAACAAAATGACAGAGGTTTTGTTGCGTTGGCCGGGGTGGGCAGTAACGGGCCGCCCAGAAAAACGGAAAAGTTCAGAGTATCAAGAGGGCACATAGGGCGCTCACACATTTTGGGAAAAAGTTGGGTTTACAATTTCGGGAATGTTCACCGGGCGCAAAAGCCCGTGCGGGGCGCGCGCATATCAGTTGACCCCGGAAAAATCAGACCCGCGATTTACGCAGCACAGACCGGGGAAAAAGGGCAAAAAGAAAACGCCCATCCTTTCGGACGGACGTTTTCGCTACACCCCGGACACCGGTGAATTCTCAGGAGGTAACCCCAAACCCGGTGGCCCCCAAAGGGGCGGCGCAGCCTCGCATAAGCATAATAGCACAAACGTTCGCATATGTCAATGCCCACGCTGTACAAAATTTTGGACAGAACGGAAGCAGCAGCGGCCAGAGGGGGCGCGCCGGAGGCGCGGGGGCGGGAGCCCCCAAAGGCGCAGCCTCGCGCTCCCCGCGAGGCCCCAGCGGGGCCGGCAGGGGCGGGGGGGAGGCCGGGGAGAAACCCCCGGTTCCTTTCTGTGGTAGAGGCTGCAGGGGTTCCACCCCCTGCATTCCTCTGCAGTTGGACGGCCCACCGCAGCAAGATGCCCGCACAGTACCGTTCGGGCGGGGGATGCCCCCGGTGGGCGGCCGATCCCGCAGCCTCTGGCCCCGTCATCTATCGGGGCCAGGGCGAGGACAGCGGCCGAACACCGGGGGCGCCCACGCCACACGAGCACCGTTTCCCGCCGTCTTAGTACCGCACTGCATCAAAGGAAAGGCAGTTGCGACAAAGAACCGGGCCGCGGGGATTCCGGGACAGGGGCACAACGAACCCCGGCCCGGAATGGAAGCACCCATGGGGGAGCACCACCCCGCAGCCGCCCAAAGGCGGCGAGGACGGGGGCCCGCACAAGCGGGGCGAAGCCGGGGGCACATTTTGGGCCCCCGCTATTCAAAATAGGGGCGCTGGCATCAGCGCCCCCACCACATGGGCAGTGCGCCCCAGTGGGAGACGGAATGCCAGCGCCCCGACACTGCCCACCGGGGGCACTCCGCTGCCCCCGCCGCGGCCGACCGGACAATCCCGATTCCAGCCGGGCGGCCGCGGGACAGGCCGCCGAACACCGCAGCCAGAGAACCACCGCACGGCGGCCGTTGCCGCACCACCGAAAGGCGCGAAGCGTCCGGGGAACAGGCTGCCGACAGAGGAAGCATCTGCCGCAACCTCCCGGCCTTTCGATACGGTGCGCACCGACGGGAGCGTATGGGCCATTTATGGCCCATTCGTGACCACGGTATGCAGAGGCCACGCCCGCGACAAGCCACGGCCGGGCCCCACGCCCAAGGCCCGTGACGGGGCGAAGATGCGGTGCGGGGCCGATGACCTAGGGCCCGATTCTTTGTCGCAGCTGCCGCCGTTCCTTTACTTGATACTAGGACATTATTCCGTCAGACCCCGTGGGATGACATGGGAAGAAAGTCCATTTTGGCTGAATATGCGGAAAAATCCCCTGTGGATACCCTGTTGAAATCCACTAGGCAGGATTTGAAAAGCAATGCCATTGTATATACATATCCCTCCGGGGATGTGGATATTATCTGCGCATCAGACAAGGTCTGGATGCCGCAGGGGTGGGAACTGACCGAGGATTTCTCCCGGCAGGGCCGGAACGGCCCTGCTCCCGCGAAGCGGGAAAAGGGAAAGAAATCCGATGGAGAAGACATGCTGCGCAGCATGCGCAGGGCAAGGGCCAATCTCCGCAGGATGGCCCTTGCCAATGGCTTCGACTATTTCGTGACATTGACCCTTGACCCGGACCGTATCGACAGATACGACGGCGCAGCCGTTGTC
>CAJGCV010000147.1 GCA_904501915.1 uncultured Akkermansia sp. | reverse complement strand
GCCGGCCATGCCAGGAGCATCCGGTCTTACTATATGCGCCCCCGCGCGGGCGTACTCTTCGGCCTCAAAATCCCAGGCATGGCCGCGCCATTGCGGCGTCCCGAACTTCTCACCAGGGGCAAAACCTACCAGCACCACCGGCAGCGTGGGCGCTGCTTCTCTGGCCAGATTCCAGCATATAAAGCCCGAAGTGGGGCACTGTCTCGCATTCCTCTGGCAGTAATCTCGCCACCATGCGCGGCGGGCTCTCATCGGCACATCCGCAATGTGGAGCACCTGCGTGAAGCCGTCACGCGTTGGCGGGGAGTACCATTTAATGCGCCCATTTTCCCGCTCTGTTCCTTTACGGACTACAAGCGCATGGGTCACGCCCGGTGTGTCAGACACCTTGAAAAACTGCCGGGCGCGGTTAATGTGGATGCAATGGTCGCCCGGCTTCAACGGCAACGCTCGCGGGTCAAAATTGTGGGTTATATTGCTAAAAATGACGATGCGCCGCGTACCGCGTGGAATGTTCAAGCCATCGGCTAAAGAGGGCTCAGCTTTTGCATTGTTTTCTCTATTTAGAGGCCTTGCCGGCGGCAGTTCTCTGCTGCCTTGTGCTACCAGCCACGGTGGCAGATTCTCTTCCGCTTTCTCTTCTACTTGGCCACAGTGCTCCCATGCAGCATGAATGCGGCGCATGTCTGCCGGTGTGGCATAGTGACAAGATATCTGCTCATTTTGTGGCGTTGGCACCATCTTCATGAAAGCGTGCAAGCGCCCATCACCAATGCGGCGCCCACCGGCACGGCGTACGGAATAAGTTACCTGCTTGTCTTCATGGTCAAGGCCGCTTGTGTTGTAATGCTTATCCGCCACGATAGCCTGCACCATAGCGCGTGGCAACAAATAACCGGCACCACCGTGGGCCGTGTCTTTTGCATTGCCTGGCCAGCTTATGACGGCGGGGGACGGTGCCAGACTGTCCGCCATTGCCAGCAGACGGGTCAGCACACAATAGGTGTCATCATCACACTTGAAAAGCCATTGCCAGCCTGGCACCTTCAACGCACGGACAAAAGCAGCCCGCACTTTTTCGGGCAAGCCGTGGTAGGTATCAGGTGCATCCAGTGCCCACACATCCGGCTCGCCCTGCGGCTGGGCGCCGCCCACAAAAAAGGCATAACTTACCCCATGCGGCAGAGTTGCAAGCCAAGTCTCACGGCATGCCGCACGCTTGGCCTTGCAGCCGTCAGAATCTGAAGCCTTGACCTTGCGGTCTTGATAGCCTTGGCAGGAACAAATCAAAACAAGTAAGCGATTCTTTTCTTTTTTCATTATTATGCTTTTGTTAAGTTGTAACCGATTGCCACCGTAATGGTGCCATCTGCGTAGCTGAACACAGCCTGCGAGCCGATTGCCGTGTAGCGGTCGCCGGTGTAGCCCGATTGCGTCCACCAGTTATCTGAGCCCGTAACCGTCACCGTAAGGCCATTAAGCTTGCCGGCCATGGTGGCGTGAAAAAGCTCTATACTTGCGGCAATGATAGCCGCTCTGTCACATTCGCAAGCCATTTTAATAAGAGAATGAAACCTCGGCGCTACCGCTACCGCCGGACACTGTTACCTTGCCGGTCGCCTTTACTGTCCCGTAATCTGTAGCCATGACATCTTGCGACACTGAGGCGGTCAGCGTCACACTATTTGCGGCGGCCTGCACCGCTTGCTGGATGGCTTCAAGCAGCCCGGCGCATTCACAGTTGCAACCGCTGGTGCCGCTCTGAGAGCCGCCGCCGGCGCTACCACCAGAGCCATCAGAGCCGCCGGAGCCTGTGCCGGAGCCTATGGCATTTTCGAGAGCGGCGAGGCGTGCTTCGATGTCTTTCTTCCATTCTTCAAGCGCTGTCCATTTGTCTGCACAATCGCACGGCTCGCCGGATGTTCCTTGCGTGCCCTGGGTGCCCGGTGTGGTGCCCTGGGTTCCTTGTGTTCCTGTGGTGCCCGTGGTGCCCTGGGTTCCTTGTGTTCCCGTGGTGCCGGTGGTGCCCTGGGTTCCTTGTGTTCCCGTGGTGCCGGTGGTGCCCGTAGTGCCTCCGTAGGTGCTGGTGCCGGAGCCTGTTCCCGTACCCGTGCCTGTACTGGTGCCAGGCCCAGGGCCTGGGCCGGGCGTAGATGTGCCACCCGGCTGGGTTCCTTGCGTGCCCTGGGTGCCCGGTGTGGTGCCCTGCGTGCCGGTTCCTGTCCCGGTTGCATTCGTTCCAGTGCCGGTTCCTGTCCCTGTGCCGGTGCCTGTCCCTGTGCCGGTGCCTGTCCCTGTGCCGGTGCCTGTCCCTGTGCCGGTGCCTGTCCCTGTGCCGGTGCCACTTCCGGTGTACTCCGGCCATGTGTCCGGGTTCCATGTGTCACCCGTGGGCAGTCCTTCTTCCGTGGTGTCCGGGAAATCGTCCCCTTCTTCCGTGGGGTCTGGCCCATCGTCTGGCCCATCGTCTGGCCAATCGTCAAACGTGGTGGCAAGCTCTTCTTCTTCGCCGCCGTCCTCCGTCTCCTCAGCGTCTGCAAATTCGGGGTCTGCAAAGTCTCTGCCCAGCGTCACCGTGAGGGTGCGCTCCATGAAGTCCCAGCTGCACTGCGTCACCACAGCCTCCATGGTGTGCCAGCTTTCATGCGTGCCGGGGCCTACCAGATTCAGCTTGCAACCCAGCGGGCTGGCGTCAACGTGACTTTGCAGCACGGTGATGGTGCCGCCCCATTGCAGCACATTGGCCGCCTTGTAGTAGTCACGGGCCACAGCGTCCCAGCTGTCCACATAGTAAGCACCGGTCAGGGAAAACACCTTGACGCCATCTTGCGCCATATCCAGGCCGGGCGGGTACGCATGCACTTCCACCTTGCCTTCGTCACTTGTCCACACTACGGCCACACCCGTGACGCAAGACTCATATTGCGGGCTGATGTCGCTGATACTGGTGATGCCCCTTGCCGTGGTGTCCCAGGTCTGGGTGGGCATGTCGCCAATGGCCATGGCCGTGCATGTGCCGGCGGTGTAGTCCATGATGTACTGCACATCTGCGGCGCGGTCGCGGAGCTTCACCAGGGCGCTGGCGGTGGTGATGAGTTTGTCCGTTACCGCCCACACAGCACGCCCAGCCACGCTGCTGCTGGCCTTCACCGTCAGGGTGCCGCCACCGGTGGTGCCGGTGGTGCCCTCTGCTGTCCAGCCTTCAGAGGTCAGTCCCATGGAGCCCGTGACGCTGCCCCATGTCACCCCCTTGCTGCCGGCGGTGCTCTTGCCTATCTGGCCGGCGGTGAACTTCAGAGAGCGGGACACATCCACGCCGCTGCCGTTTTGGCTTTCCTTGGCGGCGGCTTCAATCTCTGCCACTTGCTGGCCCAGCGTCTGCCGGTCTAGCAGCCACATGAAATTATTGACTGTTGCCGTGCTGGTGACAGAGCCGCCATCATTCGTGCGGGCAAGGTTCGTCATCTTGCCATGAAAGAGCACTTTGCCCTTGTGGTACAGCGTC
>CAJGCV010000146.1 GCA_904501915.1 uncultured Akkermansia sp. | reverse complement strand
TTCGTCAACACCTTTTTTTGACTTATGAACTTTTTTTGCGTCTGCGGGCAACCAGCCAGGCCAGCAGACCCGCCGCCAACAGAGCGAGCACACCAATCCCTGTGTATACCCATATTCCATTATCTGTCATGAAGAGAGACATCTCATCCACCTTCCCCTTGTAGAAACGTATGTACTCCACCTCCACCGGGCACAGATTATTATCCTGGCTAAGCCGCCCCCCCAGCGAGAACCACTGCACCTTCCGGTCGTCTCTAACATGCTCATCATCAATCTTCAAGATAGCAACCTCATCTCCATCCACAGACAAGGAGTATCCCCCCCTCCCGTTGCAGTACAGGATGAAGGTCAGCATTGCCGGCTCACGCAGCCTTCCATTGCATTCCTGGTCATCCTCCTGCCAGGAATAGTGTTCCCTGTCTACTGCGTACAAATCCGCTTCCTTATCTGCGGAAGCCTTGATATTGTATTCAATACTTTCGCCCATGGAGAACATTACAGGCCAGCGGCTTCCTGATGACTCCCAGTCTGCCTTCATCCTCACCACCATGGAGCAGGGCTCATCCATGCTCACACAGCGGCCAATCTGATTCCACTGCAGGCGCACCTGCTCGCCGGTGCAGATTCGACCATCCCTGATTTCAGCGCACTTTTTGTCGAGGAACCGGACTTTGACACCCTTTGGCTTATCCACCAGAACCCGCTTTTTACCAGGATGCAGCTCCCAGAGCAATTCAGCAGCACCGGCCTGCAGCGTGCAACAGGCCGCCATCACACATAACAGAAAAAGACGCATCTTGTTCATACGGCTATAACATAACAGAACACACAGGCAATGTACAGATTTTTTCCTGCCCGGCCATGCGCGGCAAAGATAATAACCGCCTGTAACGCAAAAGTTGCCCCTGCCCGCACACTTTAGGATTGACTCTGACGGCGTATGGCTTAAAATGTCCCGCGTTATGAAGAAACCCGTAACTGTGACCGTGACCGGCGCCGCCGGCAATATCTCCTATTCCCTTCTGTTCCGCATTGCAGCTGGCGAGATGCTGGGTGCTGATCAGCCCGTGATTCTGAAACTCCTCGAAATCACCCCCTGCCTGGAGAAGCTCCAGGGTGTGGTGATGGAGCTCGAGGACTGCGCATTCCCGCTGGTGAAGGAAATCGTGGCTACCGATGACCCCGCCGTGGCTTTCAAGGATGCCGACTGGTGCATGCTGGTGGGTTCCGTACCCCGCAAGGCCGGTATGGAGCGCAAGGACCTGCTCTCCATCAACGGCAAGGTATTCGTGGGTCAGGGCAAGGCCATCGCCGAGAACGCCGCCCCCGGCTGCCGCGTGTTCGTTGTGGGCAACCCCTGCAACACCAACTGCCTCATCGCCCTGCACAACGCTACCGGTCTGCCCAAGGAAAACTTCTTCGCCATGACCCAGCTGGATGAATACCGCGCCAAGAGCCAGCTGGCTGCCAAGGCCGGTGTGCACGTGACCGAGGTGACCAACATGACCATCTGGGGCAACCACTCCGCCACCCAGTACCCGGATTTCACCAACGCCAAGATTGGTGGCAAGCCCGTGACCGAGGTCATCACCGACATCGAATGGCTCAAGACCGACTTCATCAAGACCGTGCAGCAGCGCGGCGCCGCCATCATCCAGGCCCGCGGCCTTTCCTCCGCTGCCTCTGCAGCCAACGCCGCCCTGATGACCGTGAAGAACCTGACCACCCCCACCGCCGAGGGCGACTGGTTCTCCGTGGCTTCCTACACCGACGGCACCAAGTACGGTCTGCCCGCCGGCATCATCTGCTCCCAGCCCACCCGCACCAATGCGGACGGCACCTACAGCATCGTTGAGGGGCTGCCCATCGACGAGTTCTCCCGCGCCAAGATTGACGCTTCCTGCGCCGAGCTGCTCGAGGAACGCGCTGAAGTGCTGGGTGAGTAAATCCCGCTTCAAATCCCGCCCTGGATACAGCCCGGGGCGGGATTTTTCAAACACAAACCACACACATCAACATGCCTAAATCCCGACTCGCCTACATTCTGCTGGCTATCTTCCTTGGTACCCTCGGTATCCACAACTTCTATGCCGGTTACACTGGCAAAGGTATTGCCCAGCTGCTGATAACCCTCATCTCCTTCGGTTTCCTTGCCCCGATTGTTTTCATCTGGAATCTCGTTGAAATCTGCACGGTGACCAAAGATGCCCAGGGCATTGATTTCATCAGCTGATTTTTCAGAAAAGAGCCCCTTTTCCCGCACCCGCGCAGCCCACAGACTGCGCGGGTGTTTTTGTGCGTGCGTGTCATAGCGGCATATCTGCGTGTCTTGTACCCTTGACGCACAAGCCTGCGTGTGCTATCCTGCCCGATATGGGTAAAACGCTCTACCAAAAAGTATGGGATGCGCACACCGTCGGAACGCTGCCGGATGGGCGCACACAGCTCTTCATTGCCACCATGTACCTGCACGAGGTGACCTCGCCGCAGGCTTTTGCCATGCTGCGCGAACTGGGGCTACCCGTGCTGCACCCGGAACGTCTTTTTGCCACGGTGGACCACATTATCCCCACCGATAACCAGTGCGAACCCTTTGCTGATTCCCGCGCGGCTGCCATGCTCAGCGAGCTGCGCCGCAACTGCCAGGAAAACGGCATACGCCTGTTTGACCTGAACAGCGGCCGCCAGGGCATTGTACACATGGTGGGGCCGGAGCTCGGCATCACCCAGCCGGGCATGACCATCGTGTGCGGCGATTCCCACACCGCCACCCACGGCGCTGTGGGCAGCATTGCCATGGGCATCGGCACCACGCAGGTGCGCGACGTGCTCGCCACCCAGACCCTGGCTATGAGCCCGCTCAAGGTGCGCAACGTGCGCGTGGAAGGCCTGTTACGCCCCGGTGTGACCGCCAAGGACGTGGCACTGCACATCATCGGCAAACTTGGTGCCAACGGCGGTCTGGGCTACGCCTATGAATTCGGCGGCAGCGCCATTGAAGCCATGGACATGGATGGCCGCCTGACACTCTGCAACATGGCCATTGAAGGTGCAGCCCGCTGCGGCTACATCAACCCGGACGAAACCACTTTCGAATACCTGAAGGGCCGCCCGTATGCCCCCAAGGGAGCTGAGTGGGATGCCGCCGTGGCCCGCTGGAAGAGCTTTGCCTCCGATGCCGATGCCGTGTATGACGATGTGGTCATCATCCCGGCAGAGGAGATTGAACCCACCGTCACCTGGGGTATCTCGCCGGATATGAACATCGGCGTCAACGGCACCGTCCCCGCGCCGGAGCAGGCACGCGATGCCGAAGGCCGCAAGGCCTACACCACGGCACTGGAATACATGAAGCTCGCCCCCGGCCAGCCCATCAAGGGACTTCCGGTGGATGTGGTCTTCATCGGGTCCTGCACCAACGGGCACATTACCGATTTCCGCGAAGTAGCCCCCTACCTGAAGGGTAAGAAGGTGAAGCCGGGTATCAAGGCTCTGGCCGTGCCGGGC
>CAJGCV010000145.1 GCA_904501915.1 uncultured Akkermansia sp. | reverse complement strand
CAAGAGTGGTGCAGTCAGTAATGCAGAGCGGATGAGTAATGCTATAAGGAAGGCCTTGAATGAAGATGCTAAACTGATGAGCCAAGGTAAGGATGCCTATGAGAAAGCACGGCAGCGTGACTTTGAGAGAAAGCGTGCCGAGGACATGAAGAGTAATCGGAAGATGACCTTCAGGGAAATGGTGGATAGGTATCTGTGATGTAGGTTTGACCCTGTAATTGTAGAAAAGGAGAGGTAGAACAACTGCCTCTCCTCTCTTTTCTTACACACACATACTCATGGTTCAGGGACACAAAAGTATTGCGAAATTTTTTGGAAAATTTTTTATGGGATTTTTTAGGGATAGGGGTCAGTTAGAGATTAGAAGCATTTTCTATTAGAACGAGTTATGAAGACGCTTCTTTGTAGGAAAAGGGTCTGATGAGAAGATGCCCCTTATGGGGAAGAGGTGGTTCAGATAAGAGGCTCATCAGATGGGGGTGGTTCATTGTAGAAGCCTCTAACTGAAAAGGGAGGGCTCTCCAATTCACTTGACATCAGCGGTAGAGGTGCGTTATTCTTGCTCGTGTAACTGAAACGCATGGGTGTGCGTCAAATTCGGATGACTATAACTAACTAAACAAGTTGGTGTTCTGATGAATTAGTTACAGGAAAGGTTACAAGAAGAAGTATAAATTTCAACTACACGATAGGAGTAAGGGAGTCAGTGGCTAGGTGGTAAAAGTTACAAAAAAGGTTACAAAAACTCGTAACTAATCAGCGATACGGCTTTACAATAAAAGGCTTGTGGAGTTATAAAGATTTCATAGGTAGTAAGTTGGAGAAACCCCTGCATCAAATGCAGGGGTTTCTTTGCTTTTTCATTCTTTGCGACAGCAAAGGATTTCATGTACCGCTGGCGCGTTGTGTGATTTATCGGCATTGCATGCCGATAAATCACAATCTGGTGCAATAACTATGGGGCACGTGAGGCCTTTGGATGCGCTATGCTGTATGGCTTATTTGAGCATGCCCTGCTGCTGGAGGAGGGCATCGGGGTTGGGGTCGCGCCCGATGAAGGCCCGGAAGGTTTCGGATTCTGGGCGGCTGCCGCCGGTGGAAAGCACCTCGCGGCGGAAATCTGCGCCCGTCTGCGTGTTGGTGGGGCCTTCTTTTTCAAAACGGGTGAAAGCGTCTGCAGCGAGTACTTCTGCCCATTTGTATGAATAGTACCCTGCGGCATAGCCGGAGGAGACGCAGTGGCTCAGGCAGCGCATGATGGAGGGCCCGCTTTTGCTGAGCGGCAGATTCCAGGGGCCGAGGAGTTCCTGGCTGGCGGTGTCCAGGTTGCGTCCGCGGAATTTGCTTTCGTAGTTGATGTGCATTTCGAGGTCGAGCTTGGCCATGCGCAGCTGGCTCATCATATCGAACCCGGGCAGGAAGAAGCGGCTTTGCTGCAATTTCAGCAGCATTTCTGCGGGGAGCGCTTCATCTGTCTCCCAGTGGCGGGCATATGCCATGACCCCTTCGGGAATCCACACCCAGTTTTCGTTAATCTGGCTGGGCAGCTCCACAAAATCGCGCGCCACGCGTGTGCCGGCGTGTGAGAAGAGCTCTGTATCGCTGAGCATGCTGTGCAGGGCATGCCCGAATTCATGGAAAATGGTGAGCACATCCATGTGGGTGAAGAGGGCGGGTTTGCCGGCGGTGGGGGATTTCAGGTTGCACACCAGCACGCAGAGGTGGGGCGGGCGTGTGCCTTCCACCACGGGGTAGTGGCGAATACCCATGACCCATGCGCCGTCGCGCTTGGTGCTGCGGGGGTGCAGGTCCATGTAGACCGAGCCCATGTGGCGGCCGGTGGCTACATCGTGAATGGCGTAGAGTTTTACCTCTGGGTGCCACACATCGGCCTCGCCGTCGGGGAGTTGCTCGCCGGGTTGCAGGCAGCGTGTGGGGATTTCGGAGATGCGGATGTTGTACAGGCTTTCGTAGATGGAGAACATGCCGGCAACTACGTTTTCCTTTTTGTGGTAGGGGCGCAGGGCTTCGCTGTCAAACCCGCAGATTTCCTCATTCATCTGGCTTATGTAGTAGCTGACATCCCAGGGATCTACCTGGGTGATGCGCCTGCCTTCGCGGCGTGAGGCAAACTCGAGCAGCTGGGCAACATCGCGGTCAAAGGCGGGTTTGACGCTGCGCATCAGGTTATCCACAAATTCCAGGGCTGCAGCCCCGCTGCCCACCATGCGGCGGGCGGTCACTTTGTCTGCATAGGTGCCAAAGCCCAGCAGGGTGGCCAGTTCGCTGCGCAGCGCCATGACGCGGTCCACCACGGGGGCGTTGTCGAACTCCGGTGTGTTGCCTTCGGAGCAGCGCCCCTCCCAGCAGAGCCGGCGGGTTTCCTTTACATCGCAATGGCGCAGCACATCCACCACGCTGGCGTAATCCAGGGTGATGAGCCACTGCGGGTTTTCCGGTGTGCCGAAGCCGCGCTCCTGTGCTTTGGCGGCTGCCCGCGCCATCCACTCCGGGCTCATGCCGGCCAGTCGGGCCTTATCGGTAATCACCAGCTGCCAGGCATTTGCAGAATCTTTGCAATTCTTATCGAACTGGAGGCGCAGGGCAGCCAGTTCTTTTTCAATTTCGAGCTTGCGGGCTTTTTTATCTGCCGGCAGATCCGCGCCACTGTCCTTGAAGGCATCTATCACCTCCTGCATGAAGAGCTGGCGCGCGGGGGAAAGCTGGCGCACCCAGGGCTGGGAGCTGGCCTCCCGCAGCACTGCCCAGAGGCGCTCATTGGAGGTGATGGAGGCGTTGTACTCCGCAATCAGCGGGCTGACCTCATCCATGGCGGCGCGCCATGCTGGGGAATCTGTCAGGTATGCCAGGTTGCTGAGCAGCTGGTCAGCATAGCCCAGCTCCACATCCAGCCGGTCGTAGACAGCATAGGTGTTTTCCCAGGTGGCTTCGGTGGGTTTTACCTGGCAGATAGCCTCTATCCGCTGCTGCGCCAGCTCAATTCCCTTGCGAATGTCTGCCACGGCGCGTTCGGGGGTGAGGTCTGCCCAGCGGGGGAAGGTGCCGTTCCACACCAGATAGGGGTGCTGCGCAGCGGTCAGTTCCGGCCCGGGGGCTGCTGCTTGCAGCGGCGCCAGAGCACCAGTCACCATGCCCATGGCTGCAACAAGAATAAAAGGCTTCATTTTCATGCTATTGTATACGCGCGCGCGGTGCCGGTTCTTTCAGACTGCGGAGGGGGATTCTCAAAAAAGTTCATTTGAGGACTCTGCGCTGGGGAATGGTGCGCCCGGCTATCGTCAGAAACGAGCCGGTTGCCTGACATGCGGCGCAATCCAGGGATTCCGAATTCGTAAATCGTAAATCAAAAATCGTAAATCCACACACGTGCTTTCTGCTACATGTGTCCCAAAGATTATGGGAAAAGAGTCTTAAACGACATAAAGGCATAGTGTTCTGCGTGAAAAATCGCGTTGGAGTATCACTTGCTCCACCATCGGCAGTAAGCGTTCGCTTGCGGGTATATCGGCGTAAGCCGCT
>CAJGCV010000144.1 GCA_904501915.1 uncultured Akkermansia sp. | reverse complement strand
GGTACTTGTTCTTGAAACTACGGCAAGTTCACTTCCTGAGACTTCAAAGAATGCACAAAACTTCTCGTACCTTCTACCAGCAAATCTGAAACAGACCCCGCCGCCTTGATAATTATTCATTTTGGCTTTACAAAGAAACGGCATCTGTTATACTCAAATTCGCATGAACACGGAAATCCTTCAAAAGGCTGCAAATCAGGCCAGAGGTCTTGCAATTGATGCCATTTACGACAAGGCATCCGGCCACATGGGTCTGCCCCTGGGCTGCGCAGAAATCGGCGCTGTTCTCTATGGCGAACTGCTCAATGTGAACCCCGCAGAGCCGCGCTGGCTCAACCGCGACCGCTTCATCCTTTCCGGCGGCCACGGCTCCATGTTCCTTTACAGCTGGCTGCACCTCAGCGGTTTCGGCGTAAGCATGGATGATGTAAAAGCCTTCCGCTCCAAGGGTTCCAACACCCCCGGACACCCGGAATTCGGCTGCTGCCCCGGTGTGGAATGCACCACAGGACCGCTGGGTCAGGGTATTGCCAATGCCGTGGGTTTTGCTATTTCCGGCAAGCATGCCGCCGCCCGCTTCAACACCCCGGAGCACGAGATTTTCAACCACAACGTCTACTGCCTGGCGGGCGATGGCTGCATTGAGGAAGGCATTTCCCGCGAAGCTGCTGCCATTGCCGGCACTCTGAAGCTTGATAACCTCATCCTCATCTACGATGCCAACGGCATCACGCTCGACGCCCCCATCGAAGTGACGCAGATTGATGACATTGCCGCCTGCTTCACCGCGCAGGGCTGGGATGCCTTCACCATTGACGGCCACAACATGGACGAAGTGGAAAAGACCCTCCGCGTCTGCCGCCTCGAGAAGAACGGCCGCCCGAAGCTCATCATCGCCAAAACCACCATTGCCAAGGGTGTGCCCGGTTTCGAAGGCACCACCAAGGGCCACGGTGAAGGCGGTGCCAAACTCTGGGCCGAAGCCCACGCCAACTGGGGGCTGCCCACCGACCAGCAGTACTACGTTTCCGACGATGTGCGCGCCTACATGGCCGAACTCAAGACCCAGCGCGAAGCCGCTTACGCTGAGTGGAAAGCCACGTTCGACGCCTGGAGCGACGCCAACCCCGAGAAGACCGCAGAACTCGCCCTCAGCATGGACCTGGCAGTCAACGGCCTGAGCGCCGATGCCAGCAACGAACTCATCCCGACCTGGGCCCCCGGAGCCAAGGAAGCCACCCGTTCCTCCGGCGCTGTAGCCCAGAACGCCATTGGTGCCGCCTGCACCGGCCTGCTCTCCACCAGCGCCGACCTGTTCTCCTCCAACAAGAACTACCTCAAAGGCGCAGGTGACTTCTCCGCAGCCGACTACACCGGCCGCAACTTCTGGTTCGGCATCCGCGAGCACGCCATGGCCGCTATCTGCAACGGCATGGCTTACGACGGTCTCTTCCGCGTCTCCGCCGGCACCTTCTGCGTGTTTGTGGACTACATGCGCGCCAGCATCCGCGTGGCAGCCCTCTCCGAGCTTCCCGTCACCTACGTACTCACGCACGACTCCGTAGCCGTGGGTGAAGACGGCCCCACCCACCAGCCAGTGGAAACCGTGAGTGGCCTGCGTGTCATCCCGAACCTGGATGTGGTGCGCCCGGCCGATGAAGAAGAAGCCGCCGGTGCCTGGATGTGCGCCATGGAGCGCACCGATGGTCCCACCGCCCTCATCCTCACCCGCCAGAATGTACCCAGCCTCACCAGCGTGGTGGATATCGACGCCGAGACCCGCCGCATGGGCACCATGAAGGGCGCCTACATTGCCCTCAAGGAGCAGACCGGGCAGCCCGGCACCATCATCATCTCCTCCGGCTCCGAACTCATCCTCGCGCTGCAGGCAGCCAAGGAACTCGGCCCGGATGTGCGCGTGGTTTCCATGCCCTCCATGTTCCGCTTCAACAAGCAGGACGCCGCCTACCGCGAAAGCATCCTGCCCGCCGCCTGCACACGCCGCCTCGCCATCGAAGCCGGTAAGACCGACCTCTGGTACCGCTACGTGGGCACTGAAGGCTGCATCATCGGCATCGACTCCTTCGGCTTCTCCGCCCCGGGCGATGTGGTGCTGCACGACCTGGGCATGAACGTGGAAAACATCATCGCCCACGCCAGGGCCATGAAGTAATTCACACTCAGAAGCTAATCCTGTTGCAGCAGCGCAGCCCTGCAGGCTGCGCTGCTTTTTTGTGTCATCACACCCGCCGTCGCAATCTCAACCTACTCTTGTTAAAGAAACAACAACAGGCAATAAACTACTCTCCTTTCATTCTTTAGACTTGTCATCAGGTGGGGTTGACAGTATAATGTGCAAAACATGTCAGGTAAACGCCTTTTCACCCCGCTGAGATTGTGCACGCTGGGGCTCCTGGGCATAGGGGCCATAGCGTTCGGGGTGATTGCGTACCTGAATAACGATGGGCCGGAAGCCCCGGTCACACCAGCAACGGCAGGTATTTACGGGCAGGATGTACCGCCCGCCACCATGCCGGAAAAGATATTGCCCGGGCTGGTGCTGCTCACCCCGCAGCAAATGGCCATCATCCCGGTGGCAGATGGTTTCCAGGCACCCTGCGGCACCGCACAAGGCGGTTTCACCTATGATGCGCAACCGTTCAACGCACCCAATAAAGCCCGGGGCGGCCACCACAGTGGCAGCGATATCAACGGCATCGGCGGCGAAAACACCGACCTGGGGCTCCCCGTAAACGCCGCTGCCCGCGGGCTGGTGGTATACACCGGCGAACCCTCCCCCGCCTGGGGCAACGTGGTCGTGCTGGCACACCGGCTGCCGGGTGATTCCCGCATCATCCAGACCCTCTACGCCCACCTCGACAAAAGCATCGTGCGCCAGGGACAGCTGGTAGGCCGGGGAGAACCCATCGGCACCATCGGCACTGCCAACGGTACCTACCTGGCACACCTGCACTTTGAGGCCATCTCCTCCGTATGCACAGAGGCCGGGCAGCCGGCCTACCACCCCGGCGGCACCATGAACCGCCTGAACCCGCAGAAACTGCTTGCCAATTATCCGGCACCTGCCGTGCCGGACCCTTACGAAACCATCCGGCGGATGCGCGTACGCGAAGCCGTCATTCAACAACCCGCCACCCCTGCCCCTGATATGCCGGCAGGCACCATACCCGTAAAACCTTCACAATTCCTCTGATACCTCTTCTGTTATGAAACGCAACATCCTTTTATTCCTCTGCGCCTTCCTGGCCACACTCGGTGTGTGCGCCGGCGTTTTCATGCTCCTGAAGCAGCAGGCCAACAACCAGGCCGATGAGGCAGACAAGCACGCCAGCGCCGTGGCTGCGACCCCCACTCCGGAACCACAGCCGGAGCCCCAGCCCGAACCAGCACCTGCACCGGCCACCACCCCGGCAGCCACTCCAGAGCCCACCCCGGCACCGAGTGAAGAGCCTGCACCGCAGCCGGAACCCCAGCCCGAACCAACACCTGAACCCAGCGGAGAGCCCACCCCGGCACCCCAGAAACCTGAGGAACTCAAACTGAGCGAAACCCCGCGCAACGCCGAGCACAAATCAGCC
>CAJGCV010000143.1 GCA_904501915.1 uncultured Akkermansia sp. | reverse complement strand
GCGCTGCGCCTTGCTGCGTGGCTTTCGCGGCTTCTTGCTGCCGTCAAGTTTGATTGTGCCGGAGTCCTTGAATGTCAGCGCATCATTGAAAAGCCCATGGAAGTGTATAGCCCCGTCCCCATGATACTCGGGCACAAGGATATACTTGAGTCCGGCGCGCCGAACAGAATTATCCAACCATGTGCGCAGCTTCTTATTAATGCCGGATATGTCATACCTGTCCACGGCTTCCTTGTTCATGGTGAGCGTGACGAAGTATTTGAACTCATTACAGCGCGCATAATCCGCAACCATAGCTCTCGCCCTACGGCGTGCGCGCTCAAGGTTCTCCACTCCCCTATCTTTTTTCTGTTTGGGGGCTTCCTCGAACTCCGGGTCAGAACGCTTCCCGCGTTCTTCCCAGCCGGGTTCTCGGAAGATGGAGCGATTAGCCACGAGCAGCACCGCAGACCCATCGGGATAGGACTTCGACATGGCATTATGTGTAATTGCATATATACTTTTACTTTCCATTGGCTACCTCGTGACGATATAATGTCCGTATATCGAGTAGGCGGGCGACCCCAAAGGGTTCGCCCGCCCCAAAGAGTTCAGCGCCAACAGAACTCCGGATTATGGATTTGGTGGGTCGCTCCGTGGGGCGGGGCTGCGCGCCCTCGCCTGCGGCGGCTGCGCGCTGCTCCTGCCCCCGTTCGCTCCCCACGTGCTGCGCGGCAAGCCGCGAAGCACATCAAAATGTATGCGCACCGGGGGCTTTTTCCCGGGCGGCCGTCTCGGGGCTTCGTGCCGGGTGCGTTCTTGGTTTCGTGTTCACCTCTGCGCCCCGGCCAGCCAGCCCGGGCTGCGGGTTTAAGGGCAGCTGAGCTGCCCTCAAACCAAAAAGCCCCCTGACATGAAAACCCAATCGGCGGCAAGCCGCCGCTTGGGGTTTTCGTCTGCGCACCCCATATCGGCGGGACAGCCCTCACGCCAATGAGCGGCGGAGTATACCACACAAGGGGGCGGCCGTCAAAGCACTTGCGAGGGACATTTGACCGCCGCCCCCTTGCGCGGTTAAATTACTCGCCGCACAAAGGCGCGAGCCTCCCAGTCCCTTTTTAGAGGAGGCGGCGGCAAGCCGCCGCTTTTATCCTCATGGGGCCCCCCAGCAGGGCGAGCCGGGGACGCGCAAGCGCGTCCTATTTAAGGCTCAGCCCGCCCTGCTGGAAAGCGCGGCAAGCCGCGCTGGTTTATAAAGCGAGGGTAAAGAGCTGGAGCTGCGAGGGCGGCAGAATTTGCCCATTGTTCCGTTACGAAGCCGCCGCCCCCGCTGCTCCACTACTCCCCTACCTACCTTTGCAGCGCACGCGCTGCTCTTTGGGAAAGACGGATAAAAGCAGCCTTTTAGCCGTGCCGGGTGTTTTGGGCTTTGCTGCGCTTGGCTATCAAGCGCAGTATCAAAGCCCATGCCCCGCCCGGCGCGGGTTTATAACAGGTACATCTTGGGAGTTCCGGGTCTGTAACCCTGTACTTTTCCATGTGTTGCAGCTCCCATGTGTTACAGCTCACCTTTCGTGTATAGCAGTTGCAGCCCCGGTCATACTCCCAAGCCACGGGCAGCCTACCTTTACGGCTCAGTGTTACGAGTCCGCGACTGGGAGACGTGCAAAGGCCAAAAGCAGGCGTGCTATAAAGTCGGCGAAAATGTTCACATTTTCCACAATAATCGTAAATTTCCACTGGTTTTCACCCCTAAAAGGTTCGTACAAACAATATTAAACGAACCAAAAATTACAATAAAAAAACGGTTTTCTGTTGGCTTTTTTATTGTACACAATCCGTCAACATCCTGTCAATAAAATACGCCGGGGTGAGTTGTCATCTTCTGCGCTTATAGCTCGGTTTTCTGTGAGCCGCGGACAGAGTGAGCACATCAGCCATGGCGTACAGCATGGTGATTGTAGGGCTTGCGTGGTTCAAATCGCGCTGCACCCTTTCGATGTCCCCGTACTTCTCCAAGAGGTCTACAGCGTAGGCCTTTCGCATGGAGTGCGTGCCCACGTTCACAGGGATACGGAGCGCAGTTGACACCCTCTTGAGGTCTTTCCAAACCGCCTGTCGGGTGCGGTGCTTCTTGTCATCAATAGGACTGGGGAAAGCCCATTCAGACTTACCGGCAGCGCGGACAATTTCCTTGGTGAGCCAGTCGGGAAGCCCCACATGCTTACGCTTGCCTGTTTTCTTTTCCGTAACCCAGAACTGCCGCCCAAGCTGCTCACGCTTGAGGTTCAGCACATCGTCAACCCGTAAACCCGTTCGCAGCATTACCTGTAAAACGCGGCGGTTGTCGGGCATGAGTGCCGCAAATATCAGATTTATTTGAGAGTCTAAGAGATAAGCCGTAGTCATTGTATACACACACCCCCGTGTTTTTTTCTCCGGTTCAGTCCCCCACGCAGCCCCGCGCCCTGGCTTACAGCAAGGGCGCGGGGGCGCGGTGGACAAAACCGAAAATGTCAACCGGGATTATATCATTTTTGGGAGCGCGTTTTCTATAGCTGTGAGGGGCGAAATTTTCCGGGCTATTACTCCCCCGCTTCCAGAGTCTCAAGCAGCTCTTGCTGAGTGTCAAATAGCTCGTAGTCAAAGCAGCCTATGCAATCCCCGTGGGTACAAGCAGCAGCGTATTTCCCCATTTCCTTGAAGCTCTCAAGGGGTGCTCCGCACAGCTTGCATTTATACTCAAGGATTCCCAATCCCCCACCCCCTTTCACTTCTCAGAGTCCACGCAAAGCCGTTTGACATATTCCGCAACATCCCGGTATTTCTCCCGGTGTTCCGGCTCTACGTGCCCGGCTGTAGCCCGCGCAAGCGCGTCCATCAGATCCGGGCACGTTCGCTCTACAGGCAACGGGCAGCCAAGAAGCTCCAAAGTGTCGGACTCAGCTGAAAGCACCGGAAGCAAATCCCTTTTCATCCGACTCCAATAGACCAAGGGCGAAATCTTCTTTTTACGCAGCACCATCCTTACCAAGGCGCGCCGGGTGACTTCCAGTTCCGGGAATAGCAGCTGTATGCTCCACATTTGGGTTATGTCCAAGAAGTCCCGCGCTCCGGCTCTGTCGCAGTCCACAGAAAAGAGCCGGAGAAAGTCCTCAACTGTCAGCCAAATACTCTCTTGTTCCATTTCCATCCACCTCAAGCTTTACGAGTTCCGCGCCCAGCCTCGGGATGGTGAACACGTGTTCACCGTCCCGGCAGGCCGCGTAATTCATGTCAAAATATTCCTTACTGGGCGTTCTCAAATTGCCCCCGGAGTAGTACCAACGCCCCCCGATTTTCTGCTTGCCCTTGCCTATATATTTGCATACATAGGCCACGGCGCGCAGATAGTCACCATATAGCTCGATAGCCGTAGAGAACCCCAAATCATACTCGCTGATATTATAGACCACATGACCCCCGCTTTCAAGCCACTCGGCGCGCTGCGCCTTGCTGCGTGGCTTTCGCGGCTTCTTGCTGCCGTCAAGTTTGATTGTGCCGGAGTCCTTGAATGTCAGCGCATCATTGAAAAGCCCATGGAAGTGTATAGCCCCGTCCCCATGATACTCGGGCACAAGGAT
>CAJGCV010000142.1 GCA_904501915.1 uncultured Akkermansia sp. | reverse complement strand
CGCATGCCCATGTAGCTTTCCCAGAAGTTCTGGTCAACGATGGAACCGGCGATACCCATGGAGCAGCCACCGATGGAGAGGTAGCCCTTGCCACGCAGGGTAGCCACGGTAAGACCGGCGCGGGCGAAGCGCAGAATCTTCTCAGCCACGTCCTCGGGGATGGAGGTATCATCGGCGTCCTGCACGTCGTGACCGTAGATGGAGAATGCGGGCACACCCTTCTGGGCATAGCCGGCAAGAGCAGCGGCGAGGTACACAGCGCCGGGGCGCTCGGTGCCATTGAAGCCCCAGATAGCCTTGGGCGTGGTGGCATCGGTCTCAAAGGTTTCAGTGATGTAGCACCAGCAGGGAGTCACGATAAGGGAGCAGCCCACGTTGTTCTCAGCGAACTTCTGGTTGCAGGCAGCAGCCTCAGCCGGGCCACCGATGGTGGTGTCGGCGATGATGCACTTCACGGGCTGGCCGTTGGCGTGGGTCACGTTAGCCTCGATGAGGGCGGCGGCGGCCTTGGCCATGTTCATGGTCTGATCCTCCAGGGATTCACGAACGCCGAGGCGGCGGCCGTCAATCGTGGGGCGGATACCAATGGTCGGTAATGTATCGTACTTCATATACGTTCAGTTTGGGGTTAAATGGTTATTTATCAGAGGAAGTGGTGGGCTTGCGGAAGATGAGGCTGTAAAGCAGCACCACCGCAAAGCAGATGGCAGGCACGATGAACGAGGCACGCACGGCCTTGTCTGAAGTCTTGAGCGCTGCATCCCAGGTGGCATCATAGCCGGGCACAAGGCAGAACCAGCAGCTCTCGGTGCTCTCGATGATGGCTCCCATCCAGGGAGTGATGATGGCACCACCCAGAATGGCCATGATAAGGCCGGCAGCGCCCAGTTTCACAATGTGGCTGGAAAGGCCGCCAAGGGCAATACCATAAATAGTCGGGAACATGAGGCTCATGCCACCGGAAATAAGGATGAGGCAGATGATATTCGCAGAGAACGGAAGACCGCCTACGCTGAACAGCACGTCACTGGGCAGGTACATGGTACCGGCGCAGCAGGCTATGGCCACAATGGCAAACAGGCTCATCATGCTGGCAGGGTTGAACTTCTTCATGTAGTAGGTGGCTACCCAGCGGCACACGATGAAGAGAATCAGCGAAATCAGATAATATGTAGCAGCCACGTCGGAGCTGAGGCCCAGCTGCTTGCAGCAGTATTTATTCAGCCAGGTCCAGGCAGCAATCTGCACACCCACATAGAAGAACTGGGCTACCACTCCCATCCAGTACCGGGGAAGCTTCAGCAGCGCGCAGAGCATGTTGCGGTAGTTCTTAATCAGCAGGGTGAACACAAAGGGACCGACCATGACGAACAGCAGCTGGCATACCATGTTGCCCCAGATGCCGGGATTCTCGCACAGCGAGTTGATGGCCACAAGGATACCCACAGGAATGGCAATGCAGAGCATGTACAGGCCAATCAGTACCGACTTGGGCATACCGGTCTTCATCGACTCATCCTGCCCGGGCATATCATACTGAGCAGACGCAGATTCGGAGTCCTTAAGGCGGACAAAGAAGAACCAGATGACGGCAGCCACAGAAATAAGCCCCACATAGGGAACGCACACCCAGAAAAGCTGCACAGCCTTGTCATTCCCTTCCAGATTAGCAAGAATGGCGTATTTGGCCAGGAAGATACCTGCCAGGGAACCCACAGGGTTGAATGCCTGGGCAAAGTTCAGACGACGCACAGCCGTTTTCTCCGGCCCGAGGGAAAGCACATAGGGATTGCAGCTGGTTTCCAGAACAGACAGACCGCCGGCCAGAATGAAGATACCCAGCAGGTAGAGGTCAAAATTCTGGGCAATACAGGCCGGAATATAAATCAACGCGCCCAGGATGTAGAACCCCAGACCCGTCAGCACGCCGGTTCTGTACGAAAACTCCTCCACCATCATGGCCGCAAAGATGGCCAGAACAGCATAGGCACCATAGAATGAAATCTGCACACCGGCAGATTCAGAAGGCTTGATACCAAAAATGGTCTCAAAGGCAGGCACCAGGTTATCCGTCATGTTGTTCAGCAGCCCCCAGAGTGCAAAGCACGCCACGAGCATGAAGAACACGGTGCGGAACTTACGCGGCACCACCGGCGTCAAATCTTTCTGGGATTGAGTACTCATATACGGGGATTCTACCATATATACAGCCATGGTCAACGAGAAAATCCTAGTCAGCCCCTTTTTTTAAGCCCCCACCGATTTTCATTGTCTTGAATCAGTATTCATGCTAGTATGTACCGAGTGAAGGCAATCAAAGCCCACCGCAACCAGCATTTCAGCTTTATGAAATACACACTTGCATGCATCTGTCTGTCGTGCACCGCACTGGCCACAGCGGCAGATTACTCGCCAACCGACCACTTATGGTACAAACAGCCGGCAGTCCTCCCCAATACCGTTTTCCCCTGGGCTCCGCAGGCCCACACCCACAACAACCTGCCCGGTAAAAATAACCGGGACACCTGGGAAAGCCAGACCCTGCCGGTGGGCAACGGCCGCATCGGCGGTACGGTATACGGCGGCGACCGTCTGGACTGCGTCGTGCTCAACGAGGTGAGCCTCTGGTCCGGTGGTGCCAATAAGCCCGGAAATGGCTCGGGGTATTCCTACGGACCGCAATCCGGTCAGAATGAGTTCGGCAGCTACCAGCCTTTCGCCGACCTGCTTGTTTCCTTTGACCACCCCGGTCAGGCCACGGATTACACCCGCGCACTTGACTTACGGCAGGCAGAAGCAGTGAGCAGCTTCAAGGCCGACGGGGTCACGCATAAGCGCAGCTGCTTTGTGAGTCGCCCGGATGATGTACTGGTATACACCGCCGAGGCTGATAAACCGGGTTCACTCAACGGGCACATTGCCCTTACCCCCTACCACAGCGTGCACTACTCGCAGGATGGCGAAAACCTCATCATGCGCGGCACACTGGCCAATGGCGAGGTTTTCGAAGGCCGCATGCGCGTTGTCACCAAAGGCGGAGCTGCCCGGCTCATCATCACCGAGCAGGACGTACCCGTAAAATACCACGGCAAGGGCAATAACCTGAAGCCCACCCTCGCCCCAGCCCAGACTCCCCACATCCAGGTATGGAACGCCGATGCCGTGACCATCTACGTTTCCCTGGCCACAAATTACAAGTTGAGCTATGAGGCCGACTGGAAGGGCTCCGACCCCGCCGAGCACAACAAGCAGGTGCTGGACAAGGCCGTGAGCAAGGGGCTCGATGCCATCCGCCGCGACCACCGTCAGGATTTCGCCTCGTACTACGACCGCATGAGCCTCGACCTGGGAAAATCCGATGAAATGCTGACCAGCACCCCCACCGATGTTCGCCTGGCAACCTACCGCCTGCGCTACGACAACGGGCTGAGCGCCTGTGACCCGGATCTGGAGGAGCTTATCTATAACTACGGGCGCTACGTCCTCATCTCCGGCTCACAGCCCGGCAACCTGCCCGTCACACTGCAGGGCATCTGGAACAACAAGGTGCACGCTCCCTGGGCCTGCGACTACCACAACAACATCAACCTCCAGATGTGCTACTGGGGCGCCGAAGT
>CAJGCV010000141.1 GCA_904501915.1 uncultured Akkermansia sp. | reverse complement strand
TTACGATAAAGTTTTTCAATAATCTGGCGGTCAGAACTAGTAATATGCTTGCATTTTCTGCGGGAAACGGTAGTCTTGTCTTTGGTGTTTTCCATGGTGAGATTGTGAGTTTGGTTTTGGCGAATTAACTATACCATCTCTTCTTCTGGAGAGCACCTTTTTTTGTGCTCTCGCCGTGTCGCATTTAATTTTGCCATTCTCATATTGTTGCATACACAGACTAACACTTTGACACGCTTTGGTACGTGCTGTAGAATGCTGGTATGCTTGCACTGCGAACCCTCATTCTGCTGCTCGGTTTAACTTTGCTCAGCGCCTGTTCCGCGCCATTGCTGCCGCCTGCACCGTCGCCCCATCCTACCCGCCAGAACCAGAGCGACGCAGACCTGATGACCCGCCTGCAGCTGAACTGGAAGACCCTGGAACAAACCTGCATTCCCGAGCACGAACGCGCTGTGGCACTGCGGGATTATAATGCCGACCTTCTGCTACTGCTGCGGCGCCTGCGTCACGATGCGGAGGCTTCCGAACACCGCACACGCCCTTCGCAATTCGATATACGCCACCAGCTTGGGGACGAAAGCCTGCGACTCATGGCGCTGTATGATGATATAGTACCGGCTGCCGATGTTCCCCTTGATGCCCTGAAGGAACGTTACACAGCGCATGGCCTGGGTGTGCCGCTAGTGGGGGTGATTCCTGCTTCCAAGATTCCGAAAACCAGCAATAAGCTTTTCAATATCGGCACTCGGGGAACGGTTACGCCGATTACATGTGTGCTCACATTTCCGGATGGGCAGAAACCCAGTCTGGTGCTCCTGCCGCGCATGACGCAGGCGCAGTTCCGCGTCGGGAGTCTTCGCTATGGCCTTGCCGCCGACTGGAGCGCACCGCTGGAGGTGTACTGGAATCTCACCCATGTCAAGGATGACCGCATTCTCGGCCTCCTGCGTCCGCAGGAGCTGCGCGACACAACCGGCCTCTCCTGCATTGAACCCTACGATCCGAATAAAATCCCCGTTATCCTGACTCACGGCCTCGCTTCCTCCGCCAATACCTTCGATAACTTCGTCAACCGCCTCTGGGCAGACCCGGAAGTGCGCCGCCATTATCAATTCTGGTATTTTAACTATCCCAGTGGCATCGCCTGGACTGTTTCTGCCCGTGTATACCGAGAATCTATACGAAATTTGCGCTCCATGGTGGATCCTCAGCACAAAAATCGCAACTGGGACAACATGGTCGTTGTCGGACACTCCATGGGCGGGCTCATTACGCATTACAGCCAGTGTGTCGAACCTTGGAATATCCTGCTTGGCTCAGATATTCCCCGCGAAAAGCTCAAGCCGCTCCTTTCTTCGAGATATATCGAGACTCCTTTCCCTGACCCTGCCTTGGAAGCTTTGCGCCGTGACTATTTCTTCCGCCCCATTAAGGCCGGTCTTGTTGTCTATATGGCAACTCCTCATCGCGGTGCGCCGGTTGCTAAATACCGTTTAGTCACCATGCTTACAAAGTTGGTTACACTTCCGCAGACTCTTTTGAAGGAAGCGTACAACCTGGCCACATTGCAGCGGGATATGTTCCTGCTGAATCCACAGGATGCATACCTGTGGTTTACTAGTATCAACCAGCTCAAGCCGGATAGTTATTCCATACGCGGGCTGCAGGGGCTACAGGTCCGGAATGCCCCTACTCATTCCGTGATTGGTGACCGGGGCATCAATGATTGCCCGCATTGTTCGGATGGTATCGTCCCCTATTGGTCAAGCCATATTTCCTGGGGCACGCAGACCATCGTGCCTTATGACCATTCTGTTCAGGACGGTATGGAAACCGCCGCGGATATGAGGAAATTACTGATGGAATATTGCCGGAAGCACCCGTCTGTCAGAGTTGCAAAGCAGCAAGCGCAGCTCGCTCGTCCGTAGTGTACGGCGCTGCAGAACCGTTCCTGTGACGTCTGCTCGAGGTCATTCTGACTGCGGCGCAAATCTGATCATCTCGGTAGATGTCGAAAATCCAGTTTATTGAGCTGGAACCGATTTTGTCGATGCGGCAGTGTACTGCCACCTCGTCGAAGAAGAACAGGGGGGCGCGGTAATCAGCCTCAGCGTGCACGCGCGGGTAGAGGAAACCATCATGCGTGAGCACACTGCCCAGCGAAGCAAGTGCGTGCGTTTCCGCTTCCTCTGCAAGGTGAAAGAAATTGGCAAAGTATACCACACCAGCGGCATCTGTTTCGTGAAAGGCAATGCGGCGTTTGTAAATGAATGCGGGCATAGTGGTTATCATTTGTAATATGCGCTCCAGTCGGTTCCGATATTGCGGCGGGCTTCATCTGCTACGGCATCCCAGCCGGAATCCTGGAATTCGGAGAGGATGATGCTGCCGTCGGCTTCATTCATGCGTACATAGAGCACGCAGTATCGGGTTCCATCCGTAATCGTCATGAAACGTGTGCGGATTTCGCGCGAGCTTCGCACGGATGCCAGTTTGATGGGCCTGGAATCGCGCATCCAGGTGCGCACACCCTCCGGGAGCTTGTCCAGCCCCAGCCATTGTTCTGCCTCTGCCGGGCTCATGCCGGCAAGGCTTTCGTGGTCGGAGATGTATTTGATGACTCGCGCGGCAGCGTGCATGGCGGTATTCGTGGCAAGCGGGTAGCCATTCTGGGTGAGCCGGTATTCCAGCATGGTGCGCATATCTCGTTTCAACGCTTCGTCCGGAGAGGGAGAGGGGAACAATGCTACCCAGAGAATGAGTAGCAGTACACCACCTGCAATCGATGCGTTTGCAATGCGGCTGCGCAGTAGTATGCGTTTCATGATAAGTCGGAAACGCGTTGCAATCCGCTGGTCGCCAGCTTTGAAGGCGAAGCTGGGAATGGCGGCTTTTTCTTCAGCTGCAATTTCTTTGACGGTGCGGGCATTGGCAGGGTCAAGCACAGAGGCAGAGACAAACCCGACTTCGAGTTGTTCCTGCATGTCCTCCGCCGGGAATGCGTAGGCCAGCAGCACTAAACGCGCCACAAGGCTTACGCTGATGAACGTAACATAGGAAACCAATCCTCCGTTCAGCATTTCGCCCTGGTAGGAGAAGGTGGGGGCTACCACTTCCGGGCGAGTGGCTGCCAGCACCGGGTAGGCAATGAGGGCAAGTATCAGCACGGCGAATAATGCCGAAAACCAGATTCGGTTGCGCCATGGGCCGGCAATATCCACCAGTTCCATGAATACTACCGGAATAAGCCATATAAACGGCTTGAGGGCATACAGGCTCAGCCCGCTCTGTTCTTCCATGTAGGGATCCGGCGGTATGATGGCGTCCGGATAGGAGAATGTGTACAGAAGTGCGCCAGCCCCCAGGAGACAGAGTATAAAACGCAGTATGATGAATAATTTACCGAACATGGCGATACTGCATTGTAGGCGCTGCTCGTGGCGGTGTCAAGCGCGCGCCTTGTCTGTTGCGTTTTGTTGGGTCTGTTTCAGATTTGCTGGTAGAAGGTACGAGAAGTTTTGTGCATTCTTTGAAGTCTCAGGAAGTGAACTTGCCGTAGTTTCAAGAACAAGTACCGTACATCAAACAAACCGCAGGCCTTGGCCTGTATCCGTTTG
>CAJGCV010000140.1 GCA_904501915.1 uncultured Akkermansia sp. | reverse complement strand
GTCCTGCGGGCGCGTGGGACCCGCCACGGCGGGCACAATGCTCGAGAGGTCGAGCTCGAGCTCCACGGTGTAGTCGACCTCGCCCTTGCGGGGCATACCGTAGAGCCCCTGGGCGCGGAAGTAATTTTCGCAGGTAACCACCTGTTCCTCGCTGCGGCCGGTGGTGCACAGGTAGGCGGCAGAAACTTCGTCGAAGGGGAAGAAGCCCATGGTGGCACCATATTCGGGGGCCATGTTGGCCACGGTGGCGCGGTCCGGCAGGGAAAGGCTGGCAGCACCCTCGCCGAAGAATTCAACAAACTTGCCCACCACGCCATGAGCGCGCAGCATCTGGGTCACATGCAGCGCCAGGTCGGTGGCGGTCACGCCTTCGCGCAGCTTGCCGCTCAGGTGCACGCCCACCACTTCGGGCACCAGGAAGGTGACCGGCTGGCCGAGCATACCGGCCTCGGCCTCAATGCCACCCACACCCCAGGCCACAATGCCCAGGCCATTGATCATGGTGGTGTGGGAGTCGGTACCCACCAGGGTATCCGGGTAGTATACGCCAGCGTTTTCCATGACCCCGCGGGCGAGGTATTCCAGATTCACCTGGTGAACGATACCGGTGCTGGGGGGTACTACGGAGAAAGTCTTGAATGCCTGCTGACCCCACTTAAGGAACTCGTAGCGCTCGGTGTTGCGCTCGAACTCGCGGGTCAGGTTCTTCTGGTAGGCGGCGGGGAAACCAGCCCAGTCCACCTGCACGCTGTGGTCTACCACAAGGTCCACGGGTACGAGCGGTTCCATATCGGCCGGATTCCTGCCCAGGTCCTGCACGGCAGCACGCATGGCGGCCAGGTCTACCAGCAGCGGCACACCCGTCAAATCCTGCAGGATGATGCGCGCCACGGTAAAGGGAATTTCATAGCTGCCGGGCTCTTTGGCATTCCATGCTGCCAGGTTCTTTACATCTGCCTCGGTCACCTTCAGCCCGTCGCAGTTGCGCAGCAGGCTTTCCAGCACGATACGCAGCGAAACAGGCATACGGGAAATTCCCGGGTACCCTTGCTCCGCCAGTGCGGGAAGTGAGTAATACTGGCCGCTCTTGCCGCTGCCGGTAGTGAAGGTGCGTTGTGTGTTCATAGCTCTTATTGTTTGGAGTTTCTGTGAATAAACCGCGGCAAGTATACACCAACGCCCCGGGATTGCAAGTCAGGAAAACACTTTATGCCGATTTTTGCCTGTTTTATATCGAATTATATGCAATTATATGCACATTCGCATATAATTGCATATATTTGCCTCCTGATTTCGCTTTTTTCCGGGGGGCTTTTGGCGGCTTTTTCGGGCGATTTATATGGAATTATATGCATTTATATTTGACTTTGCATATAATTGCATATAAAATGCCGCTATGGATCCGATAATGAACCCTTTTTCGCCTGGGGCAGGGTGTCCTCCCCCAGCGCTTGTGGGGCGCGATAATGTGCTGGAGCAGGCCCGTGTACTGCTTGGGCGGGTGTTGCGAAAGCGTTCGGCAAAGAGTATGTTGCTTACGGGGTTGCGTGGCGTGGGTAAGACGGTGCTTCTGAGCAAGATGGAGGAAATGGCCCGCAAGGAGGGGTATAAGACCATTAAGTTTGAAGTTCAGGAGGATAAATCGCTGGCTGGCTTGCTGATACCGCAGCTGAAAACTCTTTTGTACGAGCTGAATTCGACTGGTGGAGCTAATGCAGTTGTGCGTCGCGCTTTATCGGCACTGAAAAACTTTATCAAAGTTATCAAGGTGCAGGTGAATCTCGGGGAAATTGGCATTGGTGTTGAGGCGATTCCCGGATTGGCCGACAGCGGTGATATGGATGCTGACTTGCCTACTTTGTTTCAGACGGCAGCAGAGGCGGCCAGGGAAAGAAACTCGGGTATTGCACTTTTGATGGACGAGGTGCAGTTGCTTAGCCAAGGGGAATTAAACGCTTTGATTCTGGCTATGCACCAGTTGCAGCAATCACAGGCTCCCATGGTGTTGATTGGTGCGGGGCTTCCAACTTTGCCGCGCCTGGCTGGAGAAGCAAAGTCGTATGCGGAACGTCTTTTTTCCTATCCTATTATTGACCAGTTAAGCCGGGATGAAAGTTTTCAGGCTCTGGAAAGTCCTGTTTTTCAGGAGGGCGCGGATTTTGCACCCGAAGCCATGGCGGTTATTTACGAGCGGACAAAAGGGTACCCGTATTTCTTGCAGGAGTGGGGGGCGCAGGCCTGGAATTTGGCGGCTGATAACAGAATCACACTCGGTGATATCATCAAAGCTGAGCCTTTTGTTATTCGTAATCTGGATGATGATTTTTTCCGAGTGCGTTTTGACAGGCTTACCGATGGGGAAAAGCGTTTTATGCGAGCTATGGCAGAATTGGATGATTCCGGATGTCAGGTCGGCAATGTTGCTCAACTTCTCGGTGTGAAAAATACGGCGATTTCGCTCACGCGCTCCAATTTGATTCGTAAAGGTATGATTTACAGTCCCCGCCATGGGGTGATTGACTATAGTGTACCCTTGTTTGGTGATTTCCTTCGACGCGCCATCCCGGAGTATACCCCAGTAATAAAGAAAAGCCGGTAAATTGTCAATTATATGCAATTATATGCACTTCTACATATAATTGCATATAATCCGATATTTTTCTGATAAAAATTCTCTTTTGAGCAGATTAGGCTTGCAAAACGGCGCGTGGCGTAGTAGTCTCCGCTATGGCAGAAATTCAGCTTGGACTTACATTTGACGACGTGCTCCTGCTGCCTTGCCTGAGCACGATTCTTCCCGGCGAGGCCGATCCTTCTTCCCAGCTTTGCGCTGGCATTCCGCTGCGCCTTCCCTTCCTCTCTGCGCCGATGGATACGGTGACAGAAGTGGAAATGGCCATTGCCATGGCACGTGAAGGTGGTCTTGGTGTGATTCACCGCAACAACCGCATTGACGACCAGGCCGCCATGGTGGCCAAGGTGAAGCGTTTTGAAAACGCCGTTATCACCAAGCCGCTCACCGTGACCAGCGATATGAGCCTGAGCCGCGTGAAAGGCATCATGCTGGAGCATGGTTTCTCCGGCCTCCCCGTGGTGACCGAAGGGAACATTCTGGTGGGCATCATCACTGGCCGCGATATGCGCGTGGTGGATGGCCAGAATGACCTCGACAAGCTCTGCGTGGCCGATGTGATGACCCCCATGAGCCGCCTCATCACCGGCACTCCCGCCACCACGCAGGAGGAAGCCCGCAAGATTCTTTACTCTAACCGCATCGAAAAGCTGCCCCTGGTAGACGAAAACGGCTGCCTGGTGGGTCTGATTACTGATACCGACATCCGCAAGCGCGAGGCTTTCCAGGAATCCACCAAGGATGAACTGGGCCGTCTGCGCTGCGGTGCTGCCGTAGGCCCCGGCCCCGAGTTCATGGCTCGTGCTCAGGCTGTTATCGATGCCGGTGCCGACGCTCTGTTTATCGATGCTGCTACTGGTCACACCAGCCGCGTGCTGCACGTGATTGAGAAGCTGCGCGAGTTCGGCAAGCCCGTTGTGGCTGGCAACGTCGTGACGCAGGACGGCGCCCGCGACCTTATCTCCGCTGGTGCCAGCGCCATTAAGGTAGGTGTGGGCCCCGGCTCCATCTGCACCACCCGT
>CAJGCV010000139.1 GCA_904501915.1 uncultured Akkermansia sp. | reverse complement strand
GGAAACGGTAGTCTTGTCTTTGGTGTTTTCCATGGTGAGATTGTGAGTTTGGTTTTGGCGAATTAACTATACCATCTCTTCTTCTGGAGAGCACCTTTTTTTGTGCTCTCGCCGTGTCGCATTTAATTTTGCCATTCTCACTGGAAAAACAAACACGCTTTACTCTTGCAAAACCCACCACTCCCCTGTACAATACAGCGCATATGACGAAGAGAGTTCTATTCGCCCTGACGGTCTGCCTGCCGGCACTAGCCACTGACCTTCCCCCCGCTATACCCGACACCCCCATCGAATACACCGATATCTCTTACGAAGAAGAATATACTGCGCCCGATTCCTACACCGGACCTGCAGTCCCCCTTCCCGGCCCCATTGCGGCAGCATCCTCCGAGCGCCGGGGCTATGTAAACTTCAACGCATACAGCAGCGACTACACCGTTCGCGGCATGGGCGTGCGCGAGTCTCTCAGCAAGCTTGGTTACTCCTCCCTCAGCGCCTCCTACACCCTGCCCAACCGCAACCTCTTCGGCAAAGGTATCCAGCAGCGCATCAGCGGCGAGTACGGCATCATCTGGGACTCCTCCAGCACCCTGGCAACCCCGCACGTATCACGCATCAGCTACGCCCTGGGCAAGGAAATATTCCCCAACCTGATGGCCGAACTCGGCTACACACTGCGCCACGGCGGGCTTGAAGGCTACGTAGCACGCCATTTCGACGGCGCCGGCCACCACACCACCCAGGAACTCAGCGCCAGCCTCACCTACAACGACCAGCAACGCGGCTTTTTCGGCAAGGCAGAGGCGGGCTTCTCCTTCTACGGTCTCACCGGCACCTGGTTTGACCTTGAAGCCGGCTACCGCTTCACCGATATGGTGAACAGCAACACCATGGGTGCAGACCTCGAGCTCTCTGCCGGTGTTGCTCCCTCCATCGGCTACTGGGGCAGCCACGTGGAAGGAGTAGACGCCTGGCGCATCAAGGCAGCGCTGCTGCCCTATACCCACTCCGGCTCCCTCGGTCGCGATTCCCGTTTCTTCATCAAACCCTGGGTGCAGTTCTCCTGGGCTGGCAGCAATGCTTCTGAAATGGAGCGCGACAACGGCGGCATTGACCTCGTGGATGACTTCCTCATCACCGTCGGCTTTGACTGCGGATTCAACTTCTGATAAAAAAAGCTTGCATCGTGCGGCACTCTCGTGTAGAATGCCCCCGCAACCCGCCGGATTAGCTCAGTGGTAGAGCACCCGATTTGTAATCGGACGGTCGTCAGTTCGACCCTGACATCCGGCTCTTGGCAAAAAGCCGCCCTCTTCTCAAAGAAGGGCGGCTTTTTATATTAACTGCATTTTGAAATTGACTTTGCTTGTCCCCGGGTGCATCATAACCAGTATGAGCAAACCCGGATTTCTTGCCGCACGCGATATCAACAGCCGTGCTGAACAGCATGCGTCATTCAGCATTCCCGTCAACACCGGAAACCCGGTGCTGGATGCCAACCTGTATGACCTCTCCCGCCGTTTCTGCGGCGAGCACAACCCCGATACAGTGCTGCAGATGCTTGACACCATCATGAATGCGGCGGCAAGCAACCTCGGCGAGCACGACCTGGAAATCATGAACCGCGCCATGGAAGAAATGTACCGGGCTGACAAAATGTTCCTTCCCTATGAAAACCGCCGCAAAATAGCCTGTTTCGGTTCCGCCCGCATCAAGGAGACAGACCCCAGCTACATTCAGGCCCGCGCCTTTGCTGATTTAGTATCCAGCCAGGGCTACATGGTCATCACCGGCGGCGGTCCCGGCCTTATGCAGGCCTGCAACGAAGGTGCAACAGAGGAAAACTCCTTCGGACTCAACATCACCCTGCCCTATGAACAGCATCCCAACCCCATCATGGCCGGTAGTGACAAGATGATGAATTTCTATTACTTCTTCACACGTAAGCTCAACTTCCTCAAACAGAGTGATGCCCTCGTCGCCTTCCCCGGCGGATTCGGCACCATGGATGAGATTTTCGAGGCCATCACCCTCATCCAGACCGGCAAATGCACCATCTTCCCCGTAGTGCTCATGGACCCGCCCGGCGAATCATACTGGCACCGCTGGATTCACTTCATCGAAAAAGAACTCCTCCAGGCCGGTCTCATCTCCCCGGAGGATATGAAACTCCTCTACGTATCCAAGGATGCAGAAGATGCCTACCACCACATTGCCACCTTCTACAGCCGCTACCACTCGTACTATTTCGAGGGAGACACACTCTCCATCCGCCTTTCCCATCCTATGGCAGCCGCCTCGCTCAACTGGCTCATCGAGGATTTTGCGGATATCATGCCCTTCAAGGACCTCCAGCAGCTCGATGCCGACCCCTCCGACCCCGATGCCCGCCTCGGCTTCCTCTCCCGCCTCAAATTCACCTTCAAACGCGGCAATTACGCCCGTCTCCGCGAGTTAATCGACGCGGTAAATGATTTAGACTAGCCTGTGAGTTAGAACCGCCTTGTGGCAGTTCGGCAGTAGCTACGCCGAGGCAGGCCCGTCTCCGCGAGTTAATCGACGCAGTAAATGATTTAGACTAGCCTGTGAGGGAACGTCCTCACGGGCTTTCTGGTAATCACTAATCATTATTCACTACTCCTTATTCACTTCAAGGATATTCAGCTCGGGGGGGCAGAAGAAGCGCATCCCGAGGATGGCGCCGACACCACGCGTGACAAAGACGCGGCGGTTGCCTTCGAAATCGAACAGGCCGCCAGGCATGGAGGATCGCAGGGAAATAACCTCACCAGTAAACGGGTTACCTATCTGCCCGCCATGGGTGTGGCCGGAGAGCATAAGGTCCCAGTCGTACGCCCGCAGCTGCCAGCGGCTTTCCGGGTCGTGCGATAGGAGGAGCACAGGAGTCTGCTCTGCCCCCACCGACTGCAGGCAGGAAGACGGCACTTCGTCCCCTTCATTCCAATCGCCCATGCCGACAATCCGAAGGGTGGAGCCGGAGGGAGTCTGCCAATCCAGGGCATGGTTACGGAGCAAGGTAACACCAGCGGCAGCATAAACACGCTCGACCTGTTCCAGCTTTTCGTAGTCATGGTTACCCAGAACCGCATATACCGGAGCAATGGAGCAAAGGTTTTTGAATCCGTCTACCGCCCAGCGTGTGCGCATGAAGCGCTCGTGCGCAGAAACGATATCGCCCCCGTAGATGATGATGTCCGGCTGGACTGCGGCAATATATTCAACCGTCTTGCGCAAGAGCTCCTTTGAATTGTGCACATCCGAAAAGAAGGCAATTTTCAGTGGGCCTGTCCCGGGAAGCGCAGCAGCCGGCAGCTGCACGTGGTTACACTGCAGCTGCTTCGCGCTGTGTTCGCCGAAGTATTTTGCCCCCACGCCGCAGAGAAGAACAAGCGAGGAGAAGCAGATAAGCCATTTGCGGAGATTTTTCCTGCAGGACATGGGGGTGAACCGGATTAATTATGCATTAAAAATGCTCAATTTCGGGTCGAGGAAACGCCCATCCTTGCGGATGAGGATGTCATCGAACCAGATTTCGCCGCCGCCGTATTCGGGGCGCTGGATGCAGACGAGATCCCAATGCACGGCGGAGTTGTTGCCGTTGGGGGCTTCTTCGTATGCCTGGCCGGGGGTGAGGTGGAAGGAGCCGGCAATCTTCTCG
>CAJGCV010000138.1 GCA_904501915.1 uncultured Akkermansia sp. | reverse complement strand
TGTCTCTCTTCATGACAGATAATGGAATATGGGTATACACAGGGATTGGTGTGCTCGCTCTGTTGGCGGCGGGTCTGCTGGCCTGGCTGGTTGCCCGCAGACGCAAAAAAAGTTCATAAGTCAAAAAAAGGTGTTGACGAAAGTCTGAGGAGCTGGTATTGTTTGCGGCACACAGCAATTGGAGCGGTGGCTGAGAGGCTGAAAGCACCCGTTTGCTAAATGGACGTACTGCGTTAAACAGTACCGGGGGTTCGAATCCCCCCCGCTCCGCTGAGGAAAGCACCAACGCTTGCAAGTGTTGGTGCTTTCTGTTTATGCAGCCATGAAACTGAAACCGGATTTAACGCGAGAGCAACTGCAGCAGCTGACGGATAGGGAGCTGCTGTGCCACCTGCTGGCCAGCACGCCGCTGAACCTGCCCCGGGTATTTCTGTTTGCCTTGTTGTATATGCTGATGCCATGCGCCGTGCTGGGAAGCTCCCTGGGGTTGCTGGGTACGGTCGGGATGGCGGCAGTGCTGGCGTATCTCTGGCTGTGGGGTACGCCGGAAGCCATGAATGTATTTCTGGGGTTCTGGATGTTGTGGTCGTGTCTGGCGCTGGTGCTGGCTCTGCTGCTTCAGTTGGTTGGCGGGGTGCGCCGGTATGTGCGCGGCAGGCGGTATCTGGCGGCTGAGGAGGCTTTCAGTGCGGAATTAAAGCCTGGTGTATGCCTGGAATTACCAGTGGGTGAGGAGGTGGACCTCGAATGGGTGGTGCAGGTGCCGCAGCGCGGGGTGTATGTGCTGGTGTGCCGGGTAGATGATTGCGAGGGCGCTGTGCTGTTGCATGGTGATGACCGTGCGTGTCTGGTGGAAAAGGATGAGGTGCCGGGGTTGCGGACGGAACTCCGCATGGCTTTCCGGCTGGAGACCGGGTACCATCGGCTTGCGGTGCATGGGTATTGCACTGTTGCAGCGCAGATGAAGGTGCTGCTGCGCTGATTCGCGCTTGCGGGGTAGGGGAAATTGTGCTAAGCTCCTGCGCGTGAAGATAGATGCCACCACCACCCAGGAGCAGTTGCTCAAGCTCAGCGAACAGGTGCTCCGGCGCGATTTGCTGCAGAGTACCCCGCTCAATCTGAAATTCTTTCTGCGTTATCTGATTCTGTTTCTCCTGTTTCCCGGCATGGTGTTTGGTTTTAAGGTGGGTTTGGGGATCACACTCGGCTTCTGCGCAGTCCTGGTGGGTATTCTTTTCTGGGGGAGTGATGCGGCTTCGGCGCTGGCTATTTACAGTTGGTTAAGTGCTGGTCTGCTGGTGTTGCTTCTGGTGACCATTGGTGTGATTCGTAAAGCCTGGCAGGAGCGCGAAGTGCGGCGGCAGTATCGCCCGTCCACACCGGGGTTGCGCCATGCCCAGCGCGCGCCGCAGAACCACCCGCTGCGCTGGCATCAGTCGAATACCGAGGGCTTTGTAGCGGCTCACCTGGTGTTGCAGGCTCCGCAGCGCGGGGTGTATGCAGTGCTGGTGACGCTCAAAAATTACGAAGGGGCTCAGCTTATCACCCAGGGCCGGCAGGGTACTTCGCTGGTGTATGCCGGCGGCGGCAAGGGAAATGATTTTAATGCTTTGGTTCTGTATCGCCTGGAAGCCGGGTCTCATGAGCTTATCTGGGCGATACCGGCTGGCTCATCTCCCGAGGCAAAGGTTTCACTCCTCAACCAGATATCAATATGATTGATTTTCAGAATAACAGCGTGTTCAAACTTTCCCCGGTGGAGCCGGAATCTCAGATGAACCGTGTAGCTCCCCTGCTCATTGAGGGGGAATACATTGTGGCTGCCTTCAAGGCTATCCGCGATTCCGTGGTGTTCACGAATAAGCGCGTGATTGCCATGAATGTGCAGGGCATTACCGGCAAGAAGGTGGATTACACCTCGCTACCCTACAGCAAGATACAGGCATATTCTGTGGAAACGGCCGGTACGTTTGACCTGGACTGCGAACTGGATTTGTTCTTCAGTGCGCTGGGCCATGTGCGGTTCGAGCTGCGTGGCGGCTGCGATGTCCGTGCGCTCTGCCGGGCGATTAGTGAATACATTCTGTGAAATGCAGAATGCAGAAGTCTGAATGCAGAATAGCTGGTTAGGACGCGGCTCCCGCCGCGCCGGGAATGGAGAAAAAGTCTGACCTTCGGATCAGACTTTTTCTTTGAGGCTTGCATTGCATGCCGTCATGTTGTAGCATGGCAACATGATGGAGGTTGATTATCGTAAACGCGGAGGAGAGCTGAGGCAACGTACGTATGACTTTTCCTTACGTATTATCAACTTGTGGAAATCGTTACCCAAGGGGACTGAATATGAGGTGATTGGCAAGCAATTGCTGCGATGTGGGACTTCCATCGGCGCCAATTACCGGGCAGCCACTGTCGGTAAAAGCGACCGGGATTTCTTGAATAAAATACGGATTTGTCAGGAAGAAGCCGATGAGAGTTGTTATTGGCTGGCTCTACTGGCAGATTCCGGGATGATACAAGCGAAGAAGCTTGAATCCATACGAGACGAGGCGAATCAGATAACGGCCATCATGACCGCTTCCGCGATTACGATACATAAGCGAATCCTGGCAGAAGAGCGTAATCAGAATATCCCTGAAAAAGTCTGATCCGAAGGTCAGACTTTTTCTCCATTCCCGGCGCGGCGGGAGCCGCGTCCTAACCAGCTATTCTGCATTCTGACTTCTGCATTCTGAAATTCTTTTGGGCTTGCAAAACGCTTGTTTTGTAGTAGAATAACCCGCGTTATGGCAGACCGTACACAGACTGATCCCGTCCGCATGGAAAAAATAGTCAGCCTTTGCAAGCGCAGAGGGTTCATTTTTCAGGCCGCTGAAATTTATGGTGGCTTGAACGGTTGCTGGGACTACGGTCCCCTGGGTGTTGAGCTCAAGCGCAATCTGAAGGATTACTGGTGGCGTGTCCACGTGCAGGAACGCCCCGATATCGTGGGTATGGATGGTTCCATCCTCACACACAACTCGGTGCTGGTGGCATCCGGCCATGTGGGGGGCTTCTGCGACCCGCTGTGCGACTGCCTGCTCACCAAGGAACGCCTGCGCGCCGACCAGATTCCTGCCCAGAGCGGCGTGGCCTACTGGTGGAAGGGCGCTGCCCGCAAGGATGGCTCCTGGAGCACCAAGAAGGAATTCTCCATGCTGGTGGAAGGCTCCGATGAGAAGAGCGCCAAAACAGCCCGCAAGGGTGCGCTGCAGTACTACAGCCTGATTGCCGGTAAGGGTACTCAGCCCGCCGACCTGGAGCTCATCGAGGAAAGCACCGAGGAAGTAACCGATTCTGTGCGTTACAACCCGGCTAACGGTTCGCTGGTGACGGAGGCCCGTTCCTTCAACCTGATGTTCAAGACCACCATCGGCGCCACATCCGATGAGAACGACCCCGCCAGCACCGGCTGGCTGCGTCCGGAGACCGCCCAGAGCATCTTCTGCCAGTACAAGAACATCCTCGATTCTTCCCGCAACAAGATTCCCTTCGGTATCGCCCAGATTGGTAAGTCTTTCCGCAACGAAATCAACCCGCGCAACTTCACCTTCCGCTCCCGCGAGTTCGAGCAGATGGAAGTGGAGTACTTCTGCAAGGGTGAGGACGGCTTCCGCCTGACCGACGAATGGCTGGAGAAGAGCCT
>CAJGCV010000137.1 GCA_904501915.1 uncultured Akkermansia sp. | reverse complement strand
TTCTTGCTATCTTGAATAAGTCGGTTGAAAATATCGTATTAGATGACAATGACTACAAAGAAATCGCCGAAGCGACCCGGAAGGCCGTTGAAAAGAACGGCCGTAGATACAGTGCAGGTGCATATCGTAATGCCTCGCGAACTGGTAAAGAAGATTGATGTTATGGCTGAGAAGGAATGTCGGACCCGCAGTTCGCAGGTATTATTTTTTTGCACGGAAGGTGTTAACACCTTGGAGCGTGCAATCGGTGCATAATTGACAAGCCCCTTTTTTTAGACTTGGGGTGTTAACACCTTTTTGTGGCTGATATGGAAGACAAGAATAAGAAGGCCGCGGCTTGCTGCAACAAGCGCGCGGCGGATAGGGCAAAGGAGCTGTCCTGGTTGGATTCAGCTCTTCTGGTTGAGTTTGAGAAGAAGCTGCTGCAGGATGCTGATGGTTTGTTCGGCTTCCTGCGGGGTGAGGAGGATGAAGTCTTCTCCTTGCTCGATTATGATGTTTCCTTCGTTGTTGATTCTGAATTCCGCCCCCAGAGATGGTTGAATGGTGAATGTGGTGTCCATGCGTTTACTATACAGGTTAGCGTGCGCGGTGGCAAGGTTGTTTCGTATGTGGTGCGAGGAAAAAGTCCGCGCCAGGTTTATGGCAGGGTGTTTTCTAATCGCTGATTGATCACTATTCACTAGTCACTTTTTCATTATTCACTGAATATGGCTGCATATAGACGAAAGGATGGGAAGCTGCTTGCGGCGGATGCTACGGTGGTGCTGGTGGAGCTGAAGGGCTTTGAGTATTGCAAGTTGCCGACGCTGGCGCGGACGCTGGATATCAGCGCGAATCAGATGCGTGAGGTGATTGCGGATTTCTGCGAGACGCACGAGATTCGGATTCTGGAGCTGGGACCGCGGATGCAGCTGGTGAATGTGCATGATTTCCGCCGGGCTCTGGTGGACCGGGTGATTGTGCGTAGTGGCTGGAACAAGTGAATTACGAGTTACGAGTTACGAATTACGAAGTATGGAGGATTTGTTTAAGGCTTTGGGGTGTTTTGCGGTGGCGGTGGGTTGCCTCTGGCTGCCGGGGGCGGTCAATAGAGTCCCGTGCTCCGATGAGTGTGTGCAGCCTGAGGATGTGTGGTGCAGTGGGGCTTCGCCGGAGTGCCGGAGCCACTATGAGGCGTGGAATTCGCTGCCGCCGACTATGGATTGACGATTGACTATTGACTATTTGATTTTATGTTACGCTACTTCTATAATAATGATAAGGTAAACTATGTTGATGATAGCAACAGGTTTGCCGGGTTTGATATGGGGCGACAGTGCTGTGAGTCATTCGGGCATGGCGTTTATGATTTGAATGGCCAGAAACTTTCGCCTAACGATGATAACGTATGGGTGGATTTGTCTTTTGCCGACTGTCCGCCGATTAAGGATGATGGTGCAGAGCTGGCCCGGCTGTCGGGTAACGATGATTTGCGCTGTGCGGACTGCGGCGGGATGGTGCGGTTCAAGTTGGTGGATGTCTATGGTGTGCATAAGGCATGGCTGGTGTTTTATAATGAGCACAACGGGTGGTATGCGCATACGGGCGAGTATAACATGAGCCCAGCCTCGGAGTTTTGTCTTTGAGCGGATTATGGCCAGGAAGAAGATGAGTAGGGCTGAGCGGAGGCTGCTGAAGCGGACTGGTTTTGGCCGTGAGTTTAATGGTATGGGTGCTCTTGTGTGCGCCCTGGAGGAGGCGAAGGCTGCTCCTCGCGTGCCGGGGTATGCGCTGCAGGCTGATAGTAGCTGGGGGCAGCGGACGCGCCGCCGGGTGCGCCGGGAGCGTTGGAATCGCAGGGCGCGTTGTGTGCGCCGGTTGCTGCTGATGGTGGCTGTGTATGTGGGTTCACTGGCGGTGGTTGTGCTGCTGGTGGGTGGGCTGTGGGAGCTGGTTCTGCGTTTGATTGGTTGAGGTATGAGCAGGGTGGCGATAGCATCGGAGGTGGAGAGGCGTAAGGTTGTGTTCGGGATTCCGGATACGCCGGCGGGCAGGATTGCGGCTGAGTTGGAGTTGCGCTGGGCGTGGGTGGATGATGTGTTCCAGGCGGTAATCTGGCATAAGGGGGTGCGTTACCCGAAGTGCGTGCTGGCTACGGCGGAGGAGATTCGCGAGCTGTTGGATGAGAAGGAGGTGCAGGTATGAGCGGGAATAAGGTGAGGTCTCTGGTTGGGTTCAGCCGGAAGCAGTCGTGTGTGAAGGATGTTGCGCCTAAGGGGTGGTTTTCGTCACGCCAGGTGGCTGAGCTGGCGGGGATTACTGTGCGGTCTGCGAGGTATATTTTGCATAAACGGGGTGTGAGTTCGGTTTATGTCCAAACTACTGCTGCGCCGTGTTTGTATTGGGAGGCGAGTGGTGTGAGGATGTTTTTAAAGCAATTGCCTGGGGTCGAGGAGTCGTTGCCTGTGGGGTGGTGTGCGGCAGCAGAGGCGTGTGTGATTCTGGGGTGCTCGCGGAGTATGGTGAGTGAGCTTGAACGCAAGAGGGTGCTGCGTGGGCGGATGATAAGGGTGGCAACGGCTTCCGGGGTGCGGAAGGTTACCATTTTTGCGCGCTCTGAGGTGCGGGGGCTGGCTGCTTTGAGGCAGGCAGGTGTGCGTGCGAGGAAGCGCGCGCGCCTGCAAAGGCTGAAGCGACAGTGGGAGACGGTGAAGGGTAAGCCTGTGCATGTGCAGATGGAGTGATGTTGGTTTTACATAGGGCGAAGGGGTGGTTTTTTGCTTTCGCCCGACCTGCGCGCCGACGGGGGCGCGATAGAATAAGTGCCCGTTTTCTTAGCTGCAGAGGAGAGGACAATGGATGCAAATGGCGGGTAGGGGCCCGCCGGGCGGACCAGCAGCTGCACCGCTTCTCTCTCCGGGTTCGAGTCCTGGCTGCGGCTTGCTAACGCTGTGATAGCGTGGGCGTCTTTGAATTAGAATTATTCATAGTGTTGGGTTCAGAGAAAGCCTGGTGGAGGCACGGGCTTTAAATGTGCTTCCGATAATCTACCGCGTGGAGGCAACAGTTTCGGTATACTTCCTGTTGCGTGGCCTGGGTGGGGTTCGATTCCCCACGGCGGGATCTCTTTCATTCGAGAGAATTGCCAGAACAGTACCTGACCGTTCGCTGCCGGGCTAAATGCAGCGGGAAGCGCGTAGGAAATTACGAGTTACGAGTTACGATGTAAGGAGGAAATCTGAAGGGGAGGATGCTTCAGCATCCCGCTGTGGGTGGTTCGAGTCCGCCCCGCGCTTGTGTCCTGGGGCCCGTGGGCTACGGTGCGGGCTTCCGGGGTTCCTGCGTAATAACACCTGCGCCAGCCAGGTCGTATGCAAGCTGGCAACTTTATACTGTTATGTTTAACGAAAACGAAAATAAGAAGTCGGCGCAGCAGGGTTCCTGCTGCGGGAAGTTGAAGTTCAGCCAGGTGCGCGACATGCTGGTGAAGCATGAAATTGAGATGGATGAGCCGGGTGTGCTGACTGTTGTGGATATGGAGGGTGTGCATACTCAGACGGAGATTGATGGTCTGAATGTGCTTTCACGCAAGAGGAGTGTGCTCATCTTGCTGAACGGGGCTTTTGCTCAGTTGGCAAAGGATGGAATGGGGTGTAACCCGAAGGCTCTTGCTGTGCTGGGTGAATGGTGGGGCCGCTCAATCCAGGATTCTGAAAAGAGCGATTT
>CAJGCV010000136.1 GCA_904501915.1 uncultured Akkermansia sp. | reverse complement strand
GTTTCCACAATGGTTTCATCAAAAACCATGTCGCTGTCCAGGAAAAGAATGTGTGTGAAGTCCTCGCACACCGCCTTGCTGGCCAGCTTGTTCCTGGCCAGATAGATCAGCGTTCCGCTCTGGATCTCCGTGTGATACCGGATGCCTTCCCTTTGCAGGTGCTGGCACAGGTTCAGCAGGCACTTCATGAACTCCGCGTTTACGTAGTCCATGCACGGCACCGCAATCAGCAGTTTGAAAGGCTTTTTCATTTCTTTGCCCTCGTAGACTTCGGTTTGTTTTTGCCTTCCGGCGTTTCCTTCGGCTGGGCCTCCGCCTCCGGTGTCTCCTTTGCTTTCTTGTCTTCCGGTGTTTCCGGTTTTTCCTTTACCGGTTCGGTATATTTCACCGCGCTCCCGGTTGACAGCAGAAAACCGGCCTCCGCCGGGGAGACCTCAACGATCTCCCCGGCTTCATGCCGGATTCTGGCTGCCCGCTGAAGTTTTACCTTCATTGGTTAGCCCTCCTTGTTTTTATCAGGTGGTCACAGCGGATTCCTTCTTGACGTTCACGAAACGTCCGGGGCCGGTCACGCCGTATCCGGCATACTGCCGACCGTGAACCTTCACCATGTCCGCTTCGGCTTCGGTCAGATCATCGTACTTGGTGATCACGCCTTCACCTTCCGGATAGTTGACCTGTACGCCGTCCAGATCGCCCACGATCATCCACACAGCGTCAGCGGACGCAGCGGAGTATGCAGGCAGTGCGCTGGTATACAGCACCGGCAGGCCATCATACGGATCAACCGCAAAGTTACCGGCAACCCGCGCCTCATTGAAGGCCGCGGAGCTGAGCCTGTTGATGATCACAACAACATTGGTTGCCTCGTCAGTCAGGTTCGCTTCGGCTTCCGGCACGATGGTCAGGCTGGGAGCGCCAGCGATCTTCGGGATGCCGATTGCGTCGGCGGAGTGGCTTGTGCTGGCGCTTGTAATCTTTGCGATAACTTTAGCGCTCAGCAGCTTGATGATCTGATGGGTGATCTCACGGTATACGTAAGATACCAGGGCTTCGCCGCCGATTGCCACGATTTCATCAGAAATCCGGATGAACTTCTTGATCATCGTGGGTTTCAGTTCGACCACGCCCAGGGTCAGATCTTCTTCGGTGATAGCCGTGGTGCCTTCCAGGTGTTCGTAGGCAGGATCAGCAGCACGTTCAAACGGAACTTTCAGGTTGCCCTTGAATCCGGTCTTGCGGACGCGGCTCAGGATCGCGTCGCTTTCCCAGGCCGTCCGGATGATGGTATCCACCAGAGTAGGCACCGGCAGCTGTCCGCTCGCAGGAGCGTTGCTGGTCAGCAGTGCGCGGCACTCTTTGTCATCATTGCTTACCAGGTAACGGGCAAAAGCGTCCATGTATTCCTGGCTTCCGCGGATTTCGTCAACGGTCTTGCTGGTGTTCTCCGCCTTGCGGAATTCCACCACATTCACGCCCTTCGCGCCTTCCGCGATGGCCTTGCGGGTTTCCTCCGCCTTCTGGGCCGCTTCGCGCAGCTCGTCGGCATTCTGCCGCAGTTCTTCCATTTCGTTCTTCAGCGCATCCAGGTCAGCGCCTTCCTGCTCCATCTCCTGAAGGATCTGGGCCTTGCGGGTTTCGATTTCCGCCAGAGTCTTATACTTCATTTTTTTCTCCTCCTCAAATCATTCCTGCCATAATGGCAATCTGTTCTTTCTTCTTCCGCTGGGCCTCAACGGCAAGGCGCTCCTCCTTAACCTCAGCGATCACTCCTTCGCTGATATTCCGTGCGGATATGCTCGTCGCGTCGTTTGCTGGCTGCGATACGACGGAAACATCAAAATGTTTTTCGACATCCATGATTTCACGATGGATATCAATCCTGCCTTCGGTTGCATTTTCAACAACCGTCCGCTTTTCGGTCTTTCTGTTTGACCTGAAAGCATGACTCATCTTTGTCAGGTATCCCCCCTGGATCTCCTCAAAGATCTTCCTGCCTTCTTCCGTTCCTCCCAGGTACGCCCTCACCTTCAGGCCGAATACGTCAACCTCGATGCTAAGCGTTTTGTTGCTCGTTCTGGCAAAAACGCGTCCTTCATGGTTCAGCAGGAAAATGTCATCGGAGAAGTCCGTGTTGTCGAAGGAATGCTCATTGAACCGCTCAAACATACGGTATTCACCGTCATCCCAGAGCATGTACTCGTTCCATTTTGTCGCGTATCCCTCGACAATATACTGTCCGTCATCCTGCTTCCGCAGTTCTATGTCGGCCATGTTAATGTCTCTGTATTCCCGTTCATTCACCTTCACCGGCATTTGTATCCCCTCCGTTTCCTCCGCCGCTCTTTCCTTCCGGCGGATTCGTCACATCGTAATATTCACCCCGTGCCGGGATCTGGTTGCCCACATCATCCGGCAGTGGCTCCAGGTTCAGGATCTCCCTCAGTTCGTTCCTGGTTGCCAGTCCCCTGTCACCCAGCTGCGTCACCGCGTTCAGCTTGTCCGCATTGCTCATGTACTGCATACGGTTGCTGGTAAAGAACATCTGATTCCCGTATCCGATCCGTTCCCTGTCTGTGAACAGCATCCCGCTGGTTACCTCTCCCAGCTGAATGCTGTACCATTCCGCCCATCCTTCATAGAAGGCCAGCCATTTGTCACCGAATGCCTTGTTCTGAAGGATGTCCTCATTCGTCCCGAAGTAGTCAAACACATTTGTTTTGATGTGTTCCTGCTGCTCTTTGTCAACGGTGTACCCGCTGGCCTTCATCTCATGGATGTCTTCGTATGTGTTCGGGAACAGCAAAACACCCCCGGCTGTTTTCTTGTTGCCGAAGGTGAATTTATTGAACTGTTCCATTTCGTGTCCGACATCCTCATCAGTGGCCCAGTTGTCGGATTTTGCGTAAAACCTGTAACTGTTCCCGTTCTTGATACCCTCCGTGATACCCTGGCGCTGTATGTTGATCAGATCCAGCACAGGCTTCATTGCTTCATTGTTTTCTCCGAACAGCTCGCTTTTGTACTGGAACCGCGTCATGATGCCGACTTCAGAAAGCCTTTCCGCCCGCCGTTTGTTGCCAGACAGGATAAACCTGATCCACGGTTCGTTTTCATACTCGACCAGTTCCCAGCCTTCCGGCACAATGTTCATGATGCCTGTCGGTGTACCGTCCTCCGCCCTGGTCTTGATGATGAAGGCATTGTTCCTCACGCCCAGCACCGTCGCGTTCTGATACAGGAACTGGCTCCACTCCTGGAACCGGTTCGGCTTCACCTTCAGCCTGTTCTGAAGCTCCGGCATAGCCGATCCCTTGATATTCGGTTTCAGCTTTGCCGCATGCCGTCCCCATGCGTCCAGGCTCGCCCGGATCAGTTCACTCTCATATACGGAGCCGCGCCAGGTTGTCCATGCAGGCGTGTATCCCTCCAGCATCCGGAAGATCTGCGCGTTTTTCATGTTCGCAGGCTGTTCCTTCCTGCCGAAGATCATTTCAAAAAATCCCATCCGTCAATCACCCCTCCGCCTCCGCGGCCTTTTGTATCGTTTTGTTTACCAGCCTGCTGCCCAGCTTGTCCCATTTGAACATCCTCATGGCCATTGCGTCCAGCAGCATGGCCGTTCCGTCTACGTGTGCCTTGTTGCTGATCTTCACCAGCATTTTCCGCGGATGCGCTTTATCTGATGCGCTCTCCATCTTCATTGCGCTGTCCGCCAGGTGGATCTTCAGCAGGTCATTGTCATCCATGTCCCGGATCTTGCCTTCCCTCAGCATG
>CAJGCV010000135.1 GCA_904501915.1 uncultured Akkermansia sp. | reverse complement strand
TAGGGACGGTCCACATGGCGCAACACCACGAAGAATGCCGTCCACACGCGGCAGAAATCAATCCATTGAATGCGTGAGGACGGCATAATCTGTACCGGTGTGTTTTTATCAGACCCGGGCGTCGTCCTCATCGGCGACCTCCAGCGCGCGGCGCATGCGGCGGGTCAGGAAGGGGCGCACCACCAGACCATAGCCCAGGTAGCACACGAAGATGAATGCCGGGGCAATCCAGGGGAAGAAGATGAAGGCGCAGATGGCAATGACCGCCATGAGGATGGCCATGGCCGTGCCGCGCTTCTCGAAGTTCACGTGCTTGAAGCTGGGGTAGATGACGCGGCTCATCATGAGGATGGCCACCACGGCCATGACGGCAGCCATCACATACTGCCAGACCGGGGGAATGATAAGACCGCGATTAGCCGTCAGGTCAATCACCAGGTACATGGTGCTCACCACGGCACCGGCAGCCATGGGCACGGGAAGCCCCACGAAGTCCATGCTCTGATTCGGCTTCTTGGGAGCTGCAGCCATGCAGTTGAAACGAGCCAGGCGCAGGGCAGCGCACAGCAGGTAGAGCACCGCAATGCCCCAGCCCAGGTAAGGAATCTCCAGGTTGAAGAGCACGGCCTGAGCCAGCAGCATGGCCGGAGCAATACCGAAGGACACCACGTCAGCAATGGAGTCGAACTCACGACCGAAGGGACCATCACTCTTGCACATGCGGGCCACGCGACCATCCAGCAGGTCGAAAATGCAGGCGGCAAAGATGAGGTAGGTGGCATTCTGGTAATGCACGAATGCCTCTTCTGTGCCGGACGGGAACTTCATCCCCTCGAAAATGGTGAGGATAGCGAAGAAACCGCACAGCAGGTTACCGGCTGTCAGCAGATTGGGCAGCACCGGAATCTTGGGTTCATCCGGGTATACCGGAGGCTGGGGAGTAGACATATGATTGAGTTTCTATTGGTTGGTTGTTGTAAGTCTTATATCAGGAGAGTGCTTTTGTTGCCTCAGCCAGCAGGGCATCCTTAGCGCTGCGTTCCTTACCGGAGCCGCGGGCCATATCTGCCTTGCCGCCGCCCTTGCCGCCCACGATGGGAGCCAGCGTGCGGATGAGCTCACCGGCTTTCAGCCCGGCAGCCTGGGCAGCTTCGCCACAGTAGGCACCCAGGGAAAGGCTGGCGCCATCATCACACACCAGGAATGCGGCCGCTGCATAGTGGCGCTTCTTAAGGCCGTTGAAGAGCTCAGTAAGCAGTTCATTGCCACCCTCGGCGCAAACGACCACGTTACCCCCGGTCAGCTGCTCCGCCAGCAGGGCATCTGCAGCACCAGCAGCAGCGGCTACCTGGGCTTTCTTAAGCTGCTTCTCCGCCTCAATGGCGGCTTCCTTCAGCTTATCACAGTAGGCGTTGTAGTCATCCAGCAGGGCATTGATGGTCACAATATCCTTAGCCTCGCGCAGCTTCTGACCGGGCTTGGAATCGCTGGAGGGCACCGGCACGGCAGGCTGGTTCAAATCAGCCAGCTTGCCATTTGCCTCGGTAAGCTTATCAAGCATTTCCTTAGCCTCGGGCACACGGGCAGCCACCATTTCCATAACTGCTGCATAACCGGCAGCACCAGTGGCAGCCTCAATACGGCGCACACCGCTGGCAATAGCGCCCTCGCTCTTAATCTTGAAGAAGCCGATCTGCCCGGTAGTGGCAGCGTGTGTGCCACCGCAGAGCTCCATGGAAACGCCGTTGAAATTGCCGGCTTCGCCACCCATCTGCACCAGGCGCACCACATCGCCGTACTTATCGCCGAAGAACTGGCAGATTTCCGGGTGCTTCTTGATTTCGGTCATCGGGTATTCATTGCAGACCACGGGCAGGTTCTCGGCAATCCACTGGTTCACCAGCACTTCCACGCGGCGCAAATCTGCCTTGGAGATAGCTGCACTGTTCACGTCGAAACGCAGGCGGTCGGCATCCACCAGCGAGCCCTGCTGGGCAATATCCTCGCTCACCAGCGTGCGCAGCGCCTTGTGCAGCAGGTGCGTGGCGCTGTGGTGCGATTCCAGCGCACGGCGGCGCTCCACATCCAGCTGCAGCTCCACCGTGTCACCCACGGCGGGGGTCACGCCATCTGCCACCGAAACAAGGTGTGCGCGGGCCTTGCCAATCTGCTGCACACCCAGCACCGGGCAGCTGTCGCCACCCAGGGAAAGCGTGCCGCCGTCGCTCAGCTGACCACCCATTTCAGCATAGAACGGGGTCTTGTCTGTAATCACGAAGAGGATACCCTCCGCCTCGTGCACCTCGGTCACGGTGGCGCTGGTAGCGTCTTCGCTATAACCGGTGAATTCGGTCACCTGGTCAGTCTTGAGGTCAAGAGCACGCACTACCTGCTTCTTCTGGGCAGCCTTGGCGCGCTGGCGCTGCTCTTCCATGAGGGCATCGAAACGCTCACTATCCACCGCCAGCCCGCGCTCGCGGGCCATGAGGGCAGTCAGGTCAATCGGGAATCCGTAGGTATCGTACAGCTTGAACGCGAAATCACCGGAAACCTTGCCGGTGGCAGCCACTTCCTTATCAAAGAGTTCCAGACCGCGGTCCAGCGTTTCGTTGAAGCTGGTTTCCTCGCGCAGCAACACATCCTTGATAGTGTTCTTACGCCCCACCAGTTCCGGGAATACACGTCCCATTTCTGCAGCCAGCGTATCCACCAGTTCACTCAGGAACGGCTTCTCAAGCCCCAGGGTGCGGCCATAGCGCACAGCGCGGCGCAGAATGCGGCGCAGCACATAGTTGCGGCCATTGTTGCCGGGCAGAATACCGTCCGCAATCGAGAAACTCAGCGTGCGGATATGGTCGGCAATCACGCGGAACGCAATGCTTTCGCGCAGCGTTTCCTTCTGCTCCGGTGTTGCGTCCTGCGGGTAGATATCCACATACTTGCGGCCGGAAATCTCTTCAATGCGGCTGAAGATGGGGCGGAACACGTCCGTGCTGTAGTTGGAAACACGGCGGGAGAAATCCGTGAACCCATTCGTGCACTGAATCATAGCGCAGGCGCGTTCGAAGCCCATGCCGGTGTCCACATGGCAGGCCGGCAGCGGGCGGAAGGTGCCGTCACTCTCGGCATTGTACTGAATGAACACAAGGTTCCAGATTTCGATGCACTTATCGCTGTCGCCATTCACCAGGCGGCCCTGGGTATCGCCCCTGGGGGTCAGGTCTACGTGCAGCTCAGAGCAAGGGCCGCAGGGGCCGGTCTCACCCATCATCCAGAAATTATCCTTCACGCCGCCGTTCACCACGTGCACCTTGGGGTCCATGCCCTTGGAGGCAAACAGCTCGGCCCACATATCATAGGCTTCCTGGTCAAACTCACCGGGGTCGCCCTTTTCCTTGTTCGGGGCGTAGACGGTGGCGTACAGACGCTCCACGGGGAAGCCCCAGCGCTCCACGATAAGCTCCCATGCCCAGGCAATGGCTTCTTTCTTGAAATAGTCACCGAAAGACCAGTTACCCAGCATCTCGAAGAAGGTGTGGTGGTAAGAGTCCTGCCCCACATCTTCCAGGTCATTGTGCTTACCGCCGGCGCGAATGCACTTCTGCGTATCGGTGGCTCGGGCGGGCTTCCACGGCGGGGTCCACACACCCAGGAAATACGGTACAAACTGGTTCATGCCTGCATTCGTGAAAAGCAGGCCCGGGCTCTGCGGCATGAGTGAGGCGGAAGGCACTACGGCATGCTGCTTTTCCTGAAAGAAATCAAGGAAACTCTGGCGAATCTGCGCTGATGTCATCATAGTGATGTGCGGTTTCAATAAAGATATAC
>CAJGCV010000134.1 GCA_904501915.1 uncultured Akkermansia sp. | reverse complement strand
ACGAAAAGGGCCAGCTGGATGGCGTGAAGCGCTACCCGATTCACCGCGAAGCCCCCACGCTGGAAGAACAGTCCACCTCCTCTGAAGTGCTGGAATCCGGCATCAAGGTGATTGACCTCATCTGCCCCTTCCTGAAGGGTGGTAAGGCCGGTTCCTTCGGTGGTGCAGGCGTGGGCAAGACCGTGCTCATCATGGAGCTCATCAACAACATCGCCAAGGCTCACTCCGGTCTCTCCGTGTTCGCCGGTGTGGGCGAACGCACCCGCGAAGGTAACGACTTCTACATGGAAATGAGCGAATCCGGCGTTATCGACCAGGAGAACCCCGAGAACTCCAAGGTGGCCCTGGTATACGGCCAGATGAACGAGCCCCCCGGCGCGCGTCTGCGTGTGGCTCTTTCCGCCCTCTCCATGTCCGAATACTTCCGCGACGAGGAAAACCGCGACGTGCTGCTCTTCGTGGACAACATCTTCCGTTTCTCCCAGGCCGGTTCCGAGGTATCCGCTCTGCTGGGCCGCACGCCTTCTGCCGTGGGTTACCAGCCCAACCTGGCCGAAGAAATGGCAGGTCTGCAGGAACGCATCACCTCCACCAAGAAGGGTTCCATCACCTCCATGCAGGCCGTGTATGTGCCCGCTGACGACTTGACTGACCCTGCCCCCGCCACCACCTTCTCCCACCTGGACTCCACCGTGGTGCTGGAACGCGCCCTTGCCGCCCAGGGTATCTACCCCGCTGTGGACCCGCTGGCTTCCACCTCCAAGGCACTGGCTCCCGAGCTCGTGGGCGAGGAGCACTACCGCGTGGCACGTGGTGTGCAGCAGACCCTGCAGCGCTACAAGGACCTGCAGGATATGATTGCCATTCTGGGTATGGACGAACTCTCCGAAGCCGACAAGCTCACCGTGAGCCGAGCCCGTAAGATTCAGCGTTTCCTGTCCCAGCCCTTCAGCGTGGCAGAAACCTTCACCGGCATCAAGGGCGAATACGTGCCCGTGGCCGAGACCGTCCGCGGCTTCGCCGAGATTCTGGATGGCAAGTGGGACTCCGTGCCCGAAGTGAACTTCTACATGAAGGGCAGCATCGACACCGTTGAGAAAGCCTGATTCCGCTCATGCCCATGCAATTCAAAATCATCACCCCCATGCGCACCGCCTTAGAGGCGGAGGTGATAGGCATCCGTCTGCCTGCCACCCAGGGTGAAATGGAGGTGCTGCCCGGGCACGCCTCCATCATCACCTCCGTGGCAAACGGGGAACTCACCTACACCTGCCCCGGCCAGCAGCCCCAGAGCCTCTTTGTAGGCGGCGGCTTCCTGCAGGTGGATAAGGACGATGTGCTGCTGGTGACGGATACTGCCCTCACCGTGGACGAGATTGACACCTCCAGCGTGGAAGCCGCGCTGGAACGCGCGCAGGCTGCGTTCCGCGATGGAGCCTCGGTACTCGACCGCGAAGAACAGGCCAAGCTCGAAGCCGCCATCGCCAAGCAGATGGCCATGCTCGACTTCCGGAAAAAACGGAGGATTTGAGTCAGCTCTCAGATTTTTTTCGGAGAGAGGGACTTCAGTCCCTCTCTTTTTTTATACCCTCAATCAGCGTTTCCAGCATACCATTAGTGGTAATATCACCTACCCAGATTTCTACAGCATGCCGGAGTACATATTCATTGCACCAGGTGGCAACCTGCTTGTTCAACATGCTCCCGCATGGTTGAGGGGAAATGAACAACAGGAGTTTTTCAGCGAGGGCAAGTTTCTGAGCATCAGAAAGCCCCTGCTCCAGAGGTATTCCTTGCGGGCAAACGTGAATAATGGGCCGCTTATTAATAAGTGCGCGTCGAAGCACTTCCCGTTCCTGGGCACTCGTGAAAGTTGAGATAAGAACCAATTCGGAAGTGAGCGGGACTAAAGTCCCGCGCTCCGAAGAGACAATGCGGCGTGGTGCCAGTGCCGAAGCTGCAAATCCCTGTGACGCCACGAATGCTCGTTTCGGGTAATTCAGAAGTGTTTCTTCTCCCATCATATACTGAGTAACAGCCCCCCAACGGTCACGAGACCAGTTTCTCGGGTTATTGCGTATATATGATACGAAATGGAGGAACTCCTCTGAGCTTGAAATCAAATCGTCCCAATAATCAAACTGCCACAGATGTGTGCCTATATCAGGCACTTTTCCTTCGCGTTTCAATTTGCCGTATATAAACGTAGTCACACCCTTAAAACGCCCCACCAGAAAGCTGAGATGATTTTCCTTATTCGTATCCCGAGGACTTATATCCAGAATCATGTGAACATGGTTCGGCATAATCACATACGGTCCCATTCGCAGCTCCGGATATTTCAGCGGCAAGTTCACAAGCTCAGTCTCCACGCTTTTCCCAAGCTCGTTCAAGACACATTGCGTTCCCACAATCGCCCCTAATAGATACTTATTGAGGGCAACCTGAATCGTTACAAAATACCGTCCCTTTCTGTAATCGATGTTTTTGTTTCGCAGCGATTTACGAAAATGGGGCATACCGTCAATATAACACTTTACAAAATCAGCGAAAAGACAGAAATATCGCGAATACGTTTTTCGGAGCGGAGGGACTTCAGTCCCTCTTTCAATCTTTCGATTTCTGCCTCACAGCGTCGCTATTTCACGCTGACCTTCAGCGATTTCTGTACAGATTTGCCATATTCGTTTGTAAGTGTGTATTTAAGAGTATCCGTACCCTTGAAACCATGTTTGGGAGTATAGACAGCCTTTCCTTTCTTGCAGACGACGGTGCCACCCTTGGTACTGGTATCGTTCCACTTAATGCCTGGGTTCTTCGCAAAACTCCGGAGAGAGTCCTCGCCGCAGGTGAGCGTCAGGCTCTGATTCTTCTGAATCTGCGTATTTTCCGGCAGCATCCAATAGGTGAGGTCCCACTTGGGAAGATTCTTCTCATCCAGATACGCAGCAGCACCTGCTGAGGGAATCAGCTTGAAATGGGCAAAATAGGGACGCACGTCGCGCTTGGCGGCTTCTGACAATCCAATCAGGTAGCGGTCAATCTTGGCCTGGTCATGATCCACGCCCTGAACAAAGTCCCATTTGTACATGTCGTCCTTCTTATCCCGGAGCCGATGAATGGTGGTTTTCATTGCTTTCCAGCCGAAGGTATCGGTATAGCCAATCATCATGGACGTGATGGAATGAGACCAATGGTGCGTTCCCTTGCCGGAAATCTTGTACCATTTATCCTGCATGATTTCGAGGATACCTTTATCATTCGAGTCGAACAGGCGGCAAAGGTGACGGTCATGCGTATCCTTCCAGTTGAATTCCTTACCCTTGCGAGCCTTCATGTAGTAACCGCCCCAGTTAGGGGTAGCTTCCGCCCAGAAAGAAAGCTCCATTTCACCAAAGTCACAGTGGTGGCCGTGCTCATGGAGGAAAAGAGCCGCATTGTGCTCTTTCATAATCTCCAGGTTAAGCGGTCGTTCCACGCCCTTGACATCCCAATGAAGCGGCCAGACAGAAACACCCGTAATCGCATAATACCCGGAGTGCATACGGAAGGGAACGCCCGGATAATAAGCGTAGAAGTCCTCCATATCACGGTTATTTTCATTCCACCAGGTCATGAGTTCGGTGGGATTATCAATTTTCTGCAGGAGCTCCCGTGACACCACAAAGATAAGATGGTCGCACACCAGCTCACCCCAGGGACCAGGGGCTTTTCTGAGTTTCTTCCATGCCTTGTTCGTGTGCTTACCCAGAATGAAGCGAGGCGCCTTCAGAGCACCATCAATGGTGACCTCTACCTCCTTCAACTCCAGATTCCGGGGAACATTCAACAACATGAGGCCGCCATGGGGAGTCACGAAAGTGGTTT
>CAJGCV010000133.1 GCA_904501915.1 uncultured Akkermansia sp. | reverse complement strand
TTCTCCACCGAAATGTGCTCAAATCTGAGTACAGGGGGGCTTCGAAAAAGCCTCTATTCGGAAAGCCTAGGATTTATCGGCACTTGCGTCTCTCAGAAAAAATCTTTGGGACACATGTGATAAAACGCGGATTTTCTGACATTACGCGTGACGAATGGTTAGAAATATGATAAAATCTCGCGCGCATCCAGCATACAGGCGATGACAACAACAGACTTTCTAGTAATCGGCAGCGGTGTGGCGGGACTGAGTTTTGCCCTGCGCGCCGCCGAATATGGCAAGGTGACCATTCTCTGCAAGAGCGATCCCCTGGTTTCGAGTTCGGCCAAGGCACAGGGCGGTATTGCCGCGGTGATTGATAAGGACGACACCTTTGAGGAACACGTAGCCGATACACTGGATGCCGGCGCCGGGCTCTGCGATGAAAAAGCCGTGCGCACCATCGTGGAGGAAGCCCCGGCCGCCATTGAGGAACTGCTCAACTGGGGCGTGGATTTCGACACCGAGAAGGATGGTGAGTTTGACCTGGGGCGCGAAGGCGGCCACGGCAAACGCCGCATCCTGCATTCCAAGGACACCACGGGGCTGGAAATCAGCACCAAGTTGCTGAACTGCGTGCAGAAACACCCGAATATCGCCCTGCTGGACCACCGCATCGCCATTGACCTCATCACCACCGCCAAGCTGGGCTGCGTGACTGAGGACCGCGTGCTGGGTGCCTATGTGCTCGACCCCGCCACCGGCGAGGTAGAGATATTCCGCAGCGACCGCGTGATGCTGGCCACCGGCGGCACCGGGCGCGTGTACATGTACACCACCAATCCCTCCACCGCCACGGGTGATGGCGTTGCCATGGCCTGGCGCGCGGGCGCCAATGTGTCGAACCTGGAGTTCGTGCAATTCCACCCCACTACATTCTATAACCCCAAGAGCAGCGACCGCGACGGTCTCACCTTCCTCATCTCCGAGGCAGTGCGTGGCGAGGGCGGTGTGCTCCGCGGGCCGGATGGCCAGGAATTCATGCAGAAGTATGATGCCCGCAAGAGCCTGGCTCCGCGTGACATTGTGGCCCGCGCCATCAACCACGAAATCCTGCGCACCGGTCACCCCTGCATGTACCTGGACATGACCCACAAGCCCAAGGGCTTCATGGCCGAGCGATTCCCCTACATTTACGAAACGTGCAAGAGTTACGGTGTGGATGCCGAAACTGATTTCATCCCGGTGGTTCCCAGCGCGCACTACCAGTGCGGCGGCGTGCAGACAGATACGGATGGGCAGACCTCGCTGCGAGGTCTGTTCTGCGCGGGCGAAACCGGCTGCACCGGGCTGCACGGAGCAAACCGACTGGCCAGCAACTCGCTGCTTGAGTGCGTGGTTATCTCCAAACGCGCGCTGAACCGCATGCTGCGCAGCCTGCCGCTGGCGCACAAAATGGAGGAGTACCCGATTCCTGAATGGAAGCACGGCGAACGCGTTCCGCAGGATGACCTTGCCATCCTCTACCACTGCTGGGATGAAGTGCGCCGCACCATGATGGACTATGTGAGCATTGTGCGCACCAACCACCGCCTGCAGCGCGCCGCCACCCGGCTGCGCAATATCAACCGCGAAATCAACGAATACTACTGGGGCTACCGCGTCACCCCGGAGATTCTCGACCTGCGCAACCTGGCACTCACCGCATCCCTGATTGTGGATTGCGCCATACGCCGCCAGGAATCGCGCGGTCTGCACTTCACCCTGGACGCACCGGACAAACTGCCCGTAGCCCGCCCCAGCGTGCTGCACAACTGGTAAATCGACTTCATGCTGCTCCGCCTGTTTTTCCTGATTACGCTCGGTATGCTGGTGCTGACCCCACCGGCAGATGCCCAGCAGAACAGAAACAGGTACAGCAGCTCCGCCATTGGCAAAATCCGCAGGACTGACAAGCCCTGCAAACGCCACATGAGCGCAGAGGCACTACGCTCTGCCGCCATCAAAGCCGGCCCCATGCGCCCGGAGTTCGACCAGAGCCACCGCCGCAATTTCCCCGATCCGAAGAAATACGGCAACCGGCCCAGTCCGGGAGCGTATCCCTGGCATTTCGACATCACCGCCACCTATTTCTATATCGGCGAACAAGCTACAAAAAACAACCCGGTACCCAACACCGCCAGCAGCTGGGATAGCGCGTGGGACGACAACTACGGAGGCTTCGATGACCCGAACCCTGCCAACCGATGCCCTCGCACCTACGCTCCGCTTGGATTCACCCCGCAGCTGAACCCGTTTTACGTAGCCCTGCCCTACAACGACGTGGACCAAGGAGGCCCGAAGCCCGAGGCTGCCAAGGTCATCCCCTGGTACCGGCATTTCAAAGGGGGTAAGTACGAATCCGTATGCCGCGGAGCCTGGGTGCAGATTTATTATAACGGGCGCTACTGCTTTGCCCAGTGGGAGGACTGCGGTCCCTTCTGCACGGATGACTGGAAATACGTGTTCCGGGGAGCCCGTCCGAAAAACCACGCCAACAAGGCCGCCGGCATCGATATTTCACCCGCGGTGCGTGATTACCTGGGTATCAAAGGCGGGACAGCAAAAGTGCACTGGCGCTTTGTAGATTTTCACCGCGTGCCGGGCGGTCCCTGGGCACGCTTCGGCAAAGACAACCCCTTTGTGAACCCTGAACTCAAACGCGCCATCTTCAAATTCCAGCGCAAACACAACATCATTACCTCCAACCGCTAATCCGCATGTTCAGCAACCTCATCTTCGACTGGTCCGGCACGCTGTGCGACGACCTTGCGCTCACCCTGGAAGCCACCAACTACGTGCTGGCGCAATACGACCGCCCCGCCCTCACGCGCGAGCAGTTCCGGGATGAATTCCAGCTTCCCTACCCGGATTACTACGCCCGCAAAACGCCGGAAGCCAAACTGGTGGATTTGGAGAAATACTACCGCCATGCCTTTGACCACGCCGTAACCCAGGTCACCATCATTCCACACGCCCGGGAATTCATGGAATTCTGCCGCAGACGCGGCATCCGCTGCTTCATCCTGACCAGCATGGACCCGCGCGCTTTCGATGAACAAGCACGCCACCTGGGGCTGAAAGATTATTTTGAGCACATTCACTCCGGCGTGCGCAACAAGGAGGAATATATATACAACCTGTTGCGCCAGCACAGCCTCAACCCGGCAGATACCGCTTTTATCGGCGATATGCAACACGATATCAACGCAGCCCACTGCGCTGGCATTACAGGCATCGGCGTGCTGACAGGCTACAATAATGCCGCCCAGCTTGCCATTGCAGAACCAGACCTCACCGTGCCTCACCTGGGTGCACTGCAAAGCCTTATGGAACGCAGCGGCATACGGACTGCAACAGCAGATACCATCCACATCAACGGTCTGGTGTTCCACTGCCACATCGGCGTACCGGAGGAAGAGCGTGCCACCGCACAGAAACTGGTAGCCAACATCAGCCTGACTCCCCCAGCCCCCTTTGCCGCTATGGAGGAAGAACTGAGCCGCACCATTGATTACGATGCCCTGAGCCGCCACCTGATGCGCCTGGCACAGGCAGAACCAACCGTGCTGCTCGAAACACTCTGCCAACGCATGGCCAACGCCTGCGTGCAGGATTTCGGAGCTGCCTCTGCCAGCGTAGAACTGCATAAGTTCATTCTGCCCTTTACATCCTCCGTTTCGGTGCGTTGCACGGTGTAGAATGATAACAATCCGTTCCTGTAAAAGTGGCAGAAAAGTGGGCCTGTTTCAAATCTGCTGGTAAAAATAGGTAAAATAGAGCATACTTGAGGGTATAGAGTTAGGATGGCTATGAAGCAGATATTCTCTATGCCCCATTGAGAACAAATGCTTAACCAAGTGCTTGCACCTGCTACAGA
>CAJGCV010000132.1 GCA_904501915.1 uncultured Akkermansia sp. | reverse complement strand
CACCGCCAGCTTCTGCACTCCCCTGGCTTGCAGGGTATGCAGGTAATCAAGAACTAAGCCGCGGAGATTCATTCGCCGCATGGTATCACAATGGGCGGCTAAGTCAAGCCAGAAGACTGTCCCGCCTCGGCGGGACAGTGGTAACCCTAACTGCCTCCTGCAAAGGAGGCAATTTTACAGGCCGCAGGCCTGTTTCACTACCCGCAGGGTAATTTCACGCGGTGAGCCGCATTTCACTGCCACCGCAGGTGGCAATGAAGGAGTGAAATACGGACGGAGCCGTGTGAAATTGGATTGGAAATCCAGTGAAATCAGGCTTCGCCTGGTGAAATTGTCCCGCCAAGGCGCGACAGTGGTAACCCTAACCGCCTCCTGCAAAAGAGGCAATTTCACAGGCCACAGGCCTGTTTCACTACCCGCAGGGTAATTTCACACGGCCTCGTCCGTATTTCACTCACCATTTATCTGTTTTTATCTGTACATACCATTGAACATCTGCTAGTTTATCACAATGGAACGCGAAGGAAGGCTTAAAAGGGCAGCCATTGATCTGGCAATCAGAATTGTGCATCTGTACGACAAAATCGAACGCAAAGCATTCATGAAGCAGCAACTCGGCAGAGCCGGCACAAGCGTCGGAGCCAACATCCATGAAGCCGATTACGCCGAAAGCCCGGAGGACTTCATCCATAAATTAAAAATCGCCCTTAAAGAATGCCACGAATGTGAGTTCTGGCTTATTGTTCTTGCAGAATCATGCCCAGAGCTGGCAATTGAAGCAGCTCACTTGCGCCAGGAAGCCGGCAGCATTCGCCGCATGCTTATTTCCTCAATCACCACATTACAGAAAAACGCGAAAAAGTAATTCATTGCCACCTGCGGCCTGTGAAATTACCTCCTTTGCAGGAGGCAATCAGGGTTACCACTGTCCCGCCTCGGCGGGACTATTTCACCAGTCATAGACTGATTTCACTGGATGATAATCCTATTTCACACGGACCTCGTCCGTATTTCACTCCTTCATTGCCACCTGCGGTGGCAGTGAAATGCGGCTCACCGCGTGAAATTACCCTGCGGGTAGTGAAACAGGCCTGCGGCCTGTGAAATTGCCGCCTTTGCAGGAGGCAGTCAGGGTTACCACCGCGCCTTATTGAAGCGCGCTACTTCGCGCTGTACCTCGCGCATCTCGGCGCGGGCCTTGAGGTCATAGCGCTGGTCGCGGTGGGTTTTGCCTCGGCCGATGCCGATTTCGGCTTTCACCTTGCCGTCTTTCCAGTAAAGGCGCAGGAGGGGGAGCGCAAAGCCTTTCTGCGCCTGCTGGATTTCAAGTTTGAGAATTTCGCGCTTGTGCATGAGCAGGCGGCGGGGGCGCTTGGCTTCGTGCTGGAACCACTTGCCTGCGGTCTCCCAGGGCTGCACGTCGCAGCCGTAAAGGAAAATCTGCCCTTTTTCCACGCGGGCGAAGGCATCTGCCACATTCACCTTGCCGGCGCGGATGGATTTCACCTCCGTACCGCGCAGTTCGATGCCGCACTCATACTTGCCCATGATTTCGTAATCACGGCCTGCTTTCTTGTTACTGGAAATGAGGTTGCTCTGCGGGGCGGGTTTTCTGGCCATATGGAAGGTAGGGGAATGTGGGCTTAGACAAGGCGACCCGGCGCTGCCATTCGGAGGGAGCTTGCCGGGTCGCGCGGGAAAGTTTTTCGCGTTGGGAATCTTTACAGATCCGGGGTGATGGAGAGCGTATCAACCGGGGCAGCTGCAGCAGACTCAGCAAGCTCGGCAAAGGGATCGGCCTCCACTGCCTCACCACGGCTGGCGGCAAGTTCTTCCTCAGTCATTGCATGCCAGGTGATTTTGCCCTCGATAATCTCCGTGAGAGCGATATCGCCGCACTGCATCTCGGGAGTGGTGACGATGAAGGGGTCAGAGCCGTGGTTGAGCTGCTGCACGCGCTTGGAAACGATGTTGACCAGCAGCTGGTTATCGCCTACAATCTGAGCAGCCTTTTCGATAAGTTCAACTTTCATGGGGATGTAAAATGGTGATACCCCGCGGGGGTGCGGGTGCGGCATTGTACAACGTTACGCCAGTCATTGCAAGTCTATATTCACGTCAGTAATGCAATAAAAGCCTTTCATTACCACATTTTTGCTTGTCAAGCCCCGCCCCAGCGGGTAGGATAACACCATGTAGATAGCGCCGGGCTCCAGCCACGGCATTTTCCCAACATTCATACCACACACACGATATGGCTAATTTAAACAAGGTAATGATTATCGGCAACCTGACCGCCGACCCCGAAGTACGCACCACCCCCCGCGGCAACTCCGTAGCGGAGCTCCGCCTGGCTGTCAACCGTGTCAGCAGTGGCCCGAACGACGGCGAGCGCCGCGAGGAAACCACCTACCTGGACGTAACCTGCTGGGGACGCACGGCAGAAATCGCCGGTCAGTACCTGGCCAAGGGACGCCCGGTATTCATCGAAGGCCGCCTGCAGCAGGATACCTGGGAAGACAAGCAGACCGGCCAGAAGCGCAGCAAAATCCGCATCGTGGCCGAAAACATGCAGCTGCTCGGCAGCCGCGATGGCGGCGGCCAGTCCCAGGGCGGTGGCTACCAGCAGCGCTCCAACAACTACAACAATGGCGGCTACCAGCAGGGTGGCTACTCTAACGGCGGTGGCAACTATGGCGGCGGTTACCAGCAGGGCGGTGGCCAGGGTGGCTACTCCAACGGCGGCTACCAGCAGCAGCGCCCCCAGCAGACGCCTCCTCCCCCCATGCCTGCTGAGGAAGACGACGACATCCCGTTCTAAAGCCCGAGCGGCAGCGAGGATATCGTCCTGCAAACGGCAGAATTTCGTCACAAAGTGATTTCGTCCAGCCCCGCAAGGGGCTGGATTTCGTTTTTAGTGCTGTTAATCTTTTCTTGGTCCTTATCAATCATATTTACGGGACTAAAGTCCCGTGCCCCGACAGATTTACGACCGCCATATCACGATAAACCACAACGTTTAACTAAGCCTTTTCCATTCCCGATCGGTAATAAAATTTAGATTTTTTCTCAATTTTTACAATTTCATTCCCGTACGGGAATGCCCCCCCATTACCACCGGGAAGGATATTGCGGGAACGCACCTGCAGGAGGTTAATCTGTTTACCTCCCGGACTTGTGCAGATCTTGATGAAATTTGGCTGGTTCCTCCGGCAGGGGCACGCCATAATCTACGGAGAATTCACCCTCCAGCACCTGGCAGAGGTAGTGCACCAGCTCCAGATGCGGCGCTATGGGCAGGCTCAGGTCACAGGCAAACAGGTAAATGGCAGGGCAGTACTGCCGGTCGGGATGCGCGCGCCACAGCTCACCCAGATACTGCGCAATGGCCTCTTTCTCCGTCACCTTGAACTTCCGGGGCGGCACGCCGAACAGGTGAATACAAACGTCGTCCGAGGCATCTGCCCCAAGAAAAAAATCAGGAGAAAAATGATTACTCGGCCGCAGCATCAGCACATCCAGCACCTGCTGGCGCCCCTGTGTGTCCTGCAGCACGAAGCGGCGCTGCTGCCAGTCCTCCCAGCCATCCTTCTGCGGCAAATACCAGCGGCGGATAGCATCCTCCATATCCTGGTAAGTAGCCCCCGGCTGCACAGGGAACACAAACGGGGTCATGGACGAAGGCACCGCCGCCCAGCCCAGAGCCAGCACAAACAGCACCAGGTACAGCAGTTTCACTACCTTCATACCACCATCCTACCCCGCAAGCAGCACACAAGCAAGCAAAAAAACCGCCGGAAACAACACCCCGACAAGCGTGGTCTGAATACCGTTGCTACCTCTCGGTCCTGGCGGGGTTTTCCAGCCGCGCATCCGGGGGTGTTCCCGGCGGCAGGTGTGAGT
>CAJGCV010000131.1 GCA_904501915.1 uncultured Akkermansia sp. | reverse complement strand
GCCGTACTTACTATTTGTGCAGTACTGGGGCGTCAACGAACTCATCCAAGCCAGGAGCTCATTGCAGCTAACACTGAGCTCCTGCTCCGGCGAGGTGATTATATCACTCCTCGCACGTATACTACCAGAATTTATCAATTGTGGGGTGACAGAAGCCGGAGCTTTAATAAGTTGTGCAGGTTTCCCTCACCAATCCTCCAGCGTTTCTCTCAGAACATCGAGGGGAGTCTGCCCCTTGTTATCACGAGCGGAAACATCAGCCCCGGCTTCGCGGAGTGTCGCAAAAAGTCGGAAAGCTATGCAGCCCTCCAAAGCTCCAGCCGCGAGATGCAGCGGCGTCTGGCCAGTCTCCGGAATGGCGGCGTTGATGTCTGCCCCTCGGCTGATGAGGTATTGCACCACCTCCACACCCTTTTTCTCATCCTCCGGGAATCCGCCCACATAACGGAACATAGCCTCCGCCAGCGGGGTGAGCGTAACCGTGTATCCCTCGGCAAAATGGCGAACCACAGACCGGTTCACGCTGATACCGCTATCCAGTACTTCCCCGATGCGTGCGATATCGCCCGCTGCTATAGCCTGAGAAAACGCATCTTTACCGTGACTGGCAGAGCTGGGCATCATTTTCCCCACCGGAGTTCCCTGCGCCAGCGCAGAAGCCCACACAAAACACCCCATCAGAATGCACAACCGGAACATACATCTATCCTCCATCAGATACAGTTCAACCGTTTCTCCGCGGCATCAACCAGGCGGGCAATGCGCATGGCATCGGGCACGTTCAGAAAGCCTTTATCCTCGGAAACGCGGCGACCGTAGGTATATTCCATGATGAGGTCGCCCCTGCCGCCGGGCCGATGCACGCGGGAGGTGATGATGCCGGGTTCCAATGGCCAGGCGTGACGCTGCACGCCGCGCCACCAGTTGGCACGGTAGACCAGGATGCGGCGGTCGGTGAGCACATAGAGCGTGCGGCGCAGGCGGCGCTGCTGCATGAGGGGAAATACCAGCAGCAGCGGGAAAAGCAGCGAAAGCAGAAACAGCGGCAGCGTGGCGCTGTTCACCACCGGCAGCTGCGGGCGCCCCTGCCACAGCACTTCCTCACCGGGCAGCAGCTCAGTCTTCAAGCGGGTCTGTTCATCCTGAGTCATCATGAGGTTTCCCTTTCAGATATGGCTTTTTCCAGAATTTCCTCCACCAGGCGCACATCGCGGATATCCATGAATCCGAACTCCACCCAGCCAGGGTGGTCTTCATTGGGGCGCAAGGAAAAGACCAGATTCCCGCAGCCATCCTTAGCCTGCTGATTCGATATCACCATCCCCGGCGCCAGCGGCCAGGATTCCGTTCCCTGACCGCACGCGACAGCCCGCCGATTGGTGATAACATAAACCGTACGACGAAGCCCGGCAGCATGCACCAATGGTACAATGATAAGCGCAATGATCGGCACCATGAAAAATATGATAGCCATCAACCAGCAGAGAACCAGACTGGTCAGCGAGTCCGGAGACAGGCGCCCCACTACGAGAAAATACATCAATGCAGCTCCGACAAGACCGAAGGGCGCGCAAAAGAGCCCCACTACTACGCGGTTCACCCAGTCGGGCTCAAATGACCTGACAACAGGTCTGCCCGCCCAGCGCAGCTGCTCACCGGGCAGCAATGCACGGCGTACCTGCTCGCACTGCGCGGCATTCAAGCCAAAATCCCTGGGGTCGGCGGATTTCATGCGTTCTTTCTTTCGGCGATGACCTTTTCCAGTTTTTCCTCCACCAGGCGCACATCGCGCACATTCATGAACCCCACCTCATCAAAACAGTGTTTGAGGTCTGGGTCAGAGCTGGGACGCACAGCAAAGACCAGATTGCCGATACCTTCCTCGTTCTGGAGATTGCTGATCACCATATCCGGTGCCAGCGGCCATTCTTCATCTGACTTGCCGCAAACCAGCACGCGACGGTTCGTAATAGCGTACACCGTGCGGCGTTCCTCGCGCCGCTCCACATGCGGCAGCACCAGAAGGCCCAGTCCCAGCAGCACGAAAAATGCTGCCATGAGATACAGGCCGGGTGTCTCCTCCAACCACGCCCGCCAGCACACAAAGGCGGCTATTCCCAGGCTGAAGTACACGCACCACAGCAGCAATCCCCACTGCACGCCCAGCTGCGCAGGAGCCCCCGCCCAGCGCAGTTGCTCGCCAGGGCTCAGGCGCTCCAGCAACCTGGAGCACTGAACCCGGTTCAATCCGAAATCTCTGGGGTCGGGGGTGGGCATTATTCTGCCTGGTGAGACTCGGTCAGCTCATAGAGGAACTGCTCGACGCGGCGCGCATCGGGTACGTTCATGAAACCACTGGGGATAGTATGGGTGCCGTGCTTGCCGCGGCGGTATTCATAGCCGAGCACAAGGTCGCCGCTGCCATCATTGCGCATGGTGCAGGATTTCACCATGCCGGCTTCCAGGGGCCACACCCGGCTCTTCACCGAACCGAACAAGCCCGGGTATACCTCCATGGCACGGCGGGCAGTAATGAGATACACGGTACGCTTCTGCGTGCGCAGATTCCACAAGGGAGAAAGAAACAGGCACAGCCCCACACACCAGAATGGAATGGAGAAACAGGCAAAAATGGCACCACCCTCCGCAGCACCCCAGGTCCAGAAAGCAATAAAGCCCAGCCAGAAAAGCGAGAAAAGGAAAGTAACCACGCTCCCAACGCTGAAAAGCCGGGGAACAGGCTTGCCAACCCACAGCAATTCCTCATCGCGCATCAGGTTATTTTCCACCATCTGGCGATCCTCGTAACTTAATTCAGTATCTGCAAGTTTCATGGCAATTATTTGGTATAGGATTCTTCAAGCTGCATGATAATCGGTTCCACCACGGCAGCCGCATCCTCCGTGATATTGAGGAAGCCCTCGGGGTCAGGCACATTGTTGGTGCTGGAAATAGTGCTCTTGCCCAGTACCAGGCTCACCAGCCCGGCAGCAGGCACCTTGCGGTCAATCAGCATCACCTTATCCACGGGGAAGGACATCTGATGATGCTTCCAGAACATATAGCGGAACACCAGGGAACGGCGGGTGGTCAGGGCATACACATGGTGCTTCTGCCAGCTCATGCCAATCCACGGAGAGGCAATCAGAAGAGCCCCTGCTATCATGAAAGGAAGCGAAAAGAGCAGCTCCACTCCCCCCATTTCCATGACGCCGAGGATAACCACACTGTCTATACACAGGAAGAAAATGCCCATCACCATCATAATAATAGTCACGGGTGACCACATACGCGGCACGGGCTTGCCCACCCACAGCAGTTCTTCACCGCGAAGCAGGGAATTCTCAATCAGCTGGCGCTCGGTCATTGTCAGATCAGTATCAGATAATTTCATAACGGTTATTGAATTATGGAAGATTCAAGTTGACGGATAAGGGGTAAAACTTTTTCGGCATCAGCTGCCGTGATTCGCAGAAAGCCCTCGGGAACCAGCTTCAGATTGCCACCTCGTTTATTGGCAACATAGGGATTTTTACCAAGCACCAGGTTCACCAGGCCACCGGAAAGTTCTTCCCGGGATTTTATCATCCCTGGCACCGGCACAAAGGACAAGGAAATATAGCCCAGCGCGGTATACCTCAGCACCCGGGCGCGCTGGTTGGTTACAGCATAGACGGTACGCAGCTGCATGCGTTTGTTAATCAGCGGGGCAAAGAGCATCCCGGTAAAAGGAATCAGGGCGAAAGCCATGGCCGGACTGCCGCCCCGGCAGAGACCATAAAGCAAGGCGCTCACCCAGAACGCACCGAACAACACGAAGAAGCCAGCAGGTGAGGCCCAGGGCTCCGGGACAGGCTGCCCCACCCAGAGCAGCTGTTCATCATCGAAGAGACTTTCTTTCAATCTCTGCCGGCAGGAGGGGGAAAGGCTGGTATCACAAAGGTTCATAGGGAGTGAGGGTAAGAAAAGTACCGCCCCCGCAGGCCTTTTTCTCTGCGGG
>CAJGCV010000130.1 GCA_904501915.1 uncultured Akkermansia sp. | reverse complement strand
ATGGTGAGGCCTGCACGCATGACCACGCCGCCGAGGAGGGCGAACACCACCATGAGCATGGCGAGGCCTGCACGCATGACCACGCCGCCGAGGAGGGCGAACACCACCATGAGCATGGTGAAGCCTGCACGCATGACCACGCCGCCGAGGAGGGCGAACACCACCATGAGCATGGCGAGGCCTGCACGCATGACCATGGTCATGCCCACGGTGATAGCTGCTCTGGTCATGACCACGGCTCCTGCGGGGGACACGATGCTCCGGTACTCGTAACGGCCGATGCCCACGCCCGCCACATTTCCGCCATGAAGATTGAGGAAGTGCCGGCTGCTGGCCTTGCCCTGACACACAGTCTGTATGGCCACCTCTTTGTGCCAAGCCATGCATTGGAGACATACTCGCTGCCTTGCGGCGGGCGCATTTCGCTGTATGTGAAATCTGCCCAGGAGGTGAAGAAGGGCGATATTCTTTACTCAGTCGTATCTCCGGAAGTGAGTGCTCTGGTAGCTGATATCCGCAAGGAAGAAGCGGCCATTACCCGCTGTGGTGAGGAAATTACCTCTATTGCCCAGCGTCTGGAACGCCTGAAATCCGCTGGTACCAAGAACAGTGATTTAGAGGCACAGCTGAATTTCAAGAACGCAGAGAAACGTCAGCTGGAGCGCGAGCAGGAGGTAACCCGCACGAAGCTTAACATTCTGGTGATGGGGGCTGAAATCAAGTCTGAGAATGGTATGCCCACGCTGGTGGTGCGTGCTAATAACGATGGCATTGTGCGCAATGTGGGCATCACTCAGGGAAGCTGGGGCGGACAGGGTACCGCCGTGGTGACGATGAGCAACCCGGCTGCCATGGAAATCGAAGGTACGCTGTATGGTAACGATGTGCCCGATTTCTCCTCTATCCGCGCAACGCGTCTTGCCGGGCGTGATAACAAGGTGCTGGAGGGCACCTGGCGCATGGCCGAGCAGGTGGACGAAGAAAAGCAGACACGTGCATTCTACTTCACCCCTGCGGATTTGCCGGCAGATGCCAGACCCGGTCAGCTCTGCCGTGTGGATTTCTACGCCGATGGTGGAGAAAAGGGCTATGTGAATATCCCTGATTCTGCCATAGTGAAAGTGGGCGTTGATGATGTCGTGTTCCTGGAAGTTAAAGAGGGCACCTTTGCCAAAGTGAAGGTGCAGGCTGGCACAAGCCGCCGCGGCATGACACCGGTGAAGGGATTGGTGCCGGGACAGCGCCTGGTGGTGAAGGGTGGCTACGAGCTGCGCTACCTGCTGCCGGCGGATGGCAGCCAGCAGAAGAAGGCCGGTCATTTCCATGCCGATGGTAAGTTCCACGAAGGGGAGGATCACTGATGCTGGAGAAACTCATGTCATTCTGCCTGCGTAACCGCATTACGGTGATTATCATCACCCTGGTGCTGGTGGCGCTGAGCGTTGTGGGTATCATGCGCACACCGGTGGATGTGTTCCCGGAGCTGTTTGTGCCGCGCGTGACCATTCAGACAGAGGCCGGCGGCCTCACTGCCGAGGAGGTGGAGCAGTATGTTTCCATTCCCCTGGAATCCGCGTTTTCCGGCACGCCCGGCGTGCAGCAGGTGCGTAGTTCCAGCGGCAGCGGCCTTTCTTTTGTCTGGGTGGATTTTGATTGGGATACCGATATTTACCTGGCGCGCCAGATTGTGTCGGAACGTTTGTCCACCGTGCGGGAGAATCTGCCGTCGCACGTGGAAATGGAGATGGCTCCCATTGTTTCCGTGACGGGTGAGATTATGCTCATCGCACTGCTGGGGGATGAAACCGCTGACCCGCTGGAGGTGCGCCGCGTCGGGCAGTTTGAGCTGCGCAACCGCCTGCTTTCCATACCCGGTGTGGGGCAGGTCACGGTGCTGGGTGGCCGCATGCCTGAATACCAGGTGCTTTACGACCCGGAAAAGATGCGCCAGGCTGGCATCACCCTCAAGGACCTCAAGGAAAGCGTGGAGAATGCGCAGAGCACGGTGCCCGCCGGCTATATTGAAGATGTGGCAGGGCTGGAGCTGCCGGTGCAGCAGGCCTCACGCGCCTTTACCCCGGAGGAAATCAAGCGCGCCCTCGTGCCTGCCCACCCCAGTGGTGTGCTGCGTGTGGAGGATGTGGCTGAAGTGAAGATTGACGGTGCTCCCCGTCGCGGCAACGCTGGCTTTGCCGGGCGCGAATGTGTGGTGCTTTCTGTGCAGAAGGTGCCGGGTGCCAATACACTGGCTCTCACCGAGCAGGTGGATGCCGCAGTGAAGGAGTTTGCCCAGAGTCGCCTGCCGGGCAATATCAAGCTGCGGGCAGATGCCTACCGCCAGGCAGACTTCATTAATCTGTCGCTGGAAAATGGCAAGGAGACGCTCATCATTGCCGGTATTGTGGTGATGCTGGTGATTGTGCTCACTCTGCTGAACCTGCGCACGGCTATCATCACGCTTATCACCATGCCGCTCTCTGTGATGCTGGGCATGGCCTGTTTCCCCATGTTCGGGCTGGCAGTCAACATCATGACACTGGGTGGTCTGGCTGTGGCCGTAGGTGATGTGGTGGACAACGCCATCGTCTTTGTGGAAGTGGCCTGGCGCAATCTGACGCGCAATGCCGCCCTGCCTCCGGAACAGCGCCGTAGCCGCTATGCCGTGCTCATGGAAGCAAAGGGAGAGATTGTTTCCTCTATTTCCTATTCCACTGTCATCATTCTGCTGGTGTTTGCTCCTGTGCTCTTCCTGAGCGGCATGGAGGGCCAGTTCTACCGTCCGCTGGGTATCTCGTACATGCTGGCTCTGGCGGCCTCGCTGCTGGTGGCGCTTACGCTCGTGCCGGTGCTGTGCTACATGTGGTTCAAAGCCCCGAAGAGCACCCGGAACGATGGTGATTCTGCCACAGCACGTCTTATCAAGCGCCTTTATGCCCCGGTGCTGGAGTTCTGCTTACGCCATTCAGCTATTGTGTTCGGCTCCCTCATGGCTATCACCGGTGGGGCGCTCTGGCTGGGCAGCACCTATGGCACGAGCTTCCTGCCGCCTTTCAATGAGGACTGCTACACGGTGTTCGTGAATGCTGTACCCGGCACCTCATTGGCAGAAACCGAGCGCGTTTCACGCCAGGTGATGGCCGAGCTGGAAAAGATTGAGGGCGTGAAGACCGTGACCCAGCGTACTGGTCGCGCCGAAAACGATGAACACGCCGAGCCGGTGAGTGCTTCAGAGCTGGTGGTGCGTGTGGATCTCAATGTCGACCAGCGCAAGCTTCGCGAGGATATCCGCAAGGTGATTTCCGGCATGCCCGGCATGGGCGGCATGATTGGCTACCCGCTGGCACACCGTATTTCTTCGGCTCTTTCCGGCTCGAATTCAGAAATTGCCATCAATATCTACGGTTCGGAACTACCGCAGATTCGCGATGCCGCTAAAAAGGCAGCCGAGATTCTGAGCACTCTCCCGCAGGTGGCTGATGCCCGCGCCAACCGCGAGGTGATGGTCGATACCATCTGCGTGGACTACAACCGCGAGGTGCTGGCTACTTACGGACTCACCGTGGCAGATGCTGCCGAGCAGGTTTCTGCTGCCATGCAGGGCTATAAGGCCGGTGAAATCATCAGGAACCTGGACCACTGGAACATCATGCTGCGCCTGGCTCCCGAGCTTCGCATGAGCATGGACGATGTGAGCAACCTGCAGCTGGTTGCCCCAGGTGGCAAGTTGCTGCGCCTGGCAGATGCCGCCCATGTGTACCGCGCCGAAACCACCAACCTGATTCTGCGCGATAACACCCGCCGCAAGGCCATGATTTCCTGCAACCCCAGCATCGATTCCAACCTGGGCGACCTGGCAGATGCCTGCCGTGAGAAGCTTGATCCGGTCATGAATGCCATGGGATGCTCGGTGGACTATGCCGGCACCATCAAGAGCCGCGAGGAAGCCGGTCGCCGTCTGTATATTCTGGGTGGCATAGTCTGTGTGCTGATTGTGCTGTTGCTTTCCAGCTCGCT
>CAJGCV010000129.1 GCA_904501915.1 uncultured Akkermansia sp. | reverse complement strand
TGCTCTGAGTGAGCGGCTGGCGGAGAGTAATTTCTACACGGCGAGCCATGAGGTGTATGGTGACCGTGTGCGATGGGGTACCGGGGCGGCATATATTGGCGGGAGTGATACGGAGGCTCTGTATTTCACGTATATTCCGGCAGGGTCTTTTGTGATAGATGAAGATGCGCGTGAGCGTGTGCATACGCTGGTGCGTAAGTTCAAGTATACGCCGGCCCAGGCAGAGATGGAGTGGGGACGCGAGAATCTGCCAGAGAAGGTGCAGCAGATGTGTGATGATGATAAGCTGCGAAACAGCCAGAAGATAGAGTTCCAGCATATTGTGCGCCCGAACGCCGGGCAGGTGAAGGCAGGCTGGCGGGATGTGCCGATGGAGCAGCGGCAATATGAGGGGTACTACGTGGATTCTGAGACTTACCACATTATCAAGCAGGAGGGGTACTATGAGTTTCCTTTCCTGGTGACGCGTTACCTGAAGGAGGCTGATTCGCCCTATGGTGTGCCGCCTGGCCGGGATGTGCTGCCGGCAATTCGGCAGCTGGTAAAGCTGGAGCGTCTGATGGATACGCTGGCGGAGACGCAGGCGTTTCCTCGTGTGCTGCAGCTGGCCAAGCAGAATAAGCAGGTGGATATGCGGGCAGGCGGCATTACTACTATTTCGGAGGAGGCGGCCAGGATGAATATGCCGCGTGAGTGGGGTACCGGAGGGCGGTATGACATAGGGCTTGACCGCATAAAACACAAGGAGGAGCAGATTCGTAAGGCTTACCATGAGGATATGCTGCTGAGTGTGACGGCGCAGGAGAAACAGATGACGGCTCGTGAGGTGGAGGAGCGTGTGGCTGAGAAGATTCTGGCCTTTACGCCTTCCTTTACTTTGTTTATCAATGATAATCAGGTGGCCATGAGGCGCATTCTGGGGGTGTTGATGCGCCGTGGAGAGTTGCCTTCGGACGATGTGCCGGAGGAGCTGAGGAATGGCGAGGAGGTACTGAATCCGCATGTGAGTTACCTGGGACGTATTGCTCAGGCTCTGGAGCTGATTGTGGCGCGCGGGACTCAGCAGGTGGTGGATAATGTGGTGGGCTGGGTGCAGTCTACCGGCCGGCCGGGTATGCTGGAGATGATTGATGAGGAGCAGCTGCTGCGTGAGTGGGTTGATACGGCCGGATGCTCTGACAATATTGTTCTGAGTGAGGCTGATATTGAGCTGAAGCGGCAGGAGCAGAAGATGGCTCTGGATATGCAGCAGCAGGCTGCTATGGATAATGATACGCTGGAGGCGGCTGGGAAGATGGCGCAGATTCAGGCGGCTATGAAGAAAGGGGGCGCGCGATGATAAGAGTGGCGTTCAATGGTGGCGAACTTTCTCCACAGGTGCAGATGAGAGCTGACCTGGATGTGTTCCAGCGCGGATGCTGCTGTGTGGAGAATTTTGATATTGGGCAGGCTGGCGGGGTGACCCGCCGGCGGGGATTCCGGAGGTTTGCCCAGGCGCAGGGGGCAGCGTCCAGGTTGTTTGTGTACCGGTACTCTAATGCGGATCGCTATCTGGTGGAGGTTGGTGAGGAGGAGGTGCGTGTATATTCACCTGATGGGACTCGCGTATGGAGTGTGGAGAGTCCGTGGGTGGGTGAGGAGATACGGCAGCTGCGTACTGTGCAGATGAATGCGCTGCTGATATTTGTGTGTGCTGCGGTGCCGCCGGTGCAGCTGGTATGTGATGGTGCCGGGGCGTGGCGGATGGAACAGTACGCGTTCAAGACCCCGGCCTGGAGATGGAGTGAGCTGCGGGATTATCCTGTTAAGGTCAGCCGGCGACCAGATGGATATTTTTCTGTGGAGTTTGACCCGGAGGAGCGTGTGGAGGAGCGTACGCCGCAGCTGAAGGAGGCGATTCGCGTGAGTTATTACACGGATGCGAAGGAGTTGAAAATCGGCCAGGCTGCGGCTTTCGGTAAGATTAACGAGCATTACCAGGAGGGGTTCATTGATGCAGGTGTATCCATTGCGAAAGGTCGGATTTTTGCGGTGCGGCGTGCGCCGGAGACGGTGCTGTATAGTGTGGTGAATGGCTGGAAGGGGTCGGATGATTTTATTACCGGCTTGATAGATCCCGCGAACTATACCCACAATTTCCAGGTGGGGACGGATGGCCGCAGCTCCAGCAGAACGATAAGCGAGCTGACGAAGGATTTATCCTTTACGAAGGGAGAGAGCTTCCTGTTTGATAGCGGGTACTGGGATATTTTCACTTGCGTGGCTGATTTTGTCGGGGGGAGTCATTATTTCAAGGGGGGAATCAATCCGGAGGATTATCCTGGTCATTTTGTGCGCGGGTTCATGATAGGCGCAGAGGCGTGCAAGGGTGCGTGGAAGCTGCACCTGAGCGGGACTTGGTATGGCAGCTATGAGGTACGCGCCTGCTATGAGGGTGCAGGTAGTGAGTATGATGCCTGGGAGAGCCGCGCAGAGGCGTGGAGCAGGAACGCGGCTCCGGTGAATGAGCCGGTAGGTGGCGATGAAGGCGGGGAGGAATGCTTTGTATCTTTGTGGCTGACTCGTGTCCGTGCGTATGGCAATGAGTTGACACAGCGGTGTTTTCCTGCTGATAATTGCGGCAATGAGCTTGTGGTCTCCAGCTATAAGCATGACCTGGTGCTTCGTTACCAGGTTGTGTACGATGAGGCGAATGAGGAGGTTTTGGATTCGTACTTCATTCTGGCAGACCGGATTAAGACGCGATGGTACGGGAGTATAGAGAGTCTGGATTGGAGCTGGTGCGCCTGGTCCTCAAAATACGGGTTTCCTCGGCTGGCGGCTATGTTCAATCAACGCCTGGTGCTGGCTGGTACGGATGCTCAGCCGCTCACTATATGGATGAGCCAGACGGATGACTTGGATAATTTCGATATGACAGACCAGGCGACTTCTGGGATGTCGCTCACGGTGAACGCAGAGACGCAGGACCCGATACGCTGGCTGGTAGCGCAGAGTGGGCGTATTATGCTGGGTACTTCGGAGGGCGAGTATGTGGCTCAGAGCGGTGATAATGGTGTGATGACTAACCACAATGCGGTTATTGCTTCGCATGGCTTCGTGGGCGCGAGTGATGTTGCGGCGGTGAGAGGTAATGACCGCATTATTTACTTTGAGCGCGGCGGTGGCCGCGTGATGCAGTACGGCTATGACCAGCCGCAGGATGCGTATATTTCCACGGATTTGACAGTGTATGCGGAGCATGTGCTGGATGATGGCGGCGGTGTAGTGGAGGGGTGTTTCCTTCGCAAGCCGGACACTAAGGCGGTGCTGGTGATGGCCAACGGCCAGCTGGCTCTGATGACTTATAATGCCCATCATCGTGTGAATGCCTGGCACCGGTATGTGACGGCGGGGCGTTTTCTTTCTGTGGCTATGCTGCCGAATGGTGAGAAGGCTGATAGTTTGTATGCTATTGTGGAGCGCGAGCAGGTGCGTGAGGTTGATGGCGGACTGGCTGACCCGCAGGATAGGGAGAAGGTGAGTTGGATTGAGGTCTGTGATAATCAGAGCTTGTACCAGGATGCGGATGGGCTTGATTATACAAGTACGCTGCTGACTAATGCTCTCAATGTGACCCGGCTGGGTTCACCGAAGCAATCCAATGCGGAGCTGTGGCTGTATCTGCATGAGCCTTGCCAGGTGAAGGGGGTGGAGTTGACTGTGGATGGCGGCGAAACGTGGAGCCGGGTTCCGCGGCAGCCTAATAAGGTGATGGCCAGGGGCTGGCATAAGATGTGCGCGGTGCCTAATGTGGGCATGGAGCGGTGTGTGGGATTCCGCTGCCATGGCAATCAGGGGATGTGTGTGGGGGCTTTGCAGGCATGAAGCTGGAGGAGGTGCATCCTGAGTTGCGGGCTATGGTTGAGAGTCAGGAATGGCGGCTCAATCACCTGTATTGGATTGAGGATAAGTATGGGAATCTTATTCGTTTCCGGATGAATAAGGCGCAGCGTAAGTTTTATTCCAGGATGCACTACCGGAACGAGATTCTGAAGGCTCGCCAGCTGGGTATGAGTACGTTTGTGGAGCTGCTCATGCTGGACTGCTGTCTTCATAATCTGCGGTTCAAGTGCGGGATTATTGATAAGAGCGAGAAGGAGGCGCACAAGAAGCTGGAGAAGATTGTGCTGGCTTACCGGTGCCTGG
>CAJGCV010000128.1 GCA_904501915.1 uncultured Akkermansia sp. | reverse complement strand
GTTGTAGGTGCTGAGCTTGCTCGGGGCTTCTTCGGGCTGAGCGGCCTCAGCGGCGGATTCCTGTGCCGGGGCTTCGGCGGTCGGCTCCACGTCCGTCACGGGCTCGTTTGATTCGGGCTCCTCTACTGCGGACTCGGCGCTTTCTTCATCGGCTTCTGCTGCTTCCTCGTCCTGAGCTTCCATCGTTACCTCTGCCAGCTGCTCAGCCTCGCGGGCTTCCTCAATCTCCTGCCAGAGGGCGGCTTCCACCTCTTCGTTGATTTCAGCGGCCGCTGCTTCCTCTGCTGCCTCAATCTGCGGGGTTTCCTCAATCGTGGCGGAGGGCTGCTCGTCCTGCTCTACATCAACTACTGCTTCGCTCTTCTTCTGCTTCTTGGTCTTGCTGCGCTTGGCCTTGGAACGCTTATCTTTCTTGCCAGCGTTGAAATACTTGGCGTAGGTCTTTTGTGAATCCTCGTCCTCGATGGTGAATACGCCCTCGGCCACTAGCTCCGGCAGCGGCTGGTTGTAAATCTCATGGGCGCACCACTTACCCTTCAGGTTGTAGCAGACGCTTACGCCCAGCGGGTCGAACTTGATGCGGATGGTCTTGCCCTCGCCGTTGACGGCCTTGATGATGGTCGGGTCGAAATCGGCGTTGTTGTTGTTGGCGGCGGTAGCGGCGGCGGTTGTCATAGTCTTGGACATAGTATTTATTGTGTTTTGGGTTAATGAGTGAATGTAGTCGAGAACGGCCTGTGCGCCTTTTCTGTATACTGTTACTGCCAGCAGTTCCTCATTCGCCCAGATGGCCCAGTTGCGGGTCTTGTTGTAGCGGGTTATGTGGAGCTTATTGTGCATTATTTAATACGTTTAGCGTTAAGGCTTTATCTCGTTGTAAAGTATAGCAAACTCAGGATAAAAGTCCAGCACTTTTTTACTTTTTCTTTGCTTTTTCTGCACTCATTTTCAATCACTTACACTAACCTTACCGAGAGCAAAAAAAGCCTCCGAGAGCCAGCTGGTCAGGCCGACTCCCGGAGTGCGATTCTTAGCTATTTTGTGGGGATTAGAACTGAATCCGATAGCCCACCGCAGCGTTGAAGTTCGTGTAGTCGCTTCGCAGTTCTACTGAACCATCGGCGAAAATACTACCGGAGCCTACAGGCACGGAGATACCGGCACCCAGCTCCACACCGAAAGCGCCCAGCTCAGCGCTCTCGATGCCTACGCGCGTGGCGTGGTCGATAAAGCCGGTGCTAGTGGAGCTCTGGCGGTCGCCGAGGTCATACTTGGCCAGCGCACGAGCCTCGAAGGCGCAGGCGCGGTTTAGCGTCTGCTGCCCCAGCACAGCGGCATAGCGGGCACCAAGACCCACCGTCACGGTATCGAGGCTCTGCTCACCCACATTCAGGGCGGCATCCGTACCGCTTTCGCTGTAGCTGTCCACCGCTGTGTGGCGGTAGGCGATATTGAACACCGGGCTCAGCTTGCTGCGGTTGCTCAGCTCGAACTCACGGCTCACTTCATACATCAGGCCGAAGGCCGTGCCATCCGTGTCGCCATCCGTGCTGTAGCCCATGGCTGTGCGCTTATAGTCGGCCTCCATGGTGCCTACGGTGCCGATGAAGGCATGGCTCCACTTGCCGGACTCATAGCGGGCAAAGGCGCTCAGGTAGGCGGTATCCATGTCGCCGTCCAGACCATCCGGGCCATCGCTCTGCAGGTCGCCATACATAGCCGTGAGGGCAAGCCCCAGGGTGAGCTGGTTGTTCACCTGCATACCGGCACCTAATGTGCCGCCCCAGCTGCTCAGGGTGTAACCGGCAGCGCAGCCGTCAGCATTCTGCTCTGCGCGGTTGCCCTCGGCATTCACCCAGGCAAAGTATCTGTTGCTTTCAGTCATGGAGGCAGCACCGCCCTTGCCATCATTCAAAGCCACGGCATCGTGTCCGTAGGCTCCGCTGATGCTGCGGTTGCGGATAGCGCGCAGTTGACGCTCCACATCACCGGAAAGAGCCATGCCCAGCGCAGCGGTAGAAGCACCTGCCACAGCGGCCATGTCTCGGTCGGAGGCGGTGCCGGCATCCACGGCATTCAGGATGGATTCCAACGCACCACCAGCGGCGGGAGTATCGTTCAGGAACACATCTGTCACCAGCGCCTCACCTGCTTGGCCGTTGGGCGAGGTGGACTTCACCTGTTCGGCCACATAGGTCTCCGTTCCCAGAATGGTGAGGGTCAGCACCGTACCGTCCTCGTTCCATGCCAGAGTATACTCCTTGCGGTTGTCCTCAGAGCGCACACGCTCGGTTTCGGTGGAGCCGTTGAAGGTAAGCGTGCCATCGAAACCGTCCTCCAGCATCACAAGCGTGAGCGTTTCGCCCGCATCTTTGTTGCCCAGCACTTCATCCATCAGCTGCACATTCAGCGTAGTGGCGCCTTCCAGCTTTCCGGCCACCAGGCTGGAATCCGCATGGGCAAAGTTCAGCCCCAGCAGATTTACAGAATCAGCCTTCAGACTGGCGGCTGTATCGGTTGAGCCCAGAGTCAGGATGCCATTTACCACCAGGGCATCAGCCGTGCTGTCACCCTTCTGCAGAGTCAGCGAACCGGACACAACGGTGGTGCCCACTCCGTCGGCAGTCAGGCTTTCCAGCACCGTCTCAGCAGGCGTGGCGCGGAGTATCGGTCTGGCACCCACATACACGGTGGATTGTCTGTTGCCCAGTGCCGTGATATCCAGCGCTGCCCCCTGTGCCGTGCTGCCGGTGTACACCGTGCCCTTCCACTCGTTGGCATCCAGCACCACGCCGTTATCCAGCTTCACCTTACCGCTCAGCTCTTGCCCCTGCATATCATAGGCTCCTTCGCCGCTCAGTGTAACATCTGCCTTGCTTACATCCAGTTGGGCAGCGTTCAAAGTCACACCGCTGCCGATTTCGATATTGGAGGAGGCTTCGGCCTTGATAAAACCGGCACTGGTTGTACCCAAGTCTGTTTCCAGTTTCAGAGTGCCTCCGTTGAGCTGGATGCCCGTGGCGTCCTCACCCGCGCTGTTGGTGAAGTCGGCAAGAGTTCCTGCGCCATAGGTGATGGTGTCACCCTGAGCTACATGGAAGATGGTGCCCAAACTGCTGCCGTAGGCATGAAGCGTGCCATCAGCCGCATCAAAGTCGAATGTGGCATCATCATCGCCCACCAGCTTCCAAACGACACCATAGTCATTAATCGTACCGCCCTCTGCAATGGTGATATCCCAATAGGCGGCTTCGAAACCGGAGTTTGTCGCGTTCGGCGTTTTGCTGCTGCCGATGAAATAGGCTGAGACATCCTTTACCGCATCATCGGGAGAGAAAGTGGTTGGGTCTATCGTAATAGTGCCTTCCAGCTCCAGTGTACCGCCTGTTCCTAGTACAATTTTGCCACCCAGCGAACTCTCACCGTTAATTCTCAGAAAAGAACCGTCAGATACTGAGCTTTCGCCAGTAGTAGTCAAACCATTGAGAATAGTTGTATATGCAACACTGCCGCCCGAAATGACCAGCGAACCCACGGATACGTTCCACAGCAGGTTCGTGCCGCTCAGCGTCAGTTTCTTGTCTTCCAGACTTACGGAGCCGCTGCTGAACAGGTTAGTCGCTACCTCCTGGTCACGAGATGCCAGCGTGTGATGGTCGATTCCCAGATCGACGTAGGAACCCGCCACCCCCAGAGTATCCAGTTCCAGAGCGGTAGTATCACCGTCGGTGGACACTAGGCCGCTCCAGCCATTGCCCACACTCACCCCGGAGCCCAGGGTGTTAGCGCCGTCTGCCATGTTGTAGGCCCCATAGCCGCTCAGCGTCACTTCGGCTGCACTGGCATCCAGTTGGGCAGCATTCAGAGTCACAAAGTCACCGATTTCTACGGCGCCTGCCTGCTGGGCTGTGATTTTCATCGTGCTGTTGAGCAGCCCTGTGGAAAGCTTCAGATTACCGCCATTGAGCACCAGTTCGGTTGCGGCTTCGTTGTTCGCATTTGTGAAAGCAGCATTTGTCTTGTCATAGTTGATGGTATCCCCGCCATTGATATAGAACTCCGTACTCACGTTGTCCTTGAGCACCACGTGCAGCTGGCCGCTTGCTTTGTCGAACGTATAGGCTCCGTTGGTCACACCGGCCACACTCCAGTTGGCATCAGAGGCATCAGCAGCGTTGCCGCTAACCACCTGAATCTTCAGGCCATCCGTGGATAAGAAGCCGGAGTTCATGCTCTCTGCCGAGTTCCC
>CAJGCV010000127.1 GCA_904501915.1 uncultured Akkermansia sp. | reverse complement strand
AGCAGGTAGATAAGGCGCATTCTCCACCGAAATGTGCTCAAATCTGAGTACAGGGGGGCTTCGAAAAAGCCTCTATTCGGAAAGCCTAGGATTTATCGGCACTTGCGTCTCTCAGAAAAAATCTTTGGGACACATGTGGTGTCACCTCGCAAGTAGCGCTTTTTTACTTGACTTTTCATCATAGCTAGAGTACCCTCTACATAGACCATACTCTAGCATCTAACACATGCCGCATGGTTCATCAACACACACCAAGAGAAACAAAACAATGAAAAAATTAATTCTGACAGCTGCCATGAGTCTGTGCGCTCTGGCTACACAGGCACTGGGCAATGTAACCGGATACTGGACCACCATTGATGACGAAACCAAGGAAGCCAAGAGCGTGGTGCAGATTTATGAATACCAGGGCAAGATTTATGGTCGCGTGGTAGAGCTGCTGCAGAATCCCGGAGCAAAAGCCAAAATCAAGGGAAGTCCCTCCATCAAGGGGCTGACCATCATCTGGGATCTGGAAAAAGATGGCGACACCTACAGCGGCGGTGAAATTCTTGACCCGCAGAAAGGTAAGGTTTATGGCTGTGAAATCTGGCGCGAGGGCGAAAAACTCATTGTCCGCGGCAAGATTGCCTTCCTGGGACGCAACCAGACATGGCTGCCGAACAAGACCTTCAAGGGAACAGACGAAGCTCCCACACCTAAGAAGCCCAAGCTGTAAAACACAGCTACAATCATAGCAGAAAGCGCATCCGATGATTCAGGATGCGCTTTTTTCTCACAGGGCAAATTCAAACATGTGGAACAACTGCCAACCCACTTCCTCGTAATACAACCGCACCTCGGCACACTTAACAAAGCCGAGCTTCAGATACGCTTTCTGAACGGGCAGGTTGAAATCTATCAGATCCAGGCGTATGGCTTTATCACCGACGCCGCGGCAATGAGCCATCACACACCGCATCACAGCAGAACCGAGCCCCCTGCCCTGGTGCCGCGTTGCCACACCGAATGCATGCACAATGGCAGCCTCACCCGGTGCCGCCTTCACACGCCAGGGCACATTCAGGTAACCATCGTTCGCCGCGTGATTCACAATCAGGCATGAGGCAATACCATCCTCATGCTCAACGACCCACAATTCCCCCGCTGCAAGAGCAGCCAGCAGGTACTGATTTGAGGGGTGCCCGTTTTTATCCCACAGCGGGTGGTACGGTAAGCGGACCATGTCATCAATAAGCGCATCATAAAATGCGCGAACCGCTGGAAAATCCGGTTCAGCAGCAACGCGCAGCGCATATCCTTCCGGCAGAGCACTCATGGGAAAAGCATCTTATTGCTGCGGCAGAAGAGACATGGCAAACACCATACCCCCCAGGAATATACACCCGAGCAGCATCAGCAACACAGGGCGCACAAACATGAACCCGGAGCTGAGCTCCTGCGCAGCATCGGGGCGCTCGTCGGCATACACAGGAGGCCGGTGCGCCTGCAGCGCTTCCGCCTCTGATTCATAAGGTGTTTCACCCATAATGTCAAAAAGCTGGCCATTGGCGCCCGAGTAGGCAAAAACCGGATAATATACGGTTTTGCCATCCATAGTCTGGTGGCGGACCACACAACTGGCATGCAACCCTTCGTGCTGCATACGGTAGCGCTTGGTCAACATACGCAGACCGCGCAGCACGCTGATAAGAGCCAGCCCGAAGCACAGATACGTGAACACCAAAGGCAGGAACTCCAGAATCTTTGTCTGTATGGTAGCAGCCAGAAACATAATACCCGTATTATATCAGCTAAAAACGGCAGGTCAAGCTCACTCCCTGACTTTTATTTGACGGGGGCTCCGGGAAATGGCCCACACACCCGCAGCAATAAGCACCACGGCTGCCACTTTCTGCCAGGTAAGTTCATCCACTCCCAGCAGAATCCCCACGGCTGCGGCAATAACAGGCTGAATGTAGTTATATGCAGTGACTGTAGGCGGCTCCAGATACCTCTGCCCAACAATCATGAGCAGGTAGCTCACAAATGAACCGAAAATCACCACACATGCCGTACCGGTGATTTCCGGAACCCCCAGCTCCGACCACGGCAGCGACCACACCTCGCGCAGCCAGAACGGCATCGTGATAATGGCAGAAATCAGAAACAACCAGCGCATCAGCACCAGCGGATGGTATTTCTGGATAACTCCGCTGAAAAACACAAAATAAAACGACACTGAGAATTGCGAAAACAGGCATATGGCATCCCCCAGTGGATTCCCTGCGCGCCCGCCCTGCACCTGCGATCCGAGAATCAGAATCAACGCCCCGGCAATGGCAATCAGCAGCCCGCTTACCCGCCGCAGCGTGACCGTGGCATGCAGAAAAACAGCAGAAAGGATAAAGGTGAACACCGGCGTACTCGTCGTAATCACACAGGCATTCGTGGGCGAGGTATACTGCACCCCCAGCACATAGCAGAACTGGTTGATACCCATGCCGCAGAGCGACATCGTGATAAGATGTTTCCAATCACCCCGCTCAATCTGCTGGCGTGTCACAGCCAGGGACGCCAGCCAGAATAACACCGCAGCCCCGCATAAACGGAAACAAGCCATGCTCACGCCGGTAATGAGGCCGCTCTCCATGGCCCACTTGCACAGCGGGCTCATCAACCCGAAGCACATAAACGCCCCCAGGGTAATAAGATGCGCTCGGCCTTGTGTCATTTTATGCTGCATAATGCCATTCACCGGATACGCAATCCGGCACAGAGCGGCATGTTATTGCCGGCGCATGATAAACGTACCCATCTGCACCTTCTTGCCAAGCAACGCTGCAGAAGGTGTAGGCTCTACTCGGTAGGTGCCCTTGTACACACCGTCTTTCATCTTGCCGGTCCAGGTAATGTTCACAAATGTCTGGGTATCGCCCTCCGAGCGTATCGTCAGATCCTTGCCATTTATATAGCCCACGAAATGCCCGCTGCCGTACAAATCATCCTGCAGCATCAGCACACCTTCAACCTTGTCGCCCGTCTGCTTCATGGTTGCTTTCAGCGCAGATTTACTGCCGCCAATGGTATCATTACAGCATTCCCCCAACCACACACCCTCTGCAGAATCTGAACACGCAGAGAGAATGCATGCCACAGCCAGCAGACCACCAGTCTTGAAAAGAGCTTTCATAGTAAGTATGCCGTTCATTCTACACGATTTCCGCATAATAGCAAGAAAAAGTTACGTAAATGACTCTGCAGACAAAAACCGGAAGGCTCTTGCGAACCTTCCGGTTTTTGAAAATATGGTTTTGCGAAACCTTCAGCTATTAGATGCTGTCACCCAGCTTCTTCATAGCCTCGGCGGCGCGGTTGGAGTAACCCCATTCGTTGTCGTACCAGCCGCAAACCTTCACCATGTTGCCGCCCACCACATAGGTGAAGCCGGCGTCGAAGATGCAGGAGTGGGGGTTGGAAACGATGTCCTGGAGAACGAGGTCCTCTTCGGAGTACTCGAGGATGCCCTTAAGCGGACCCTCAGCAGCTTCCTTCATGGCAGCGTTCACTTCTTCAACAGTCACGTCGCTCTTCAGCACGGCCACGAAGTCGGTCAGAGAACCGGTGGGGGTGGGTACGCGGAAGGAAGCACCGTTGAGCAGACCCTTGAGCTGGGGAATCACCTCACCGATAGCCTTGGCAGCGCCAGTGGTGGTGGGGATGATGTTGATAGCAGCGGCGCGCATACGACGGGGGTCGCTGTGCGGCAGGTCAAGGATACGCTGGTCGTTGGTGTAGGAGTGGATGGTGCTCATCATGCCCTTCTCAATGCCCCACTTGTCGTTGAGAACCTTCACCATGGGGGAAAGGCAGTTGGTGGTGCAGGAAGCGTTGGACACGATGTTGTGCTTGGCAGCATCGTACTCGTCATCGTTGATGCCGATGCAGAAAGTCAGGTCAGGGTTCTTGGCGGGAGCGGAGATAAGAACCTTCTTGGCACCAGCCTTGATGTGACCCTCAGCCTTCTCACGAGCGGTGAAGAGACCGGTGGATTCGAGCACAACGTCAACACCGAGCTCAGCCCAGGGAAGCTGATCCGGACCCAGCATACCGCCAACAATCTTGATGGGGTGGCCGTTCACAACAAGGTTGTCACCATCAACCTCGATGGTGCCCTTGAACTTGCCCTGCGTGGAGTCGTACTTAAGCAGGTGAGCAGTGGTAGCGATGGGGGTAAGGTCGTGAATAGCAACAACCTTCTCGAGCTCGGCCTGGGACATGGCGCGAAGCACATTGCGACCAATGCGACCGAAACCGTTAATAGCGTATTTAGCCATAGTAGT
>CAJGCV010000126.1 GCA_904501915.1 uncultured Akkermansia sp. | reverse complement strand
ATTTGTAGGGGAGGGGCATTATTTATTTTCTGCTGTAGGCTTTGGCTGCAGCAACATAGGCCTGCAGCACTTTTGTACAAAATATCCCGGGAAGGGGTACTTCCCGGGATACATTAATATTAAATAACTTCGGTGAGGGATGCGGCCTTGATGGCATCGGCTGCCAGGCGCAGCTGCTTCAGGGAATAGCCCGCCAGGATCTTCTCATACATACCGAGGATCAGCTTGGCCAGTTCGCTGTCAGCGGCCAGTTCGGAAACCTCAGCCAGCACGGCCTTGGCATTTTCCAGGTTCTGCTCCATACCCTCAGCCTCGGCAATGTAACGGCGCAGGCCGGCGGCAGCGCCCACGGCGATATAAGCAGGAGTGATGCCCATTTCCAGCGCGGTAGCGGAGGAGCCGATCAGACGGTCCGCAGGAGAGAGCTTACGCTTGGGATCACCGCCAACACGCTTGCAGGTATCCTTCAGGGCGGCGTTGGTGAAGCGGAACAGCAGGTCAGCGATGTGGTTCATAATATCGCCCAGCTCCACGCCGTACTTCTTGGACAGAGCCTGTGCGCTCTCCTGCATGGCGTTGCGAACCAGGATATAAACCTCGTCACGGTCGATGGACTCGTAGATGTACTCCAGGCCCAGGATGTCGCCCAGGTATGCGCAGGTGGCGTGGCCCATATTATGAATGTACAGCTTTCTCTTCAGGTAGAAATCGAAGGGAGCAAAGGGAACCATATTCTTGATGGCAGGAATCTCGCCCTTGAAGGCGTCCTTGTCCACAGGCAGGAAGCCATAGCTTTCCACGCAGACGCGCATGGGGTCGCCGTCCTTCATTTCCTCGGTCTGCACGGGAACCATACGGCCGATGGAAGCCTCCACCAAACCGATGTTCTCGTCAAACCAAGCCTGCTCCTCCTCGGTCAGGTGGGCCTTCAGCATACCCTCGATGACCTTGTTGGCATCCATCAGGTTTTCACAGATGATGATGTTCAGGGGGCCATTGCCCAGCTCCTTGCGCTTACGGATACCGGCCACGATGTTGCCGATGATGAACTTCAGCACATTCACGCCCACGGCGGTGGCCATAATGTCGCAGTTGGCGATGGCATCAGCAACCGCTTCGCCGTTGTTGCCGTTGACGGCGCAGACATTTTCCACATTGATGTCCTTGTGGCCCTCATTGGAAATGATCCGCACGGGGTAGCAGTGCTTCTCGTTCAGGGTGTTCACCACAGGCTCTGCCACATCCACGAAGGTGACCTCGTAGCCGGAGGCAGACAGCAGCATGCCGATAAAGCCACGGCCGATATTGCCGCCGCCGTACATAATTGCTTTTTTCATAATTTTCTCTCCTTTTTGGTTGTTCTCGATGTTCTTATACTACCACGCAAAAATCGAATTGTCAAAGGCTCCATGGGAAAAATGGACAAATTTTCCGGCGTTATTTTTCGCATAATGACGAATTGCAAGAAAGAATGACGAAATGCAAGAAAGAAATTCAAAAAAGAATACAAAATGCTATTGACTATTGATTTATGTTGTGCGAAAATGTACAAGACCGCATTAATGTGAATACATATGGAAGGAGGATTATATTAATGCCGGTATATGAATCCATTAAGAACGCAGATAACAAAATCGTTATTTCTGCAGCAAACAAAGACAGTGTTGTCTTTGGCTGGGACGAAGTCCTGGAAACCCTGGCCGCTAAGGTCAAGGCTGGTGCTGTCAACGTCGCTATCGACGGTTGGTATGGCATCAACTACAAGAAGATCGCTGAGGCTCTGGCTGCCAAGATCGGCGGCAAGGTCACTCTGATCGACGCTGTTAAGCTGTACAAGTCCAGAGAAGAGATCATCGCTTACAATCAGCCCTACGTCACCGATGACCCCGGCTTCGGCCGCGTCAACAAGACCGGTGTTGTTGAGGATCTGATGTGCGAGTGCGCCATCGCTGAGATCAAGGCACAGCTGGCTAAGAAGGACGGCGTTACCATTATCTATGGTATGGGCGCTGCCATCAAGGCTTTCGAGGACGTTCTGTGCGTCAAGTGCTACATCGATAACACCCACCAGAAGGTTCAGTGGGATATGTGGGAAGGCCGTCTGCCCACCTTCGGCTGCACCGAGCCCACCAAGGGCTACAACTGGAAGGAGTACAACTACTCCGACTACTACATGCTGAAGCGCCAGAAGGACTACATGTACACCGCTATGGACTTCTATGTAGAAAACTACTTCGAGGACGATCTGGTTCTGGTTCCCCGCGCTGCTTACGATGAAATCATGAGCACCCTGGTTAAGTACCCCATCCACGAAGTTAAGATCTTCTCCCCCGGTCCCTGGGGCGCATACCGTTACCACGATATGGACTACGGTGTTGAAGGCCTGGCCAACAACGCTTGGAACAAGATCGCTGGTCCCGAGCTGCGTATCCTGATCGACTTCGGCGGCAAGCGTAGCATCAACATGCCCATGCTGAACGCTATGCAGTACGGCAAGGAGCTGGTTGGTGAGCTGATTCACACCCAGTACCCCGGCCTGTTCCCCCTGGACATTTGGCTGGATGACGGCTGGCATCCCGAACCTCAGCCCGCTGAGCGTATCTCCATGCCCATGCACATCCACCCCTCCAGCAAGTATGTTGCTGACCACTTCGACGAGCCTCTGGGCCGTTACGAGACCTACTACATCGCTGAAGCTTACGAAGGCGCTAACACCTGGATGGGCTTCCACGATACCGCTGACATCGAAGAGTGGGAGCGTCTGTGCGAAGAGTCCCAGAACATCAAGCCCATTGAGAACTGGAAGGACTTCATCGCTAACTGGCCCTCCAAGGAAGGCGACCTGTACCTGATTCCTCCCGGAACCATGCACGGTCACGGCGGTAACCAGATGGTTCTGGAAATGGATACCAACCCCTCCATCAACGGTACCGAGTACTCCTTCTTCGAGTATGACTTCGCTCGTCCCTCTTGGGATGACAACGCTAAGACCATGACCGGCAAGCCTCTGAAGATGCACCTGGAGCACGGCCGCAACATGGAAAAGACCCGTCGCGCATCTTGGGTTAAGGACAACCTGCTGTCCACTCCCAAGGTCATCAAGTGGACCAAGGAGTACTTCATCGATCAGTACAAGACCACTCCTGTTATGCCCTACCATGTTGAGCGTATCCACTTCGAGAAGCGCGGTGTCCTGAACACCGAGGGCAAGTTCATGCACATGCTGACTCCCACCGTGGCTACCAAGGTCACCGTTCGTTCTCTGACCAACCCCGAGCTGAAGGCTGAGTGTGACAAGTTCTCCACTCTGGTTATCCCCGCTTGCTTCGGCGAGTACGAGATCATCAACGAGTGCGGCGGCCGCGTCACCTGTGTCTGCCAGCACTGGAAGAAGGGCTAATCCCTTACAATAACTATTGGCACCAACAGACCGCTTCGGCGGTCTGTTGTGCCATAAATCCGTTTTGCCTGACCAAATTTCTGAGCTGCCGGATCGTCCTGAAGCGGCGTTGCCTCAGAGCGATCCGGCAGTTCAGAAATCTGCAACCGAAATCATTGGTTTTGTCAAAATTTTACATCTACAGGAGGAAATGTTATGAATATTCTTGCTATCGGCGCTCATCCCGACGATATTGAAGAATCCTGTGGCGGTACTTTAGCAAAGTACGCAAAGCTGGGCCACAAGGTCTTTACCGCTACCACCACCAACGGCAACATTGGCTCCGCCACCCTGCCCATGGACGAGATCGCCAAGATCCGTAAGGAAGAGGCCCGCAAGGCTGCTGCCGTCATTGGCGCAGAGTATGTTTGCCTGGACTACGATGATGAAATGTTCTTTGAGGACAAGGCTGCCCGTATTGCCATCATTGACCTGATCCGTTACTGCAAGGCTGATGTGATCCTGACCCACAGCCCCCGGGACTACAACCCCGACCACGAGCTGACCAGCAAGATGGTCAACGATGTGGCTGTTATGATCCCCATTGCCAAGATCGAGACCCGTAACAAGCCCTATGACAAGATCCCCAACCTGTTCTACTTTGAGCCTGTCCACGGCATCGGCTTCGACCCCACCGAGTATGTTGACATTTCCGAGGAGATCGAGCAGAAGCGTGAAATGTGCTACTGCCACCAGAGCCAGATCTCCTGGATGCAGGATAACTACAAGGACGCTGTGGGTGACGGCGACTTCTTCGAGGGTATGATGGCTATGGCTAAATTCCGTGGCATCCAGTGCGGCGTTCAGTACGCAGAAGCTTTCCGTATGGCTTACAACGCCTTCCGTATTCCTCCCTACCGTCTGCTGCCCTAAATGCTGAAATATAACCGTCTGACAGACCCCCGGTT
>CAJGCV010000125.1 GCA_904501915.1 uncultured Akkermansia sp. | reverse complement strand
GTACTTGTTCTTGAAACTACGGCAAGTTCACTTCCTGAGACTTCAAAGAATGCACAAAACTTCTCGTACCTTCTACCAGCAAATCTGAAACAGACCCACTCTGTGCGTTGTCTGTGTATTTTTCCTTGAGTCAGTATGAGTGGCATGGTAGACTACAGGGCATGAAAGCTCTTCTCATCAATGGTAGTCCGCATGCAAATGGTAACACATTCCAGGCTCTTTCCATGGTCGCTGAGACCATGAATGCCGCAGGGGTGGAAACAGAGATTGTGCAGATTGGCACAGCACCCGTGCAGGGCTGTATCGGCTGCCGGGCCTGCCTCAAGACCGGCCGCTGCGGCATGAACGACGAGCTTTACAACCACATCTACAACCAGCTCGATGAGATAGGCGGCATTGTCATCGGCAGCCCCACGTATTTTGCTGGGCCGAATGGTGCTCTCTGCGCACTGCTTGACCGTCTCTACTATTCTGCAGGTGCCAAGCTGGCCTACAAGCCGGGTGCCACCATTGCCGTGGCTCGCCGCGGGGGCGCCAGCACCACGCTCGACCGCCTCAACAAGTACATTACCTACAACAAGCAGCCGCTGGTGAGCTCTTTCTACTGGAACATGATTTACGGCATGCGCCCCGGTGAGGTGCAGCAGGATGCCGAGGGCGTGCAGACGCTCCGCCACCTGGGGCAGAATATGGCATGGCTCATGCAGTGCATTGCCTCCGGCCCCGCCCACCCCGAGCTGGGCGAAGAGCGCGCCTGGACGCATTTCATCCGCTGATTTTTTCTTTAGTCTTGAAAATTATATAGAATACGCTAAAATAGCCGCGCGCCTTGCGTGCACATAAACAATCTGTTAACAAACCATTCGTGAACATGAATACTCCCAGAGTAGCAATCGTGGGCGCCACCGGTGCGGTGGGCGTCGAAATCCTCTCCTGCCTTGAGACCCGCAACTTCCCGCTGGCCTCGCTTAAGCTTCTGGCTTCTCATCGTTCTGCAGGTAAACAGGTTGCCTTCCGCGGAGAGATGCTTACCGTGGAAGAACTGACGGCTGATTCCTTTGGCGATGTAGATATTGCACTGTTTGCCGCCGGTGGTGATATTTCCCGCGAATTCGCCCCGATTGCCGGAGCTGCCGGCTGCGTGGTGGTGGATAATTCATCTGCATTCCGTCAGGACCCGGACGTGCCTCTCGTAGTGCCCGAAATCAATGCTGATGATGCCTTCAACCACCCCCGCAACATCATTGCCAACCCGAACTGCACCACTATCATCACCTTGATGGCTCTTTATCCGCTGCACCTCAAGTATGGTCTGAAGACCATCATTGCCAGCAGCTACCAGGCTGTTTCCGGCAGTGGTCAGCATGGTATTACCGAGCTGGAGAACCAGGTGCGCGCCATTGTGGATGGCCACCCGGTGGAAATCAAGACCTACCCCCGCCAGATTGCCTTCAATGTGCTGCCGCAGATTGATAAGTTCGCGGATAATGGCTACACCAAGGAAGAACTCAAGATGCTCAACGAGGGCCGCAAGATTATGGGCCTGCCTGAGCTGAACGTGACCTGCACCTGCGTGCGTGTGCCGGTGTACCGCAGCCACTCCATTTCCTGCATCGCCCAGTTTGAGAAGCCGGTGGATGTGGAAGGTGCCCGCAGCTGCTTCGATGGCATGCCCGGCGTGGCTCTCATGGACGATGTGGCTAACAACGTGTGGCCCACCCCGCTGGATTCCACCAATGGCGACACCTGCTACGTGGGGCGTATCCGCAAGGATATTGCCATCGACAACGCCCTTAACCTCTGGGTTGTGGGTGACCAGGTGCGCAAGGGCGCTGCCCTGAATGCCGTGCAGATTGCCGAGTTGCTGGTGAAAGGTAAGTAAGCCTGTTCTCTATACCATGGATATCAAGACCCTCATTGCCGAAACGGTAGAGAAGGTGGAGCACCGTCTCAATGAGCTGCTGCCCAGCGAAGATACCGCCCCCGCCACCATTCATAAGGCAATGCGTTACAGCATCTTTGCCGGCGGTAAGCGCATACGTCCGCTGCTGTGCCTTGAAGCAGCCAAAGCCTGTGGCGGCAGCGAGGAAGCAGCGCTGGATGCTGCCTGCGCGCTGGAAGCTCTGCATACCTACACGCTCATTCACGATGACCTGCCGTGCATGGATAATGACGACCTGCGCCGCGGGCGTCCTACCAGTCACAAGGTATTTGGTGAGGGGATTGCCGTGCTGGCTGGTGATGCTTTGCTGACAGAGGTTTTCGCCATGCTGGCACGGGTGCCGGCTAACGAACGCTATGATGCCGCTGATTATGTGGCCGAAATGGCATACCGCACCGGCAGCCAGCATCTTGTCGGCGGGCAGGTGCTCGACCTTGAGGGCGAGGGTCGTGAACTTTCAGTGGAAGAGTTGCGCGCTATTCACCATGGAAAGACTTCTGCGCTCATCATTGCCTCGGTGCGTCTGGGTGGCATGGCCGCCGGTTGTACCCCGGAGCAGCTGGAAGCTCTTACTGAATACGGCCGCTCGCTCGGGCTTGCTTTCCAGATTATTGATGATATCCTCGATGTGACCTCCACCCCGGAAGTCCTGGGCAAGAGCATCGGCAAGGATGCCAAGGTGCAGAAAGCCACCTATCCCGCCCTGGTGGGTATGGATAATGCCCGTGCTGAGGCTCGTGCTCTCACCGCAGCAGCCCGCGCTGCGTTGGATGTCTTCTCCGACCGTCGTCGCGAAAACCTGCTTGCCATTAGTGATTACCTGCTGAAGCGTGATTATTAAACAGCACTGTTTCTCACCGTTGATTTCCTGTCTGCCGGGGGCTGTGATACAAATGCCTCCGGCAGATTGCTATTTGAGTATCTGCCGTCGCAGATAAAAGAAGAGGGAAACAGCAATCAGGACAAAAAGAAGAGCCAGGGGAATGCGCAGGGAGTAGGACTCGATGCTGATGAGATGCGCATCACTCAGGTATACCGGGCTGGCGGTAAGCAGACCGGGTATCAGTAACAGCCCAGCCAGGAAATAGCAGACTTTCTTGAGCCGGCCATGTTTCAGAACTTCTGCCAGCAGCCAGATGGGCTGGGTGATGGCAGCAAGGAACATCACATAGATAATGACATGGTGCCAGATGGCGACGTCGGTCTGTCCTTCGCAGTATTTGATGGCATGGAGCAACGCTGCCAGAATTAACGCAAATGCCAGCCCAGCAGTGATAATCAGGATGAAGAGCAGTTTCCCGCCGAGCTTCAGTTTTGCTCTTTCCGTTGGGGTGGCGCGACGAAGCCCTCGGCGGAAAAATGCGCAGAGTGCCGTGGTGGCAAAAATGGCGGCAAAAAGGCACATCAGTGCGTGGCAGACAAGGGGCGGAATCAGGAAATAATTGCTGGGCGATCCGAATACTTCCAGATTCAGCAGCATGAGAGAAGTGGCGCTTATCAGCCCCAGAATGGCGTTGAGCCGGGTGCCCCAGATGCTCCGCTGGGTGATGAGCCGCGGCATGGGCAGCACGGCTAGAGCGATGATGAGGTAACACCACATCTGGAACCAGAAATCATCTCTCCCATTGTATGCTGCCACGAAGAATCGGTCTGCCGTGGGAATCAGAAAGAAGAAGCTGAGAATGCCTCCCAGCAGCCAGGAGAAACGGAAACGCTTCCGGCGGGGCGTGCCGTGCTCGGCGGCAAGTTCGAGTTCCTTGCAGCCGGCAGGCAGCAGGCGGATGCGGTTATACAAATCCATGAGGGCAGTTCTGCCGCCCGAAATATATACACTGTCGTCCACATGCAGCGGAGCATCATCGTCCTCATTCCAGATGATGTTATAGTAATCGTTGCGCTTCCAGTCGCCGCCGCGTGGTTCATCCGGCGTGAGACTGTCGCCAGGCATGCCTGATCTGCGGTTCTGCTCTCCAATGGTGCGTTCAATATCCTGGAGCAGCTGCTTGCGCCCTTCATCATCGAACTCGATGAGAAGAATGCCCTCCTCAGGGTTGCTGTGCATGCTCAGTTTCATGCTGTTGCGGCTTTTTGCCCGATTCTAGCAGATGCCCGCAGTTTTTCAAGCTCTATTTCATGAGACGATGGATAACGGACGTGCACTATAAAAAGCATCCCTGGAATGGATATTCCAGGGATGCTTTTTTCATTCGGGTAGGGGGACTGCGTGGGCACAGGGGTACCGTTTCATCGACACTGTGGTGTGCGATTAGGACGCGGAATCTGAGCTTGCAGTCAATCGGGCTCGGTAAGTGACGTTGCGTTAGTGCAGACGCGGGTTACCGTGACTTGGTTCAGATGGAAAATTGAAGCGTGTGCCAATGGCAGATGACACGGGTATCAAATAGTATCCGGCAGGGGAAATGGATTTGATTGATCGTGCCCCGGTGCAAACTAAATGGGGCTGCGTAGCAAGAGTGCGTTAAACGCCGGAATGGGGG
>CAJGCV010000124.1 GCA_904501915.1 uncultured Akkermansia sp. | reverse complement strand
GTATCTCGCGCTTCAATACCTCATTCCACACCATCTTGCCACCGCTGGACTTGTACGGCTTACCGTTCTCATCAGGGAAATCAAACTGCACGAACCAGTAGTCGTACAGAGCCTGAGCCATGGCTTCTAAATTATCGTTTAACCGCCGATTGAGTTCTATTTTATCATCAAGGGCCGTGAGTATATCGGCGACCTGCTTCTGATAAGCTCTATTTTGGGGAACGGAAAACGGAATGGATGCCAATCTTTCCTGAGAAAGTTTAGGTTGAGCGGAGCCTGTTATGTAACCGCTCACATCATGAGCATTAAGAAGATAGAGCAAAAAACGCAAATCCGCATGGGGTTTATTACGAATGATATGAGCGTGATTATTTACCCAAAACTTCCCTTTTGCTAAGGTTGCTATAGGCTTGTTTCTAGTTATGAGATTTGCTCCATCTTCAGCGATTAGTACATACTCGCCGTCAAAAATGTAATCATCAATGTAATCAACAATCTCTTGCGCTCCATAATACGGGTACTGACCTTTCCTCGTGGCACGAACCTTTGAAGAAAGAGGTATACGTTGGTGGTCGAGAAAATCTACTAGCTCACCAAATGTTTGCTTAATCCACTCACTCATACCACAGGCTCCCCATTTGATTTCTGATTTCCTCGTCCAGCATGGCAGACTGAGCAGACAGCTCGTTGAACTCCGCCATGAATGCCGACATCTTCTTCTTGAACTCCTCGGGTGTGATATCGATATGCTCAATCTTCACATCGAAGTATTGACCGGCAGAGAATGAGTAGCCCTTTTCCTCCATCTCATCGTAGGAGGGCACAACGGCAAAGGAATCAACCGCCTCGCTCTTCTCAAAGGTGGTGATGATGCGCTCCTCTTCCTCACGGGAGAGTCGGGTATACTGCTTGTTATTGTTGTCCTTTTCCTTGGTGCCCAGCTGGGAGGCATCGATGAGGATTGCTCCCTCGCGCTCACTTGCGCCGTCCTTATCGATGAAGATGACGGAGACGCTGGTACCGGTAGCGGCAAAGATATTGGAGGGCATGCTGACCACACCACGCAGCCATTTCTGCTTCACCAGTTTCTCACGGATGGATTTCTCCAGCGATGAACTGGCGGTGAGGAAACCGCTGGGCACTACGATGGCGGCCTTGCCCTTATCGCTGAGGGAGGCGATGACGTGTTGCAGGAAACACAGGTAAATCGCCATCGATTCCTTTTTCTTGTTCGGCACTTTGGGCACGCCTGCAAAGAATACAGACTTGCGTTCCTTGGAATCCAGATGCTCGCGGTATTCAGAGAAGTCGAGCTTGAACGGCGGATTGGAGACGATGAAATCGAACTTCTTGAGCCCGCCTGTCTTTTCGGAGAATCCCGGCTCGGTGAGGGTATTGCCTTGCACTACGTTTTGCAGGGATGCCGCCAGCCCGTTTAGAATGAGGTTCAGGCGCAGCAGGCCACTGGACTTCTGGGAGATATCCTGCGAGTAAATGGTGCAGCAACCCTGCCCGATACGGTCGGCAAGGCACATCAGCAGCGTGCCAGACCCTGCGGACGGGTCATAGCAGGTCACGCTTTTGGGCTTGCCGTCCACCAGAATCTGAGCCATCACGCGCCCCACGCTGTGCGGGGTGAAGTACTCGGCATACTTTCCGCCGGAGTCGGTGTTGTAGTCCTGAATCAGGTACTCGTAGATGCTGGAGTAGAAGTCATAGCCCTGTTCAAAGGCATCTTCAAAGGAGAATTGCGAAAGCTTGTTGATGATGGCTCGGCAGAAGTCGGCTCGCTTGCTGGCATCGGTAATGAAAACGCTGAGCGGCTCGAACATCAGAATGGATGTATGCTCCGATGTACGAACGGAGAAGATGTTGGCATTCTGCGCGGCGACCTCGGTCAGGGTATCATCGAACAGCTTGTCAAAGCCGGGCTCATTCTGGCGGTTGTGCAGGCTGGGGATAAGTTGCTCCTTTTTGAATCGGGCGATGTTGGCGGGCAGGATGCATTCCAGCTCTTCAAATTCATCACCCTCCATTGCCATGATGCCGTCATAGCGGCTCATACCTGCATCCAGATTATGCTCGGTGGCATATTTCATGAACTTATCGTTCAGGTACTTGTACTGGAAGACTTGGGTGATGACCTTGTATTCATTGCCGTCATTACCCAGACCATAGTTGGCACAGGTGGATTTCAGTTCGTCAATGAGTTTCTGTGTGCGGATGAGAATGGAGTCGTCCATGCGTTAGGCGGGGGCAAGGTGTTCGCTGTATTCGTTGTAAATGGTTTGGGAAATGTCGGTTTTCTGTTCCTTGCTGAGGCGGGGCTCGGCATAGGCTCTCAGCGTGAGCCAGATGGTGCTGGTGAGCGTTTTCTTGAAGTAGGACTCGTTCTGGATGATGTTGGCGTTATCATCCAGCAGGTCGTCCACTTTATTACGCACCTGATTCAGGGCTTCCACCAGACTACGCTCGTACTGGTTCAGCTCGGGGTATTTTCGCAGCAGGTAGCGGTGCAGTCGGGCATACTTGGCATCATGGTCGTACATACGCAGGATTATCTGCTCCTGATGCAGTACCTGTTTGAGCTTGCGCTCCACCTCATCCATCTCGGCAAGGCGGGCTTTCAGCTCTTCGGCACTCATTTCCTTAAAGCCTTTTTCGCCGAAGATTCGGCGCAGTTCATCGTTGAGCTGTGCCCATGCGGCATCCTTGCGGTCAAAGCAACCGCCCAGCTGTCCCTTGGCTTTTCTGAATCGCTGTATCAGCTCATCGGCAATCTTGAGCTCGGTGGGGTCGCCCTTGCGTTGGAACGCGAACAGGCAGCCGTTCAGGGCGGCTTCCAGCAGTTCCTCGGTTTCTGTCCCCTTTGCCCATGCCTCCTCGGTGTAGATGGTGCTCAGGCGTTCGCTGACCATGCGCTCCATGCGGATGAAGCGGTCAACTTCCTCCAGACTCATGTCGTACCCGCCACCGATGATACTGGCTCGCAGTTCGCGGGCTTCGGCAAGGGTGCGGTGCAGTTGTTGCAGTTCTTTCTTGTCGGCGGTCTCCAGTATCTGCTCAAAGACGGCAAGATTATCTGGGCTGTATCGCCACAGGTAGTCTTTCATCTTGGCTACACTCGCCTGTATTTCTTCGCGTGTGTGGAACAGGGCATCGTAGCTGTCCCAGTTCTCACCCAGCTCGCGTTTGAGCTCTTCCAGATAGGCGGCGTTGGCGGCATCAAATGCTTTGCGGATATCGGCAAAGTCTACCACGTGCCCGTATTTCCATTCTCCATAGGGGCGGTTGACGCGTGCCAGCGTTTGCAGCAGGTTGTGTTCCTTGACGATGCGCCCCATGTACAGTTTCTTGAGTCGCGGGGCATCGAACCCTGTCAGCAGCATGTTGAAGACCACCAGCAAGTCCAGTTCTCCATTCTTGAACTTGTCGGTCAGCCCCTTGCGTTCTTCTTTGGTTCCTACATCGTGCAGGATGAGGGCTGCTTTGATTTCAGGGTGCTTTTCCTCCAGCACCTGTATCATCATCTTGGCCTGCTCAGAGGTATCGCACACGACCATGCCGCCGATGCTGCGGTCGCCGTGTGTCTCGCGGGCTTGCAGCAGGTCATTCACGATATACTGTGTAAGCGGGGTGACGAACTTTTCGTGGGCATACAGCACCTTGCGCTTCTTGGCATCGCCGACCAGCACTTTAACTTGTCTCAGGGCTTCTTCCAGTATCACGCGGTACTGGGTCTCGACCACTTCATGCAGCAGGCGCAGGGTGTAGCCGTCCTGAATGGACTGGTTATAGTAGTAGGTGTCGATGTATTCGCCGAATATCTCGCGCGTGGCTTTCTCGCGTTTCAGGAATGCCTCGCGGCTTTCATCTTCTTCGGGGGCGGAGAGCTTGGGTGTGCCAGTCAGACCGATATAGACAGAATCAGCCTCAGCGTTTAGCAAGGCTCCAAGGAATGAACCCTTGGGCTTGTAGCTGCGGTGCGCTTCATCAATAAAGAAGATGCGCTTGATTTTCGTGCCGTACGGGGCAATGATTTTGCCGCCGTCAGACTTGAATCGCTGAATGTTGACGACGTTGATTTCATCTTTGCCGCTGTCGCCGTCCTTACCGCTCTGGCTACGCAGCAGTTCATCAAACTCTTTACGGCTGTCTGCTCGCACGATATGCAGTCCGCGTGCGCCCAGCTCATCGCTGGCTTGGTCGGCTAAGTCAATGCGGTCTACTACAAAGAAGAACTTGGGCACGATGCCTTGCCTGCCGTAGTAGTCTGTAAGATTCTTGACGCTGTGGTAGGTGAGTGCTGTCTTACCCGACCCCTGCGTGTGCCAGATGGTGCCGCGTGTGCGCCCCTCATCGAGCCATTGGCGCATACGCAGAGAGGCAAACAACTGGGGATAGCGCATGATGTGTTTCTCCAGCCGACGTACGCCGTTGTCTTCCTTTTCGACAAAGGCAATGCCGAAGTGCAGCATGAACTCAAACC
>CAJGCV010000123.1 GCA_904501915.1 uncultured Akkermansia sp. | reverse complement strand
GAACAGGCGGAAGCGACCCCTTAACCTGCAGCGCCGCAACAACCGCCCCCACCCCCAGACAGCCACTCACCTCAACCCTCTCCGGCTCATACGCACCATCCATCCTGTTCAGCTCAGCAATCGCCCTCTGCATCTCGCCATAGCGCCCCTCACGCTGGCAATCCTCCGCAGCCTTACTCAGCCGCTCCATACGCTCCTGGCGGTCCATCACCGCACGCCGGTCCGCAGCAGACCGCAACCGCGCAATCTCCTCCTGCACCTTAGCGTTTCTTAACAGCCGGCTAGCACCACTCTCCGCACTCTTCTCCCCGCAGCCATACGCCTTCATATACGCCGCAGTTCCCGAAACCCCGCGCACCACCAGCCTGCAGAACTCACTCTGCTGCTCATTCAAAACCGCCATAAACAAAACCTCCTACTTCTAACTTCGTAACTCGCACTTCGCACTTCATAATCTGCCTCCCTGCTGCACACGCCAGCGGCGCTCCCACTCATCCACCACCCTGGCGTAAAAAGCCTGCATGGAATCAGCAAGCTCAGCCCCCTTGCGAGTCAACCGCCACACAGCAACCCGCCGGCGGTAAAAATCCTTCTGAACCTCGCAGCGCACCATCCCCTTAGCCTCCAGATACCGCAGCGTCCGGTACGCCACCGTCTGGGAGAGGCCACCCATCCGCACCAACTCGCAGCACTCCATCCCCTCCGGCGCACGGCGCAGCACCATCACAGCCACCACAGCCGGCGCACTCAGCCGCATCCGCAGCATCACCGTCGCCATCGACAAAAAATCCAGATTCTCGCGCATCTCACCCCTCCCCTTTTATCTCCTTGAAAAACTCCTCCCTCTCCGCGTCAGAGATCACACCAGCGCACCGCTTCACCTCGCAGCCCGGCGTCTTCACCACCCCGCTACGCTCAGCATCCCCACTTCGCACTTCGCACTTCGCCCCTCGTACCTTCCTGGGCTTCCAGCCTGCCCACCGGCGCCAGCGCTCAGCATGAGAAAGCACATCCTCCAAATCATCGAAAAACTTCCGTTGACCACGCGGAGCATAGAAATCATTATCCTCCAGCCGCGAATCCTTGAAGTATGCCGTCAGCATCTCCACGTACTCCACAGCATCCGGGAAACGGATGAAAGCATCTAGAGCCGCCAGCCGCACATCAGCCGCCATACGGCGACTCCGCTTCGCACTGGGATGCACCGCCCGCATCGTCTCCACCCAGGAATCGAATCCATCGGGGGAGGGGGCAGGTTCATCCGGGCCACCCCGCAAACCGGCGCTTTCTTTTTTCCCACTTTTTTCTTTTACGTCTCCGACTCCGGCTATAGCAGAAATTTCCCGGAACTTCCCGGAAACTTCCATAAAATCTGGCGGAGTCGGCCATTTTGGCTTCGTTTTATCGCACCGCTGACCATAACGCAGAATCTCCAGATACGGCTTGCTGTCAATCTCGTAGAAACGTATGAGCCCGGCGCGCTCGCACTCATGGAGCGCACGTGACACATCGGCTTCCCGAACCTTGTCCAGCTTCGTACAGAACAACTGCGCCCGCAAGTAAGCAGGTCGCGCATCATAGAACCCATAATCATCTGCCACCAGCAGCAACCGGTGGTAAAAACACTCAGTAAACCAGGAATCCAGCCGGGAAACCCGGTCAGAATCCACAAAACCTTTTCGTATCATCCTGCTGCCAGCCATAACAGTACAACCTTAATTTAACCTGCAATTTTCCAAAATCAACACGCAGCTCGAAGATACACATCACAAAATTGCCAGCTTCCCTTTGCCGCCACTCTCCAACTCCCGGAGCAATCTTCTCTCGCTTCTATCCCACGCCACAAGGCAGCTTGCCGCATTCGGCCATGGATATACCCCTTGCAATAAAGATAAACCCAATCGCCGCTTTTAATCTGCTTCGGCATCACCCGGCGAAACTCCGCTGTCTTCCGCCCCGATAGAATAAGCTCCAACCATCCAGGGCGCATCGCCAAAAGAACATCAGCCATTGTTCTGCTCCTTTCTAATCTCTTTCAGCAATTTGTTAAGATACTTCTGCATTTGCGTCTTGGCTCGATGGTAGGCCGCATTAAGCCCCGGATAATCGAGAGCTTCGTTTTCCTTTCGCGCTGCATCTTCAACAAAAATCGCCGAAAGATTGCGCACCGTCTCCTCGCGCAGTTCGGGATGCGGTGGAATATCAACAACGCTATGCTGGTCTCTGAGCATTGCAGAAAAAAGCGCAGCAGGAAACACATCGCAACCGGTGCGCGATTTGTACTCCATAATATAGAATTTCCAGAACTCGCTCTGTGGTTTCCACAAGCGCAGGTCAATGTAATCGCCATGCACCAGGGCGTACCCGATGAACGACGGATGGTTGACATTGTACCTCGTATCCATTTACTCCCCCTCCTTCCCATCTTCGGAGCACGGGTCTTCAATCCCGTCCAGCCACCACCAGCTAACAACCCAGAAAATGCCATTGGCCTTAATAACATCACTAAACCTGATGCTCACCTGTTCCTCATCTGCCTTCAGCCTGTTCATCGCAGCTCCTCCTTCCTTATTGCTCCAGACAAAAACCGCCCTCCGCCTCCCAGTCCAGCTGAGTCAGCACATCCCGGAAACGCAGCTCAATAAACCCGCGCAGCGCCTTATCCCGCACACGGCGGATGCCGGCACACTCCAGGTCGCGGTCATTCACCTTGAACACCTCCGCACAGCCGTCCAGATACGCCTTGCAACTCGCCAGACAGTTGTCAGCATCGCGCTTAGTCCCGTAGTAATACCACACCAGCACATACTCCACCGGGCGAAAATCCGCACTATCCGGCGCACCACCGCGCAGCACCTCCTGCGCTGCCTTAACAGCCTTCTTGCGGGCCCTCTGCTTCGCGCCGATATGAATCAAATGATTCGTCCACACCCCACTGGGCGTAGACCCGCACACACTATTCGGAGAAAGCGCCGCAGCCGGCTTCTCCAACCTCACCTTAACTTCAGTCATAAAATAAAATCTCAGTTAGAATCAATTACGTTTAACCCTGTTACCCAGCAGCTCCACCAGAGCCCTCGCCTGGGCAATCAGCCGCTCCGCTGCATCCACCGTAGCATGCCGATTCCCCAGGCGAGCCACCTCCAGCATCTCCATGCACCGGTCATGCACCCGGGTCACCATACCATCGTACGGCTCACCCAGGTGCATCACCTGATCCCTGGCTCGGTAACGCACTGGCTCAGTCCTTGCCATCTTCCTTCTTCTCCAGACTCGCAAAGAAATTGTCCACAATCCGCCTGCACTTGCGGATGCCGGCAAGCTCACCCTTGAAGTAGAACATCGCGCACATCGCAACCTGCACAGCAATCAGAAGCACAGCCTGTACCCAATCAAGCACACTCATCGCAGCACCTCCCTTCCATCTTCGGAGCGCGGGATTTCCTTCTTGACAACCTCACGGGCCAGCTCCATGGCTTTCATCACAGCGCGAGCATGGGAAACCTCCTGCTCCATCTTATATCGGGAGTGAATCAGCCTCCAAAGCCGGCGAGGCTTGCTCACCTTCACCTCAACCCCGAACAGCTCAACTCTGAATGACCAAATATTCGGATGGGTGATGATAACAACATCCCTGAGTGGGTCGTCTTCATTATCGTACACACAGGCTCTATCATCAAGCGTCAGAACTTCCAAACACCTGCAAGCAATAAGCTGCTCGCATAACTTCTGTAATTCTTCTGGGGTGGGGATGTCAGCCATTGTTCTGCTCCTTTCTCCATTTACTTCTCCTTTTTCCCATCCTCCGTCTTCACCAACTTCTTCTTCACCAGCTGGCACCACAAAGCATACATCTCTGCATCCAGCTCGGCCTCATTGGTCACATCCTTAGCTCGCACCTTGTGCCGATGCAAGGCCGTCGAGTCGCCCCACGCATACACTTTGAGACTGATCACATGGTCACCGCTCCTCGTGATGGTCATACCCAGCCCACCGCGCAGCAGCGGCTCCATTGCCTGAATCTCCACGAAAAGCCGGCTGCACGCCAGCAGCTCATTCATCGGTTCACCATCATTCATGCCAGACTCCCGAAAAAAGAACCATCATGCTCAGCCCTCGAAGCCCCGGCAGGAGCCATCGCCAGCACATCCCCATACATCGTATGGAAAACACACTTCTCACCCATGCGGCCGCTCATGCGCCCCATAACCAGCACCCGGTCATTCACGCGCACCTGCTTCAGCTCCTGCTGCTCAGCCTCACCATGAAACTCAACAGCAGCCACAGAAGCAACCTCACGGCCAACACCCGCGCACTGCAAATGCACCCTGGTGAACACGCGGCCATTCACGCCCTTCACCGGCTTTACCTGCGTCACGCGCCCGCACAGCTGGAATCTGATCTCCTCCTTCATTCCTCATCCTCCTCATACTCGTCATCCTCATCCCCGCTGAAATCCAGCTCCAGCTGCCCAGGGTCAGCAATATGCG
>CAJGCV010000122.1 GCA_904501915.1 uncultured Akkermansia sp. | reverse complement strand
TAGTTGCGATCTCTCATCGACTTCTCCGCAGGCTCGGATTTTACCCCGAACGCGTTCAATTTACCACAAAAAATTAACCGAGTATGGGATTTTCGGGGGCGGTGATTGCTTTCCCGATGATGGGCTGAATGCAGACGAGGCGGCAAAGGGGAACGATATCCGGCTGCGCCGGACGATATCCACGCCGGGGCGTGGACGATATCTGAGCCTGCGGCTCAGACGATATCCGGCTGCGCCGGACGGGGAGGGGGGAAAGGTTTCCCGATGATGGGCTGAGTGCAGGCTAGGCGGCATAGGGGAACGATATCCGGCTGCGCCGGACGATATCCACGCCGGGGGCGTGGACGATATCTGAGCCTGCGGCTCAGACGATATCCGCTTCGCGGACGGGGAGGGAGGGGAGCAGCTAAGCTTCAGGGTTCGGGGGTCCAGCCTTCGGCCATGAGCTGGTCGTACATTTTCTGGGCGGCATCTTTCATATCCAGCGAAGCGATGCGCACGTAGTGGGCTGCCATTTTGGGGTCGGCGGGGAGTTTGTTGCCGCCTTTGGCTGTGATGTAGGCCATGTAGATATAGGCGTGTTTCTGGCCCATGGCGGCGACTTCCTGGAGGAGTTTCATGGCTGCTTTGCTATCTGCCGGAAGCCCGGTGCCGGTGTGCTGGGCGTAGGCGAGCATGATGACGGCGTGTGGTACGCCGGCGTTGGCGGCAACGTTGAGGTAATACAGGCCTTTACGGGCATCCTGGGGGATGCCGAGGCCGCGGAGCAGCATGATGCCGGCGGCGGTGCCGCAGGTGGCGTTGCCTTGCATGGCGCCGTGGTCAAAGTAGCGGAAGGCGCGTTCTTTGTCCTCCGCCATGCCGCATTTGCCACGGTAGCTCATGGAACCGAGCCAGAAGGAGGCGCCGACGTGGTTCATCATGGCGGCGAGTTTGATGAAGGCTCTGCCGGCAGAGTCGTTGTGCTGCACGCCGGCTTCCTGGAGGATGGGGCTGGCCGGGTCACCCTCGGTCATGGCGATGCCCAGGGCGTAGAGGGCATCTGCGCTGTGCAGGCGGACGGCTTCCTTGAGCAGGGTGAAGCTTTCCTTCGGTGCTTTTTCGGAGCTGAGGGCGGAGAGGGTGTAGAGGGCTTCTGCATTTCCTTTTTCTGCCGCCTGGCGGAGCATGCCGATGCGTTCCTGCGCGTTGGGTGCTTTGTTGGAGAGGTAGAAGAGGACGTGGTGGTTGCCGCGCTTGATTTCGGCTGCTACCTCGGGGCGTTCGCGGTCTTCCCAGGAGGCCAGGCGGCCACTCATCTGCAGCCATTTGTAGCGGGGAATCATGTTGCCGCTTTTGCAGGCGTCGAAGATGTATTTGTTGGCGGCATCTTCATCCTTTTTGGTGCCGATGCCCATCTGCATGCACATGCAGACGTTGATTTTGGCGGCATCGTAGCCGGCATCTGCCGCTTTGCGGACCAGCGCGTATGCTTCCTTTGTCTCGGGGGCTTGTATCTTGTTGCGGGGAACGTTGGAAAGCCGGCGGTCGCCGACATACTGGCAGGCGGCAGGGTTGCCACCTGCGGCGGCTTGTTCCATCCAGTCCAGGGCGGCGAACTCGTCATTGGTGGCTTCCAGGACGATGCGCAGGGGCTGGCAGAAGTCATAGATGTTCTGCCGGGTGATCTCATTGAGCGCATCCACGAATCTGGCATAGGCCTCGGGGTGCGCAGCCGGGGTGGTATCTGCCGCGCGCGGGGTGTCCGGCGTGAAGGTGAGCTCGGTTTTCCGCACCGGCATGGCTGTGGCCGGAGCCGGGAGAAATTCTTTGAGTGCAGCAGAAAAGGCCGCGTCTTCAGGGGATTGCTGGGCGGCGGCGGGCAGGGCAGCGAGTGCCAGGATGGGGAGGAAACGGGTCATGGTCGCAGATTGTGCCCATGTTAGCAGAATGCGCCGCCGTGGGCAAGCTCATATTAAGCCAACGGCAATTTCATCTGCCACGAGGCGGCCGGCGCGGCTGAGGATGAGGCGGCCATCTGCCGCCAGTGTGGCCAGGCCCTCGCTCTGGAGCATGCGGATGAAGCCGGCATCCTGCGGGCGGAGCAGGGAGGACGGCAGCCCTTCATCGGTGCGCAGCAGCAGCCCCAGCAGTTCGGTGCGCCGGGTGGCGGGGTCCAGCTGCTCTGCTGTGCCGGGGGGGAGCAGCCCCTGCTGCAGCGCCTGTGTGTAGGCGGCGGTGTTGCCATCGTTGCAATAGCGGATGCCGTTCATGGTGCCGACGGCACCGGGGCCCAGCCCGCAGTAGTCTTCGCCATGCCAGCAGGCCAGGTTATGCCGGGATTCGCACCCGGGGCGGGCGTAGTTGGAAATCTCGTAGTGCCGGTAGCCGGCGGCGGTCAGGAGCTCATCTGCCAGGGTGAACATGGCGACATCTGCCTCCTCGCTGCCGGCGGTGGCGCCGTAATGGTGGAAGAATTCGGTGTCTTCCTCGTAGGAGAGGTTGTAGGTGGAGATGTGGTCCGGGTGCAGGCCAATGGCGGCACGCAGGCTGTGTTCCCATTGCTGCAGGCTCTGCCCCGGCAGGGAGAACATGAGGTCTATGTTCACCTGCGGGATGCCGGCTTCGCGCAGCATCTGCACGCTTCCGGCCACGTCTTCCGGGCTGTGCTCGCGCCCCAGCAGTTTGAGCAGACCGGCGTCGAAACTCTGCACGCCCAGCGAAACGCGGTTGATGCCCAGGCTGCGCCATTGCTGCACTTTGGCTGTGGTGAAGGTGGCGGGGTTGCTCTCAAAGCTCCACTCCTCTACGTGTGATAAATCCAGCCAGTCGCGCAGCCCGTTCACCAGTATATCCAGGTGCGTGGGGGAGAGCATGCTGGGTGTGCCGCCGCCAAAATAGATGGTGCGCGGGGCTGCCCCCTGCGGCAGACGCAGCCGGGCTTCTGCCCCGATGGCCTGCGCGTAGCCGCGGATATCGCTGCGCCCCGGCGTGTGCTTGAAGAATGCGCAGTACGGGCAGATGCGGTGGCAGAACGGAACGTGGATGTACAGGTGCATGGGGCGGCGGAGCGGGGGAAAAAGTGAGGGACCGGTGTTGCCCGGTCCCTCGGCAAAGTTGCTTTCCTGTAGTGCTGTGGCTTTACAGCTCGGCAGCGGCCGGAGTGTCAAGGAAGTACTTGGCATCGGCGTGGTTCTGCAGGTAGGAAGCGGCTACATCGATGGTCACCGGGCCGTTGATGGCCTTGTTCACGATGGAGGCCTTCTTCTCGCCCCATGCCATGAGACGCACCTTCTTGGCGCCCATGATGGTGGCTACACCCATGGTGATGGCGGTGCAGGGCACGTTCTCGAAGCCGCCGAAAGCGGGGGCAGCGTCGGTCTTGGTGAGGTCATCGAGGTGTACCTGGCGGGTGATGGTGGTGTCATCGGAGCCGGGTTCGTTGAAGCCGATGTGGCCGGTGCGGCCAATGCCGAGAATCTGGAGGTCGAGACCGCCGCAGTCCTTGATCTTCTGCTCGTAAGCGGCGCAGTGGGCGGGGATTTCCTCGGGAGCGAGGGTGCCGCAGGGCAGGTTGATGTTTTCGGCGGGGATGTCGATGTGGTTGAAGAGGTTGGTGTGCATGAAGTACCAGTAGGACTCCACGTGCTCGTGGGGCAGACCGGTGTATTCGTCCAGGTTGAAGGTGGTCACGTTCTTGAAGGAGAGACCTTCTTCCTTGTGCAGGCGAATCAGCTCAGCATAGAAGGGGAGCGGAGTGGCACCTGTGGCCAGACCCAGCACAACACCCTTGCCTTCGGCGGCGCGGCTGCGGATGAGTTCGGCTACTTCAGCGGCAAGCTTCTTGGCTGCGGCTTCCTTGGTTTCGAAGACTTCGTATGTCATAGCGACGCTATTTTATAGCCGTTGCCGCCCGAATTCAACCCTAAAGTGCAGTAATGTGGTAAAAATGGGTATGTTTCAGATTTGCTGACTCGTTCTGCTAGTCAAATTAGAATTGGGTGAGCCAACGGCGAGCGGAAATTTGAGCCCTTGGGGGCGGCATATCAATAGCGGGGCGGAACTCTTCGTATGCAAATAAACTAATCCGGGACCCGTGAAGTGGGTGCCAGCCTGCCACGGCGGCTTGTCCCGGTGAAGCTTCAGCGTAGACGGAAGGGCGTGAGTCCGGAGACGGGAAGCCGAGAAAGGTTCAATGCCAAAATCCTCTGTCACCCGTTTTCGCGGATTTGGTTGGTTTGATATGTCGCCCGCGTCTGCGGGCTTTTAAGTTTCGTTCGCTTTGTTCACCTCGCCAAAGTCAATTTAGTGCAATTACTTTGGGTCACGTGTGGCCCCACTCCCTCCGTCTGATGAGAGCGCCTGTATACAAATTTGGTGTTATCGCATTTCCTGTGCGATGATTTCTTAGACGCTGATAGTTTGCTGATTCGGTAAAGGAAGCTGGAATTCGCATTGCCGTTTAGAACCGAATGTAATGAATGAAACACAACAAAATGAATGTTTTGTGCGTTATTTGCTGTAC
>CAJGCV010000121.1 GCA_904501915.1 uncultured Akkermansia sp. | reverse complement strand
TGCTCTGAGTGAGCGGCTGGCGGAGAGTAATTTCTACACGGCGAGCCATGAGGTGTATGGTGACCGTGTGCGATGGGGTACCGGGGCGGCATATATTGGCGGGAGTGATACGGAGGCTCTGTATTTCACGTATATTCCGGCTGGTTCTTTTGTGATAGATGAAGATGCGCGTGAGCGCGTGCATACGCTGGTGCGCAAGTTCAAGTATACGCCAGCCCAGGCAGAGATGGAGTGGGGACGCGAGAATCTGCCAGAGAAGGTGCAGCAGATGTGCGATGATGACAAGCTGCGAAACAGCCAGAAGATAGAGTTCCAGCATATTGTGCGCCCGAACGCCGGGCAGGTGGAGGCGGGCTGGCGTGATGTACCGGTGGAGCAGAGGCAATATGAGGGGTACTACGTGGATTCTGAAACTTACCACATTATCAAGCAGGAAGGGTATTATGAATTCCCCTTTCTGGTGACGCGGTATCTGAAGGAGGCGGATTCGCCTTATGGTGTGCCACCCGGCCGGGATGTGCTGCCGGCCATTCGCCAGCTGGTGAAGCTGGAGCGTCTGATGGATACGCTGGCGGAGACGCAGGCATTTCCGCGTGTGCTGCAGCTGGCCAAGCAGAATAAGCAGGTGGATATGCGCGCCGGCGGCATCACGACTATTTCGGAGGAGGCGGCCAGGATGAATATGCCGCGTGAGTGGGGCACCGGCGGGCGGTATGATATCGGGCTGGACCGCATAAAACACAAGGAGGAGCAGATTCGCAAGGCTTACCATGAGGATATGCTTCTTTCTGTGACGGCGCAGGAGAAACAGATGACGGCTCGTGAGGTGGAGGAGCGTGTGGCTGAGAAGATTCTGGCCTTTACGCCTTCCTTTACTTTGTTCATCAACGATAATCAGGTGGCCATGAGGCGCATTCTGGGGGTGTTGATGCGCCGCGGAGAGTTGCCTTCGGACGATATGCCGGAGGAGTTGAAGAATGGCGAGGAGATACTGAATCCGCATGTGAGTTACCTGGGGCGTATTGCGCAGGCTCTGGAGCTGATTGTGGCGCGCGGGACTCAGCAGGTGGTGGATAATGTGGTGGGCTGGGTGCAGTCTACCGGCCGGCCAGGTATGCTGGAGATGATTGATGAGGAGCAGCTGCTGCGCGAGTGGGTTGACACGGCCGGATGCTCTGACAATATCGTCCTGAGTGAGTATGATGTTGAACAGAAGCGCCAGGAACAACAAACTGCTATGGAGATGCAGCAGCAGGCTGCTCTGGATAATGATATGTTGGAGGCTGCCGGTAAGGTGGCGCAGATTCAGGCTTCGGTGAGAAAGGGGGGCAATAGATGATAAGAGTGGCGTTCAATGGTGGCGAACTTTCGCCCCAGGTGCAAATGCGGGCTGATTTAGATGTTTTTCAGCGGGGGTGCAGTTGTGTGGAGAATTTCGATATTGGCCAGGCTGGCGGGGTGACGCGCCGGCGTGGGTTCCGGCGTTTTTGCCAGGCGCGAGGCAAGAATTCGCGGGTGTTTGATTACGTGTATTCTAATGCGGAGCGATACCTGGTTGAGTTGAGTGAGTGGGGTGTGCGTGTTTTTGCCCCTGAGTCCGGCGAGCTTGTGTGGGAGGGTGAGAGCCCGTATGAAGCTGGTGTCATGCGGTCGATTCGTTCGTTCCAGGTGAATGCGCTGCTGGTTTTCGTGTGCGCTAGTGTGCCGCCGCATGAGTTGAGTTGCAATAGTGACGGTGTTTGGTCATTTAAGCCGTACGCCTTCAAAAAGCAGGCGTGGCGGCATACTGCCCTTCGTGATTGGCCAGTGGTTGTGACGCGCGATAATGAGAACGATTGTCATGTGGAGTTTCCTGAGCAGGCTGCGCAGGCGGAGAAAACTGTGCTGAATGGAGAGCTTTTAAGAGTGAGCTACTATACGGAAGCTGAAGAGATTAAGCGTTTGCGTGCGGATATCTTTTCCTGTGTGAAGGGGGCGTACGCAGAGGGATTTCTATCTAAGAATGTTGTTATTGAGGAGGGGACGGTTTTTGCGGTGCGCCGGGCGCCGCTGCGTGTGGCTTATACGGTGCTGGAGGCTTGGAAGGGGTCTGAAAAGTTTGTGGAGGGACTCATTGACCCGGCAAATTACAAGTCTGATTTTCAGGAGTCTACGCAAGTGCCTGGTGCGGATGCCAAGGTGGTGTCTGAGTTGACGAAAACGGATTCTTACACGAAAGGTCAGGTGTTCTGGTTTGATGCCGGCTATTGGGACGTTTTTACGTGCGTGCACCGATTTGATGGCAGTCTGCATTTTATTGGGGGTGATAACCCCGAGGATTATCCCGGGCATTTTGTGCGTGGGGTGATGCTGGGTGCTGCGCCGTGCAAGGGGAAGTGGAAGCTCCACCTGAGCGGTACATGGTATGGTTCGTATGAGGTGCGTGCCTGTTATGAAGGCAGTGGCGATGCTGCCGATGATTGGGAGTACCGCGCGGAGGCGTGGAGTCGCAACGCTGCGCCAACAAATGAGCCTGTGGCAGGAGATGAGGGGGGAGAGGAATGTTATATTTCGCTTTGGCTGACGCGGGTTCGTGCTTATGGCGATTCGCTTACGGAACGCTGTTTTCCAGCGGATTCATGCGGTAATGAGCTGGTGGTGTCGAGCTACAAACATGATATGGAGCTGGAGTCTATTGCGAAGATGGTGGAGGTGTCACCGGGAACGGCGAAGCAAATGCATGTGGATGCGTTCTTTGATGACGGAAATCCTGATCTGTCTTTTGTCAATCAGAGCATCAGTCTTCTCCTGGAAAAGCCAGGAGAGGGACGATTCATAAGGGTATCGCTTCCTTACGATATGAGACTGTGGCCAGAGCGAATCAAAACGCAGACGAATGGCTTGTATACTGCGAAAATCGAGCAACCTTATCTTGAAGTTCTTGATAATCCGGATTATTGGCGCTTGACTGTTTTCTTTCCGCTCACCGGTGCGGCAAGTAACGCCCTGAATTATCTCTTTGAGCCTTTAATGTGGAATGCGAGTATAAGCTGGATGGAAGGAGAGAGCTATGGAGAGTTGCCTGAGATGGCGCCTGGCGAGAACTGGTTTAAGCGGTGTGAGAAGATACAGCCGAGATTTTCCGGGGAGTTGGAGAGCTATGACTGGAGCTGGATGGCGTGGTGCGGGAAGTATGGGTACCCGCAGCAGGTGAGCATGTTTAACCAGCGGTTGCTGCTTGCAGGTACGGTGGCGCAGCCTCTGACGATATGGATGAGCCAGACGGATGACCTGGATAATTTTGCGATAACGGATGAGGCATCTTCCGGGATGAATCTGACGGTGAATGCACCTACACAGGACCCGATAAGGTGGCTGGCGGTTCAGGGGGGGCGCATCATGCTGGGGACTTCAGAGGGTGAGTATGTGGCCCAGAGTGGCGATGCGACGGTGATGACGAATAGTAATGCCGTGATAGCATCACACGGTTTTGTGGGAGCATCTTCTGTGTCTGCGTTGCGCGGGAGTGACCGAATAATTTATTTTGAGCGCGGCGGAGGACGGGCGATGCAGTATGGTTATGACCAGACGCAGGATGCTTATATCAGCACAGATTTGACGGTGTATGCGGAGCATGTGCTGGCAGATGGAGGTGGTGTGCTGGAGGGGACTTTTTTGCGCAAGCCGGATTCCAAGGCTGTGATGGTGCTGGCGAATGGTCAGCTGGCGTTGATGACTTATAACGCCTATCACCGAGTGAATGCGTGGCACCGGTATGTGACTGAGGGGAAGTTTTTATCTGTCACGATGCTGCCGAACGGAGACAGGCCGGATAGTTTGTTTGCGGTGGTAGAGCGTGCTGACGGCTGGTGGATTGAGGTGTGCGATGAGCGGAGTGAGTATGTTGATGCTGACGGCTTGGATTATACTAGCACGCTGCTGACGAATGCGCTGGCTGTGACTTCTCTTGGGAATGCGAAGCTGAGTAACCCGGAGCTTTGGGTGTTCTTGCATGAGCCTTGTGAGGTGAATGGTGTGAGGCTGACGGTTGACGGAGGACGCACGTGGACCCGGGTGCCGCGCCACGATGATGCGGTGCTGGACAAGGGGTGGCACAAGCTGGTGGGTGTTGGTAATCTGGGTATGGAGCGGTGCGTGGGGTTCCGCTGCAGTGGAAACCAGGGCATGAGTGTAGGGGCTATTCAGGCATGAAGCTTGATGAGGTGCATCCTGAGTTGAGGGAGATGGTTGAGAGTCAGGAATGGCGGCTCAATCATCTGTATTGGATTGAGGATAAGTATGGAAATCTTATCCGTTTCCGGATGAATAAGGCTCAGCGTAAATTTTATTCCAGGATGCACTACCGGAATGAGATACTGAAGGCTCGCCAGTTGGGTATGAGTACGTTTGTGGAGCTGCTCATGCTGGACTGCTGTCTTCATAATCTGCGGTTCAAGTGCGGGATTATTGATAAGAGCGAGAAGGAGGCGCACAAGAAGCTGGAGAAGATTGTGCTGGCTTACCGGTGCCTGG
>CAJGCV010000120.1 GCA_904501915.1 uncultured Akkermansia sp. | reverse complement strand
TTCCGCCCGGGTGATCCTTCCTCCGTGCAGCAGGCTGCCACCGCTCTGGACCGCCTCTTCAAGGAAGAGAAGAAGTATGACCTCACTCGCGTGGGCCGTTATAAGATTAACCAGAAGCTTGGTCTGGACGTGCCCGAAGACGTGCGCCTTATCCAGCCCATCGACTTCCTGAGCGCTATCAAGTACCTGCTGCGTCTTCGCAATGGCGAAGGGCAGGTGGATGATATCGACCACCTGGGCAACCGCCGCGTGCGCGCCGTGGGTGAACTTATTTCCAACCAGTGCCGCGTGGGTCTTGCCCGCACCGAGCGCCTGGTGAAGGAACGCATGACCCTGTGCGATATCACCCGCACCGATATTACCCCCAGCAAGCTTATCAACCCGAAGGCACTCAGCGCCGTGGTGCGCGACTTCTTCGGTCGCAGCCAGCTCTCCCAGTTCATGGACCAGATTAACCCGCTGGCAGAGCTTACGCACAAGCGCCGTCTCTCTGCTCTGGGTCCGGGTGGTCTGAACCGCGACCGCGCCGGCTTCGAGGTTCGAGACGTGCATCCCTCCCACTACGGCCGTATTTGCCCGATTGAGACACCTGAAGGCCCGAACATCGGTCTTATCAACTCCCTCTGCACGTATGCCCGCATTGACGAGTACGGCTTCATCGAGACGCCGTTCCGCCGCGTGAAGCAGATTGAGAAGAAGAACAAGCAGGGCGAAGTGGTGAGCACGGAATCCGTGGTGACCAACGAAGTGGTGTACCTCACCGCCGATAAGGAAGAGTACCACCTCATTGCCCAGGCCAACAACCCCATCGACAACGACAACGGTAAGGGGCACTTCACCGGCAAGCGTGTAACCGCACGTGAGCACGGTGAATTCATCGAAGTTGACCCGGGCAAGGTTGAGTTCATGGACGTGTCTCCCAAGCAGATTATCTCCATCGCTGCTGGTCTGATTCCCTTCCTTGAACACGACGACGCCAACCGTGCACTCATGGGTGCAAACATGCAGCGCCAGGGTGTGCCGTTGATGGTGAACCAGGCTCCGCTTGTGGGTACCGGTATTGAAGCCAAGTGCGCACGCGATAGTTGCGCTGTAGTCTGCGCTGTGGCTCCCGGTATTGTGGCTTCCGCCACTGCTGAATACGTGGTAACCACCCCCGATGGTGAGCTGCCCGTTTCTCCGAACACCTGGCTGAGCGACCCCGAAAGCATCAAGACCAATGCCGACAAGGGCATCTATGTGTACCAGCTGCGCAAGTTCATGCGCTCCAACGCCTCCACCTGCATCAACCAGAAACCCATCGTTTCACGTGGTGATGTGGTGAAGCCCGGTGATGTGCTGGCCGACGGTCCCTGTACCGATGGCGGCGAACTCGCCCTGGGTCGCAACGTGCTGGTGGCCTACATGTCCTGGTACGGTTACAACTTCGAAGACGCCATCATCATTTCCGAGCGTCTGGTGCAGGAAGATGCCTACACTTCTATCCACATCGAAGAATTCGAGGAAAAGGCCCGCGATACCAAGCTGGGACCGGAAGAAATCACCCGCGATATTCCGAATGTGGGCGACGAAGCTCTCAAGAACCTGGGCAGCGATGGCGTGATCCGCATCGGCGCCGAGGTGAAGCCTGGCGATATCCTGGTGGGTAAGATTACGCCTAAGAGCGAGACTGACCTGGCACCGGAAGAACGCCTGCTGCGCGCCATCTTCGGTGAAAAGGCAGCCGACGTGAAGGATACCTCCCTGCGTGTGCCCCCGGGCACCACTGGTGTGGTGATGGATGTGCGCGTGGTGCGTTCCTCCGCACCCGGTGCTCCTGCCGTGGACGTGGAGAAGGAAGCCCAGAAGCAGCGCAAGAAGGTGGACGCCGAGTACGAACGCGACCGCGACGCCCTCATCGAGCAGCTTACCAGCAAGCTTTCTGACCGCCTCCTGGGCGAGAAGATTCCGCTGGAAGTCACCCGCGTGGGCACCAACGAACTCATCATCCCCGCCAACCGCAAGATTACCAAGACCCTGCTGCGCAAGCTGGCTGTGTGCCACGACCAGATTGAGATGAACGAAAGCCCGGTGCGTAACCAGATTTTCGAAATCATCAACAGCTACGAACCCCGCTTCGCTGACCTGGACGAAGAGCGTGACCGCAAGCTCGACCAGATTGAAGCCGGTGCCGAAATGGACCCGGGCGTGGTGACCGAGGTGAAGGTCTACATTGCCACCAAGCGCAAGCTTGGCGTGGGCGATAAGATGGCAGGCCGCCACGGTAACAAGGGTGTGTGCTCCCGTGTGCTCCCGGTAGAGGATATGCCCTACCTGGAAGACGGTACGCCGGTTGACATTATTCTGAACCCCCTGGGCGTGCCTTCCCGAATGAACGTGGGTCAGGTGCTGGAAGCCCACCTTGGTGTGGCTGCCAAGGCCCTTGGCTTCAAGGTGGCTACCCCCGTGTTCGACGGTATTCAGGAATCCCAGATCTGGGACTTCATGAGCCAGGCCAAGCAGGTGCCCGGATTCACCTGGGTAGGCGATGGCAAGGACGGTTCCGTGGCTGGTAAGAGCCGCCTTATCGACGGTCTCACCGGTGAATACTTCCACTATCCCGTGGTGGTGGGTTACACCTACATGCTCAAGCTCAATCACCTTGTGGCCGATAAGGTGCACGCACGTGCCGTGGGTACCTACTCCCTCGTCACCCAGCAGCCGCTCGGTGGTAAGGCTCAGCACGGTGGCCAGCGCTTCGGTGAAATGGAAGTGTGGGCTATGGAAGCTTACGGCGCAGCCTACACGCTGCAGGAGCTCCTCACCGTCAAGTCTGACGACGTGCAAGGCCGTACCCGCATCTACGAGAACATCGTCAAGGGCGACAACTCGCTGGAAGCCGGCACCCCCGAATCCTTCAACGTGCTTATCAAGGAAATGCAGGCACTCTGCCTCAACGTGCAGCCCACCGAGAAGCGCGACCGCGAGAACGCACCGCAGACCACGGACGACCTCTTCGCTCTGCTTGCCGGCGACGGTATGGATGATGAGGAAACCTTTGGTTCTGACGATGACGACGATTTCGACGGTGATTTCTCCGATATGGAGGAGGATGGCGATGAATACGCCGGCTCCGATGATGACGAGGAAGACGACGATATGTAAACCTGTAACCGCTACCTGGGCCCACCGGCCCGGGTAGCAATTCCCAAACCTCTCAAATATACACTAATATGTCTTTTAACGACCTTAACAGCGAGAAGCCCAAGAACTTCGATCAGGTTTGCATCACCGTGGCCAGCCCGGAGGATATCCAGAAATGGTCCAGCGGCGAAGTTAAGAACCCCGAGACAATCAACTACCGTACCTTCAAGCCCGAGAAGGGCGGTCTGTTCTGCGAGCGCATCTTCGGCCCGACCCGCGACATGGAGTGCTCCTGCGGCCGCTACAAGCGCGCCAAGAACAAGGGCATGGTCTGTGACCGCTGCGGTGTGGAGGTAACTTCCTCCCGCGTACGCCGTGAGCGCATGGGCCACATCAACCTGGCCGTGCCGGTGACCCACATCTGGTTCTACAAGTGCATGCCCAGCCGCATCGGTCTCATGCTCGACCTCACCGCCCGCGACCTGGAGCGCGTGATTTATTACGAGGACTACATCGTCATCGACCCCAAGGATGTGGCCGGCATCGAGCGTGGTCAGATTCTCACCGAGGAAGAGTACGACGAACTCGTCGACGACTACGGTGACGACGCCCCCGAGGCTGGCATGGGTGCAGCTGCTATCCAGCGCCTTCTTGCCACCATCGACCTGGATGCTCTGGTAGACACCCTGCGCCAGGAGATGGAGAAGACCAACTCCAAGCAGAACAAGCGCAAGCTTGCCAAGCGTCTGCAGCTTGTGCAGGGGTTCCGCACCAGCGGCTGCAAGCCCGAGTGGATGGTGCTCACTACCCTGCCGGTGATTCCTCCGGACCTGCGTCCGCTCGTTCCGCTGCCCGGTGGCCGTTTTGCCACCAGTGACCTCAACGACCTGTACCGCCGCGTCATCAACCGTAACAACCGTCTGCGCGAGCTTGCCGCTCTTCAGACCCCGGAGGTGATCAAGCGCAACGAAATGCGCATGCTGCAGGAAGCTGTGGACGCCCTGTTCGACAACGGCCGCCATGGCCGCCACGTGACCGGCGCCGGCAATCGCCCGCTCAAGTCCCTGTCCGACATGCTGAAGGGCAAGAGCGGCCGCTTCCGTCAGAACCTGCTCGGTAAGCGTGTGGACTACTCCGGCCGTTCCGTGATTGTGATTGGTCCGAACCTGAAGATGAACCAGTGCGGTCTTCCCAAGAAGATGGCCCTGAGCCTGTTCGAACCCTTCATCATCCACCGCCTCAAGGAGCTTGGCTATGTGCACACCGTGCGTTCCGCCAAGAAGATGATTGACCGCAAGGAAGCCATTGTGTGGGATATTCTGGAAGAGGTGACCAAGGGTCATCCCGTGTTCCTGAACCGTGCTCCTACGCTGCACCGTCTTTCCATCCAGGCTTTCGAGCCTGTGCTGATTGAAGGTAGCGCTATCCGTCTGCACCCGCTGGTGTGTACGGGTTACAACGCTGACTTCGACGGTGACCAGATGGCTGTGCACGTTCCGCTGAGCGTGGAAGCCCAGCTGGAGGCCCG
>CAJGCV010000119.1 GCA_904501915.1 uncultured Akkermansia sp. | reverse complement strand
TCAAACGGATACAGGCCAAGGCCTGCGGTTTGTTTGATGTACGGTACTTGTTCTTGAAACTACGGCAAGTTCACTTCCTGAGACTTCAAAGAATGCACAAAACTTCTCGTACCTTCTACCAGCAAATCTGAAACAGACCCAGGTGCGTGATTTTTTATTACTTTGCGCTTGACCGGAACGGGGGGATGTGGTAGCGTGCCTCTCAGCGGACACCGACGCCGCTGGAACGTATATTTCACCGCCATGTCTACTGAGCTTCCCAAAAAACAAGAACACCGTCATCTTACTGGTTGTGTAACGGTGGTGGCCTCCCGCTACAATGAAAAGTATACCAATGCTCTGTTGGAGAACTGCCTGGCTGAAATAAAGCAGAATGCTCCTGCGGTCAAAGTGGATGTAGTGCGAGTACCCGGAGCCTTTGAAGTGCCGGTCATGGTGAATCGTTCGATTGTACACCCTCATCGCAACGAAACGCCGTCTGCGGTGATTGCTCTGGGCGTTATCCTGCGTGGCAGTACGGCCCATGCAGACCTCATCGGCACAACTATCACCAACCAGTTGATGCAGATTTCCTGTGATTCGCTGGTGCCGGTGGTGCACGAGGTGCTGCTGCTTGATAATGAAGAGCAGGCCTTTACCCGCTGCATTGCCAGCTCGCTGAACCGCGGACGCGAAGCCGCCCGCGCAGCCCTGGCCATGATGAGCATTCTTTAAGCGGTTTTGTTTGAAAGAATAATCCTGATTGCTGACATCCCGTTATGAATATTTCCCGTACCAAAGTGCGCCAATGTGCGCTCAGTTATCTCTATTCCTACCTGGCGAATGGTTCTCAGCCGCTGGATACAGAGCTGTTCTGGTCAATAGCCCAGGAAAAAGAGCGCGACCATTTCCGTACGGCATATGCCAAAGCGCTGCTGCACACCTGCCGTGATGCGGCAGACTCCGCCCGTCTGCTCGCCGAGCGTCTGGAACAACTGCAGAACCGCATGCACGGCGACCTGACCACCGCCGCTCTGCGCGATGAAATAGAGCATTACGCCGCTCAATCGGAAACCTTTGATGCCGCTGTGCGCTCGCTGCAGTACAGCCTCGGGGATAAACTGCGCGATTCCTCAGCCCCGCTGGCACAGCGCACGGGCGATGCCCTCCGGCTCGCGGGTATCGTAGCGGCCATGGGGCGCGACCTGATGCCGAAGTTTGCGGATTTCCCGGCATACCGCCAGCCGCTGGAGGCGCTGGCTTCCGCCATGAACCGCCGTTCCCGCATGATGCAGGCCTGCCTTGTGCTGCAGTCTCCGGAATCCCTTTCCGATAACAAGGAATACGTGGGCCTGGCCCGCATGGCGCAGGATATGAAGGAGCTCCGCCCGGCTGTGGAATCCATGGTGGCTGCCGTGATTGCCCGCATCCCCCTGGTGGAACCCCGCCTGGAAGCCCTGCTGCAGAACTACTCCGTGGAGCGCCTGGATTATGTGGATAAGGCCGTCCTCTATATCTCGCTGTACGAATTGGAGGAGAATCATCTCGAAGTGCCCATCGTGGTGTCCGAGGCTACGGCCCTGGCCCATGCATTCTCCGGCAGTAAGAGTGCACCCTTTATTCATGGCGTTATCGCCGCCGCTGCCCAGAAATAAGAACCATGGCGCATTTCTTCTCACGGCTGGTTGATAAATTCCTCGGTGAACCCGAAATTGATTGGGATGAACTCGAGGCTGACCTCATTTCCTCCGATATCGGTGCCAAACGCGTTATCCCCCTGATTGAGGATTTGCAGGAGCAGAACTCGCAGGATGCCTGTGATATTGTAGACTACATCAAAGCACAGCTGCGCGCCGCATTCCCGCAGAATCTGCCCGTACTGCCTCAGCCGCAGGAGGGCAGGCCCGTGGTTATCATGATGGTTGGTGTCAACGGCGCCGGTAAGACCACCACCAGCGCCAAACTGGCGCACCGTCTCCAGCAGCAGGGGCATAAAGTGCTGCTCGCCGCGGCGGATACATTCCGCGCCGCCGCCGTAGAACAGCTGGAAAGCTGGGCAACCCGTCTGCAGGTGCCCCTTTATAAAGGCCGCGAGAACCAGGACCCCGCCTCCGTCTGTTACGAGGCGCACACCCGCGCCCTCAACGATGGGGTTCAATACCTTATATGCGACACTGCCGGTCGCTTGCACACCCGCCACAACCTGATGGAGGAACTGGCGAAAATACGCCGTTCCATTGCCAAGCAGGATGCCGCCGCCCCGCAGGCATGCTACCTCGTGGTCGATGCCACAACCGGCGGCAATGCGCTCATGCAGGCCCGCGAATTCCACAAAGCCACCCCGCTTTCCGCCGTGGTGGTCACGAAGATGGACGGCTCCGGCAAAGGTGGTGTGGCCGTGGCCATTCAGGATGAACTGGGGATTGCTCCGGTCTTTCTGGGCGTGGGCGAGGGGAAAGACGACCTCATCCCCTTCAAGGTTGATGAATATGTCAATACGCTGCTCTGATTTCCATGGACTGCCTGCTTGAATACACGCGCGAGGCTCTGGTGGAACTGCTCGGAAGCATGGGACACAAGCCGTTCCGCGCCACTCAGCTTCAGGAGTGGCTCTGGAAGCACCGCGCCACCTCGTTTGAGCAGATGTCTAATCTGCCCCCGGTTCTGCGTGCGGAACTGGCGGAGCGTTTCTGCCTGCGCCCGCTGCAGGTGGTTGAAATCAGCGAAAGCACTACCGGCGCGACCCGCAAATTCCTTTCCCGCATGCAGGATGGGCACCTCGTCGAATCCGTTATCATCCCTGCCGCCGTCGGGCAGGGCGGGGCACATAGCTCCCGCCTCACGCTCTGCGTTTCCTCGCAGGTGGGGTGTGCATTCGGGTGCCGGTTCTGCGCCAGCGGGCTGCTGGGCTTTACCCGCAACCTCACGGCTTCCGAAATCCTGGGCCAGATTCTGGCTGCCGAGGAAATTGCCGGAGAACGCGTGGATAATCTCGTCTTCATGGGCATGGGTGAGCCGCTGGCCAATATGGACAATCTGCTGGCGGCCCTCACCATCATTCTTGACCCGCACGGGCTTAACATCGGCGCGCGCCATATCACTATCTCCACATCCGGTAATGTGCCGGGACTTCGCCGCCTGGCTGCCTTCGGCAAACCGCTGCGCCTGGCGGTGTCGCTCCATGGCGCAAGTGATGAAGTGCGTTCCCAGGTCATGCCGGTGAACCGCAAGTGGCCTTTGGGGGAACTCCTGCCTGCGCTGCGTGAGTGGAACCGCACCGGCAAGCACATGATTACGCTGGAGTACATTCTGATTCAGGATGTCAATGCTATGCTGCCCGAGGTCCGCAAGCTCGCCCGCATCGCACGCGATTTGAATGCCAAGGTGAATCTCATCCCCTACAACACCGTGGAAGGTCTCCCCTGGGTGCGCCCGTCGGAGGCGGATTGCAAGGCGTTCTGCCGTGCCCTCATGAACGAGAAAATTCCCGTAACCATGCGTTACGAAAAAGGGCACGACATCAATGCCGCCTGCGGTCAGCTCCGCCTCCGCCGCACGGAACAGCGTGCCGATTCGTAAAAAGCCCTTGACGAAATCTCCCCCGGCGTGTATAGTGCGCCCGTGAGCTCCAAGAACGTACCACTGCTGACCCTGCCTACCACAGATTATGAACGCATGCTGGATATGAACAACCAGCACCTCATTTCTGTGTTGCGAAACGCCGTGCTGGCACCGGAGCGCATCGGCCGCTTTTCTCCACGCCCGCCGGAGAATCACGATGCCTATACCGTGCATCACCGCCCGGGGTGCATTGATATTCATCTGCATGCAGAAGGAGTGGATGTGTTCTGCTGCAAATTTGTGCCTGCTCCGGAGTATTGATTGTGAAACGCTTTTGTGTCAGTTGTGCCATGCTGCTCATGCTGGGCTTAAGTGCCTGCCAGCAGTGCCGCTGGTGCCCGGAGGAACACGAGCTCCTTTCCGGTACACGCCCGGTTGTTGAGCCGTATGAAGTGGAGTTCCTCCCCATGCTGCCCGATACTCCCGGTACTCGTATTGTCGGGCGGTTCCTGCTGCAAGGCGATTCCGGGGATGACCTCGCCTCCGAAGACTGCCTGCAGGAAGTGCGCCGCCGCGCTGCCGCCATGGGTGGAAATGTCATTGTCTACTTATATCCTGGCGTGGACTATGCCGCCGTTGCGTTCACCCCGGAACTCAGACAGGAAAATTATCATGCAAACGATGATGTGTCTGACTCCGGCTATTGATGCCGGTTTCCCATCCCGGTAGAATGGGGATTTGTGGGGGCAGGACGTATCTCTTATTGAAGCGATGTCCTTCAGCCCTTTTTACTCATTACGGCAGGATTGAAGTTCTGCGCCCCGCCTAAAAAAATCCATTTTTCACACTAGACAGATGGGATGGCTGTTTGCTGTGTTTTTTTCTGTTTGGGGGATAGCCAAGGAAAAAGAAGCATAATATGGCTTTTTGGGTTGCCATTGGATGAATAATATATTAAATATGTAGGAAAAGTTTTAGTCATGGCCTTACATATTCAAATGAGTGAAGAAGCCGAGAAGGAGTACAAGCGCGCCAAACTGCGCGGCATGCTCTCCTCGTTCGGTGCTGCATCCGCCCTGTCGCTGGCTTTCGGGCTTACGCTGACATTCACGGTCATCTATTTCGCGCAGGACCCGCCTGCCGAATTCCTGGCCTATGTG
>CAJGCV010000118.1 GCA_904501915.1 uncultured Akkermansia sp. | reverse complement strand
GCGGCGGGGTTCCACCAGGTCGCCCATGAGGATGGTGAACATCTTGTCGGCCTGCACGGCGTTGTCATCATCCAGACGCACGCGGAGCAGCTCGCGCTTCTCGGGGTCCATGGTGGTGGCGTAGAGGTCCTTGGCGTCCATTTCACCCAGACCCTTGAATCGGGTGATGGTCACGCTGCGGCCGCCAATCTCCAGCACCTTGGCCAGAATATCACCCACAAAGAAGATGGGTGTGACGGTGTTGCGGGAGTTTTCCACCAGTTCGAACACCGGGGCGTCGTCGCTCAGCAGGTGGTCGGGCTGAATGCCGAGCTCCTCCAGGCGTGCCAGCACGCGCGTGATGGCCTTGGCCTCGTGCAGTTCGTGCAGCAGGGCGCGGCGGCTGGGGCCTTCGCGCACCGGCAGCGGGTTGGCAGCCAGTTCTTCCTCGCTGGGTTCGCCGAAGAGGAAGAGGTCGCGGTTCTCCTCAGAGAATGCGGAGAGGCTGTCCATATCGGCAAAGTACTGCACCTCCTCATCATTACCGCAGCGCACCTTCACCAGGTACTGCGGGAAAGCGCCGTTGTCGGCGCGGTGGCGCAGCAGGTCCTTGAAGTCACCGCCGTGCTGGGCCACGCTGCCCTCATACTTCTGCAGGTTGATGAGGGTTTCCAGAATGGCCATGAGGGAATCGGCATCGAACTCCTTGCTCTTGTCCGGTGTGCGCAGGGTCACATCGCCCGCGCCCAGGGAAATGAGCTTGCGGTTGAGCGCCACTTCATCCTGCACGTACTGCTCCACCTTGCGGTGAATCACGCGGTACAGCGGCGGCTGGGCAATGTAGAGATACCCGGCGCGTACCAGCTGCGGCATGTGGCGGCAGAAGAGGGTGAGCAGCAGTGTGCAGATGTGGGAGCCGTCCACGTCGGCATCAGCCATGAGGATAATCTTGTGGTAACGCACCTTGTTCAGGTCGAAGGAGCCTTCACCCTCGCCATCGCCGATACCGGCACCAATGGCGGTGATGATGTTCTGAATCGTCTCGCTGCCCAGGGCCTTGTCCAGGCGGGCTTTCTCCACGTTGAGAATCTTACCACGCAGCGGCAGGATAGCCTGCGTGCGGCGGTCGCGACCCATCTTGGCAGAGCCGCCTGCGGAGTCACCCTCCACAATGAACAGCTCGCTGAGCTTCGGATCGCGGCAGGAGCAGTCTGCCAGCTTGCCGGGCAGGCCACCGCCCACGGTCATGGCGCTCTTGCGCACACTTTCGCGTGCCTTGCGGGCGGCTTCGCGGGCACGGGAGGCGATGAGGCAGCGGTCGATGATGGTCTTGGCCACCTGCGGGTTCTCCTCGAAGTATTCCTTCAGCTCTTCGTATACCACGCTGCTCACCACACCTTCAATCTCGGTGTTCACGAGCTTGTCCTTCGTCTGGGAGGAGAAGCGCGGGTTGGGCATCTTCACCGAGATAACAGCCACCAGACCTTCGCGCACGTCGTCGCCGTTCAGGCTGGGGTCCTTATCCTTGAGCAGGTTGTTGCTCTTGGCGTAGTTGTTGATGGCGCGGGTGAGCGAGCTGCGGAAACCGGAAAGGTGCGTACCGCCGTCCGCATTGAAAATGGAGTTGGCATAGCACTGAATCTGATAGCGGTCGCTGTCGTTGTACTGCATCACCACGTCCACAATCACATCGTCCTCCATGGTCTTGCCGTCGTACTCCACCTCAATGTGGCGCACGCCGCTCATGGCGATGGGTTCGGCGGTGATGAGCGTCTTGTTCTCGCCCAGCTGCTTCACGAACTCGCGGATACCGTCCGCGTAGTAGAATGTCTCGGTGCGTTCCTGGCCGCTGCGCTCGTCCACCAGTTCGATGACGAGGCCGGGGTTCAGGAAAGCCAGCTCGCGCAGGCGGCGGGCCAGCAGGTCAAACTTGAACTCCACCGTGTCGGTGAAAATGGTCGGGTCCGGCAGGAAGGTGATGGCCGTGCCGGTCTGGCTGTCAGGGCAGGTGCCTACCACGTGCAGCTTCTCGGTGGTCTTGCCGCGCTCGAAGGTGATGACATGGCGCTTGCCGTCGCGGCGCACCTCGGCCTTGAAGAAATCGGAAAGCGCGTTCACGCACTTGGCACCCACGCCGTGCAGACCGCCGGAGTACTTGTACGCCCCCTGGCCGAACTTGCCGCCGGCATGCAGGTTGGTGAGCACGAGCTCCACGGCGGGAATACCGAACTTCGGGTGTATATCCACCGGAATGCCGCGGCCGTTGTCAATCACGGAAATCGTGCCGCCTTCGTGAATCTGGATGATGATTTTGCTGCAGTATCCGGCCAGGTGCTCGTCAATCGAGTTATCGAGCACTTCGAACACACAGTGATGCAAACCACGTTCATCCGGGTCGCCAATATACATACCCGGACGCTTACGCACGGCTTCAAGACCCTCCAGCTTGTCAATCTGGGCGGCGCCGTACTCCTGCTGAGCCCCGGTCGAAAGCTTCTCAGCATCCTCCGGGGGCGTTACGTTATCACTCATAAGTGCCCCACACTATACGCGCGTGTACGCGCGCGCTCAATAATATAGTATGTCATTTTTTCAAAAATCGCGTCCTGGTGCGTCTATTTGGCGTTTGTGCTCTGTAATGGACTAGGATGCCAGCTGTTCTGTATGCGCGTTTCTGCGGCGTTTTACGCATCTGCTGGCTTTTTTTAGTTTGAAAGCGGCGTAAGTCGCCAACTTTCAAAACGTAAATCAAAAATCGTAAATCCACATATCCTGAATTCTGGGTACGCGCGTGCGGTGCTGTTTGCATGCCCTAAAAAAATCTTGCATTAGCACAGGAGATGATATAACCTCTTCACCACTTCTACGAATTGTTCAGGAACAGTATGAAACACGTTCATTTTCTCGGGATTTGTGGCACCGCCATGGGGGCAGTTGCATCGGCCATGGCACGCAAGGGCTACGTGGTAACCGGCACTGATGCCAACGTGTACCCGCCTATGTCCACATTCCTGGAAAATGAGGGAATCCAGATTTTTCAGGGGTATAACCCCGCCAACATCCCGGACGAAACCGACATTGTGGTCATCGGCAATGCCATGAGCCGCGGGAATATTGAAGTGGAAGCCGTGCTGGAGCGCCACCTGCGCTACATGAGCCTGCCGGAAACAATGAAGGAATTTTTCCTGTGGGGCAAGCGTAATCTTGTGGTGACCGGCACACACGGCAAGACCACCACTACCTCCATGCTCACCTGGATGCTCGAGGCAAACGGCCTCAACCCCAGTTTCATGATTGGCGGCATCGCCCGCAACCTCGGGCGCGGCGGTCGCTTCACGGATTCTGACTTCTGCGTGCTGGAAGGGGACGAGTACGACACCTCCTTCTTTGACAAGCGCTCCAAGTTCCTTCACTACCTGCCCGAGGTGGTCATTGTGAACAATATCGAAATGGACCATGCCGATATTTACGCCGATGTGGAGGAAATCAAACTCTCCTTCAAGCGTCTGCTGCGCGTCGTGCCGCGCAATGGCATGGTCTTCATCAACGCAGATTGCGAAAATTGTGCCGATGTGCGCCAGTATGCCGCTGCAGAGCTCAAGATGGTCAGCATGGTGAGCGTCGGCATGAGCGAGGATGCCGATGTGCGCATTACGGATGTGGAGCACCGCACCGATGGCTGCAGCTTTACCCTTACCTGCAAACCCGCTGGGGAAGGGGAGCATGCCCCCTGCCAGCTGTGCGGAGAGCGTTTCAGCGTGCCGATGATTGGTGATTTCAACGTTCGCAACGCCGCCATGGCCGCCTGCGCAGCTGCATTCTCCGGCCTGGATGCCGGGCAGATCCGCACCGCGCTGGATAGCTTCGAGGGTGTAGCCCGCCGCCAGGAGGTGCGTGGCACGGTGAATGGCGTTACCGTGGTGGATGACTTTGCCCACCACCCCACCGCCATACGCCAGGCCATCGAGGGCCTTCGCCAGCGTTTCCCCAAGAGCCGCCTGTGGGTGCTCTTTGAACCCCGCAGCAACACCACCATACGCAACCTCTTCCAGAAAGAACTGGCAGAGGCGCTCTCTGCGGCAGATTTTGCTGTTATCTCCCGCATCGAGAACCACAAGCGCCTCACCCCCGAACAGCGCCTGGATGAAGCACAGCTTGTGGTCGATATCCAGGCCGCCGGCACAGATGCCTACGTGGGGCAGAATGTGGATGATATCGTGGCGCACGTGGTCACGCACGTACACCCGAACGACGTGCTGCTGGTCATGAGCAATGGCGGCTTCGGCGGCATTCACAACAAACTGCTCATTGCCCTGGCACAGTAAAATCAGGGGGGGGACGCCAGGCGCATCTTGAATCTGTACCTGAGCAACATGATTCGTAAAGCCTCACGTCCATCATCTTTGGACCACACGTCACATGTGTCCCGAAGATGATGGAAAAACAGCCTTAAACGCCATAAAGGCAAAGTGTTCTGCGTGAAAAAATCGCGTTGGATTATCACCTGCCTCGCCATCGGTAGTAAGCGTTTGCTTGCGGGTATATCGGCGTAAGCCGCTGACTTACAAATCGTAAATCGTAAATCCAAAATCGTAAATCCGCTACACGTGTGCGTTTCTTCCACATGTGTCCCAAAGATGATGGAAAAACAGCCTTAAACGCCATAAAGGCAAAGTGTTCTGCGTGAAAAAATCGCGTTGGAATATCACCTGCCTCGCCATCGGTAGTAAGCGTTTGCTTGCGGGTATATCGGCGTAAGCCGCTGACTTACAAATCGTAAAT
>CAJGCV010000117.1 GCA_904501915.1 uncultured Akkermansia sp. | reverse complement strand
GGCCGGAAGATTTTACCCAGCGTTGATAATGAATGGCTGAGTTTATCTTTTGCCGGCTGTCCTCCTATTGAGGATGATGGGGCAGAGCTTGCCAGGCTGACTGGTGACGATGATTTGCGCTGCACGGATTGCGGCGGGATGCTGCTGCTGGTGGCTGTGTATGTTGGTTCGCTGGCGGTGGTTGTGCTGCTGGTGGGTGGGCTGTGGGAGCTGGTTCTGCGTTTGATTGGTTGAGGTATGAGCAGGGTGTCGATAGCATCGGAGGTGGAGCGGCGTAAGGTTGTGTTCGGAATTCCGGATACGGCGGCCGGGAGGGTTGTTGCCGAGTTGGAGTTACGCTGGGCGTGGGTGGATGATGTGTTCCAGGCGGTGATATGGCATGAGGGGGTGTGGTATCCGAACTGCGTGCTGGCTACGGCGGAGGAGGTTCGCGTGTTGCTGGATGAGAAAGGGGGAATGGTATGAGCGGGAATAAGGTGAGGTCTCTGGTTGGCTTCAGCCGGAAGAAGTCGTGTGTGGAGGATGTTGCGCCGAAGGGGTGGCTGTCTACTCACGAGGTGGCTGCTGCGGCTGGAGTGACGCGGCGGGCTGTGCGCGCGAGTTTGCATAGGGCAGGGGTGAAGTGCGTGAAGGTGAAGCAGGGTGGTGGTTCGCCGCTTTTGTATTGGGAGGCCAAGGGGGTGAAAAGGTTTCTTTCTGTGCGCCCTGCGGTGAAGGAGGGGGTGCCTACGGGTATGTGCTGCACGCATGAGGCGTGCTGTATTCTGGGGGTGTGTCATTCTTCGTTGAGCCGGTATGAGCAGAAAGGGTATTTGCAGAGTGAGGAGGTGCGCGTGGCGACTGCATCTGGTGTGAGGGCTCTGAAGGTTTACTGCCGGGCTCATGTGCGCGGGCTGCTGAAAAGGTTACAGGCCAGGGAGCAGACTCGCAGGAGGAGGGCTGTTCGGGCGTGTCAGCGTAGATGGGGGAGGCTGGATAGGAGGCGCGTTTTTGTGCCGCTGGAGTGAGTTGGTTTTACATAGGTTCTGTTCAAGCGCTTTTATAGGGTTAGTTTGCGCGCTTGTAGAGAGCCGCCTGCGCTCCACCGGGGGAGCGAGAGAATAAGTTCCCGGAAATTCTGCTGCGCTGTGATACCTGCGATGCTGTATAAGGTAAGGGATGAATATTGTCGCAGGAGGGTCAGGGAGTTTTCTTCCGGGTTCGAGTCCCGGGCGCGGCATGCTGGCGCTGTGAAGCGCGGGCTGCTGAATTATCCATTGTGAGTTGGAGCCTGGTGGAGGCACGGGCTTTAAATGTGCTTCCGATAATCTACCGCGTGGAGGCACCAGGTCTGGGCATTTTTCCTGGTGCGTGGCCTGGGTGGGGTTCGATTCCCCGCGGCGGGATCTCTTTCATTCGAGAGAATTGCCAATACAGTACCTGACCGTTCGCTGCCGGGCTAAATGCAGCGGGGAGTGCGGGGGCTATGCTCCTGGAGGGTTGCTCTGGCAACCTGATGTGCAGGGTTCGATTCCCTGCCGCTCTTTGCCTGGGGTCCGTGGGCTACGGTGCGGGCTTCCGGGGTTCCTGCGTAATAACACCTGCGCCAGCCAGGCCGTATGCAAGCTGGCAACTTTACACTGTTATGTTTAACGAAAACAAAAATGAGAAGTCGGCGCAGCAGGGTTCCTGCTGCGGGAAGTTGAAGTTCAGCCAGGTGCGCGACATGCTGGTGAAGCATGAAATTGAGATGGATGAGCCGGGTGTGCTGACTGTTGTGGATATGGAGGGTGTGCATACTCGGATGGAGTTTGATGGTCTGAATGTGCTTTCTCGCAAGAGGAGTGTGCTCATCTTGCTGAACGGGGCTTTTGCTCAGTTGGCAAAGGATGGAATGGGGTGTAACCCGAAGGCTCTTGCTGTGCTGGGTGAATGGTGGGGCCGCTCAATCCAGGATTCTGAAAAGAGCGATTTTCTTAAGGGGCTGGTGGATGTTCTGAGCAAGTAAGGAAGGAGGATTTTTACCATGAGTAACGAGATTACGATTCGTCCTGGTAATGGTGTGCTGACGGCGTTTCAGAATTTGCCGCAGTTGCTGGAGGTGGCTGATAAGCTGGCGAGCAGCACGATTGTGCCGCAGGCGTACCAGAAGCAGCCTGGTAATGTGCTGATTGCGCTGAATACGGCGCAGCGCCTGCAGGTGGACCCGCTGATGGTGATGCAGAATCTGTATGTCGTTTATGGGAATCCGAGCTGGAGTGGCCAGTTTGCGCTGGCGCTGCTGCGGAACAGTAGCCGCTACTCCAAGCTGGAGTATGTGAACCTGAATGGGACAGATTGGCGCGGTGGGCTGAAGATGCGCGGCTATAGGTGGGATGGTTCTGTGGAGGAGGGCCCGGAGATTACGCCGGAGCTGGTTTCTAAGGCTGGCTGGGATAAGAAGAACGGGAATAAGTGGACCGAGATGCCTGAGCAGATGTTCCGCTACCGCGCGGCGAGCTGGTTTGCGAAGTCTTGCTGCCCGGAGGTTCTGCTGGGTCTGCCTACGGTGGACGAGGTGCGTGATGAGGGCCCGCGTGAGATGCGTGAGGCCAGGGCTTCTGTGGTGGAGGATGCGGCACCGGCCGCTGCTGCTACGGGGCTGGGTGTGGCTGCGAAGGCTCGCAAGGCTGATGATGGTTTCAGGCTGGAGGCTGAGGAGGCGGCTGTGGTTGATAGTCCCATAGCGCTGCCGCAGATGAATGCTGCTGACAAGGTGAAGGCTGCTCTGCGCGCTGCCAAGGTGAAGTGGGAGGTGTTTGCGAAGTGGCTGGCTGGTCGGTCTGTGACGGTGCCGGCGGCTGCGGATAAGGAGCAGCTGGTGAAGCTGTGTGAGTGGCTGCTGAGCGGTGAGCATGATTTGCTGGAGGCTGCTGCTGCTGAGTTGAACATTAACTGGGAGTGAATGTTTATTGACGATTGACGATTATGGATGCGAGTGATTTTGAACGGCTGTCGCTGGAGCGCGTGAAGGAGCTGCTGGATAAGCAGGGTAGCGCTATTGGGCTTGTGGATCCTGATGAGTATCACAAGTGGAAGAAGGAGCTGCCGAATTGTGTGAGTAAGAGCAGCCTGGTGGAGTTCATGGAGAATCCGCTGCGTTTCAAGATGAATCTGGATGCCGGTATTGAGAAGAAGAGTGCCGGGTTTAAGCTGGGTTCTGCTGTGGATGCCGCGGTGCTGACTCCGGATGTGTTTGCCAGGAAGTATTTTTACGAGTCTAAGGAGGTGCAGATTTGCGCGAACGGCAAGCCGCACGCGGGTGGTCACCAGAGCAAGGAGCAGAAGGCGCGCTGGGATGAGCGTGCTGCCAGGGGTGATGTGTTCCTGGAGCTGGAGGAGCTGAAGCTGGTGAACGATATGGCGAATTCCATGACGGAACACTTGCAGAAGCTCGGGCTGAAGGTTGGCGAGACCTGCCTGACCCAGGTTGCTATGTTCGTGCGTGTGGAGGCGGTGAACGGCGTGATGCTACCGGTGCCGCTGACGGTGTGCGGATGCCTGGATATTCTGCCGCTGGAGGACCCGGTGCTGCTGGATGCGAAGGTTACGAGCCGAGGTGTTACCGAGGCTGGCATCAATGCTGCGATGGCGGATTACAGCTACGGGGTGCAAGCTGCGATGTACGCGGATTTGTTCCAGGTTTGCACCGGGGAGCCGGAGGCGCGGCGGTTTGTGTTCCTTTTTGCGGAGACTATTTTCCCGCACCAGACGCGCCTGGCGTGGGTGCCGGCAACGCTGATGATTGCGTACCGCACGCATTACCAGGTTGGGCTGGAGCAGTATTCCCGCTGCGTTGCTACGGGCGAGTGGGGCGGGCTGCAGCTGCCGGATATGGATTTTAATCCGCCGCGTTGGGAGTTGCAAAAGCTTAATGTTCATTTTTAACTTTTAATTTATTGATATTGTATGTACAGGAATTCAAATGCAGGTCAGGCTGTTTATCAGATTCTGAAGGGTTGCCAGGATGAGGGTATTTCTTTTGCGGGGCTGGTTCGCCAGCTTCGCAAGAGGGGGTATGAGGAGATTTCTCGTGAGGCGGTGCAGGAGCAGCTGCGCCGGCTGGCTGATGAGGGGAAGTTCCGCGTGCTTCCTGGTGGGTGGCTGAGTGTGTGGCCTGACCGGGTTGTGTGTGCTTCAGATGTGAGGTATGCTGTGCATGACGGATGCCGGCACCGGGATTATTATTACCCGGAGGAGAAGATGCTGGGGTATTTTGCCGATTGGAGGGATGCCTGGCTGGTTGCGTGCGCGGATTTTCTGGGTGACCGGGTGCGCGGGCGCGCTGTGTATCGCCTGGAGTCTGGTGTGTGGGAGCTGGATAGTGTGTGTGGTTCGCTTAATTGTGTGGAGCTGCAGATGCCGGAGCCTGAGCCTAAGCCGGTGCGCCGGGTGGAGCGTCATGTGCCTACGGATGGGGATTATATTGAGGCGGAGCTGGATGCGGTGAAGAATGCGCTGGCCAGTTCTATGCATGAGCAGGTGTACCGCCGGTTGCGCGAGGATGCCGAGAATGGGAAGATTGCTTTGTCGTTTGCCGTTGAGGTGAATCTGGATGCCCAGACGGTTTCGGCGAAGATGAGCGGGAGCATTAAGCTGGTGGCTAAGGGCAGCACGCATATTGCTGACCCTGGGCAGCTGGAGCTGGATTTCAGCGGGGATGAGGATGACGAGTATGAGGAGGATGAGGAATGAAGGAGGAGATCAGATTCCAGCTGTGCGGGCGCGTGACGCAGGTAAAGCCGGTGAAGGGCGT
>CAJGCV010000116.1 GCA_904501915.1 uncultured Akkermansia sp. | reverse complement strand
GTTCAAAGGGAGCAAGCCAGCCATCTGCCAGCACCAATCCGGGTATAGGGGAGCGTCTCATGCACCTATACTACACCCATCCGGGCACTTTGGCAATTTTCAATTTGCAGATTTTACCAAAACAACCAGCCACCGCAGCGCAGCAGCTGGTTGTTGAAGATATCCTGGTCTTCCGGAATCAGAATGCCATCTTCACACCCAGCTGGGCATCCACGCTGGTTGAGGCATTGCGAATCACCGCTTCGGCAGAGCCATACAGCGCCGTTTCGGCAGTCACCGGCAGATTCACCGATACGCCTACGTTGTAGCCCCAGCGGCTGCGCTCGGCAGCATGCTGCTTGAAGGCATAGCCGCGAGCCCCGGCAAAGCGCATGCTGACATCGTGTTCCCGGTCACCCAGGCTGGCTACCACACCGGCCTGCACCGTCAGCGTGCCTGGCAGAGCCTTACCCAGCGCAGGCAGCGCGCGGTTATAACGCATACCCAGCGTCACATCCGTAGCCCAGGCTTCCTGCTCATCCACCAGCAGAGAGGCATTACCTGCACCACTTTCTGAGAATGCATCAATCATGTTGAACGAGCTCTCCACAGAACCGAACACCTGCACACCATGCTGCTCATCAGCCCATACTGTATAGGCCACATCCTGCAGGAAGTTCACAGAAAGGCCATCAGCCTCCGCCTCCGTCTGCATACCAGCCACCGTGCGGCCAAGCTCATGCTGGTGCAAGCCCACACCCAGTGCGGTGGTGCTGCTCCAGCGTCCGCTCTGGTACACACCATAGAGGTCAACATGTGTATTGTCCTCATCGCGGCGCTTACCATAGGTCGGGCTCAGCTTCGTACGGCTGTGGGAAAGCCCCATACCCAGCACAAAATCATTGCTCACCAGATACTCCATCGTCAGCTGTGCACCGGTTTCAGAGCGTTCAAAGCCGTCGCCATTGGCATCAGCATCCAGCTCCGCTTGCTCGTGGAAAGCGGACACACCTGCGCGGATACGGCGGGAATCAATTACCGGGCTTGGTGCAATCATCACACTCGAGCCCTTGTTATCGCTCTTATCCACACCCTTGTTTGACGGGTAGCAGCAACCAAATGTCACATACTCACCCAGCGGTGTTCCCTTGCCGGCAGAGGCGCGCAGACGGCGCAGGTGGCCCAGGTTGCCCTCTATCTGGCTGCTCATGATGGTGGCATATTCACGCCCGCTGATTTCATCCAGCGCGCGCTTCAGCGCAGCTTCATCACGCGAGCCGACAATCTCCTGCCCCAGCTGGCCCAGCACACCACCGGGATTTTCCCCGGCCATGATATCCTTCATGGTATCATACACCTCCTGCTGGTTGCGGTCCAGATTCGGCTCAAAGACAACTGGCGGCAACACTGGCTGATTCTGCACCGCCTCCAGGGTCAGCAAGCCCGTTGTCGAATCGAAGGCCAGCTCCCAGTCACCGGCAATGCCGCCCAGCGTCAGGCAACCGTCAGCATAGCCGCGGTTGCTGCTGCCGAAATCCACCAGCACTGTGCCATCACCCGCCGTCGTCCAGCCGGAAATATCGATAGTCGTCGACTTTCCTGCTTCAAACACCACATCCCCCTGCACTATCAGCTGGTCGCTCAGCTCCAGCGTGCCACCGCCCAACGTCAGCGCACCCTTATAGGTCGCGCCACCGGTAGCTACCTCCAGAGTCTTACCGCAGCCCAGCGTAAATCCATTGCTGAAGCTCACCTGCGAGCCACCGCCCAGCACAATGTGAGATGCACCATTGGCATTCGCCAGCGTGGATGTTCCATTCATGAACACCTTGTTGGGAACAACATGCGTGCTCAAATCCAGTGTACCCCCGTTGTTCACGGTCACATCACCACTGCCAAAGGCATTGTTATGCCCGGCAATCAGCTTGCCACCGTTCACCACCGTGCCGCCGGAGTAGCTGTTATCACCGCTCACGGTAATGCTGCCGCCCTTCACTTCCAAGGTCGTGTCGCCCTTCAGGAGTGCAGAAATCTTGCTGCTGTAGTCACCGTCAGCCGTGCTCACCGCGGTGTCCTCAATCGACCCGCTCAGCGTTGCGGCTTTCGTGATATCAATGCTGCCACCAGTGGCATTCACGGCAATACTCTGGTCTACCTCCAACTCGCCGCCGTCCATGTCCACGTAGACGAGCTCCATACCACTTTCACGATAGCTTACATCCGCAATTTCGCTCACGGCAATTCTGTCATCCCCTGTCAGGTGATACCGGGAATAATCCACACCCGCCATCGAAGCATAAGCTACACCATCGGCACCCAGCATCAGCGGAATACGCAAACGATGATTATCATGCTGAACCATCACGCCCTCGTTCTTCGTTATGCCACCATTGACAATCACAACCTGATACTGACCATCCTTACCGAAGCCGCTCTTGGTCTTCTCCACCTCAAGGCCGTCCAGCGAAACGCGTGTATCCGACTGATACGTATATGCCAGAGCGCTGGCATCCAGCGCACCCTTCAGACTCAATTCTCCACCAGCTGTGTTATCAATCGTTCCTTGAAGCTTCAGCGTCACACCATTGACCACCAGTCTGCTGTTCCCCTTGGTCACGATTCCGCCAGTACCCAGTGCATTGGCGTGAGTAATGGTCAAGAGGCTATTATCAATTTCCGTGCCGCCGGTGTAGCTGTTAGCGGTGCTGATAATCAGATTACCGGCTCCCTTTTTGGTAAGTTTCATATCCCCGGCAAGGGAACCACTACCGCCAAAAGTGTAATCCTGCCCCGTAGCGTTGTTCACCAACACACTGCCAGGAGCCAGCTCTCCCACCAGATCCACAGTTCCGGCGCCCTGCCCATCGAATACCACCGCTACGCCATTTTTGTATTCGTAATCGATTTCATTCTGCTCCCAGTTAACCGAGGAGGTGTTCCACTTTCCATCGCCAGATTCATTCGTCCAGGTTGCTGTCTCCAAATCCGGGCGGGCATCATAATACAGCCAGAGGGTATTATCTACCCAGGTCAAATTATTCCAGCTGACATCCCAGCCGATTGTGCTGCTAGTCACCGTAATAGAGTCATTGTCCCATCCCTCTGGCATTGAGATACCTTTGAGCAAAGCATAGGATTTACCTTGTGTCAGGGTTTCTCCGGCATTCAACTGCAGCGTGAGGGTTCCGGTGGTGGGCAAGGTGAGCGTGCTGTTGGTCAGGGTAAGTGCCGCCGTGGCGGCGTGCGTTGCATCCAGGGTGATGATGAATGAACTGCCCCCTTCGAACGTAATGGTCGTGTTTCTCGCAGCATTCTGCCCACTCAAAGCAAAGACAGTCCCCGATGCAAAGGAAAGAACATTTTTGCTAGATTTAAAATCTAAATAAGATGTTAATTCCCCATTATCCAGCCACAGGGTCGGAGTGCTTTTTTCGCTGATGGAGGAAAACACCTTGATACCTTCGGCTTTCAGCACCGCCCCATCCCGGATAATGAGGCGACCATCATGCAGCTGAGCCACACCCTTAATCTCGGAAGTTTTGGATGCCTCGATATACTCCGACATTTGCTCACCCGTAACCGTCAGGCCATGCTTCGTCAGAATTGCTCCCAAGTATTCGGCTGTAGCGTCCATCCCTGTGAAGATGATATCACCTGTCTGGGCTATTTTCTTCCCCTTTTCGTCCACATACCAATCATTCAAATGAAAGTTCGTTCGGGCATACGTGGAGACATTTATATCAACAGGGTCCCGGAACTCTATGCTCCCATTTTCCGGAGCAGAAAAAAGCAGAACAAAAGCTTGACTATTTTCATCAGCATAAATACTATGCAGTCTTAATGCTCCATCAGCTAAAATATAGTTTCCCTTAAAGTTAACGTATTGATTATTCTGAATGGCAAACACAGCTCCGGCATTCCGATAATATATCGCGCCGCCATTGGCAGAAGAATCTGAGCTGATGGTCGAATTTCCCTCAAACACAACAATCTCGTTGTTATTCAACATGAAGTCATAAGAAGCATAAATCGCGCCGCCATTGGCAGAAGAACCTGAGCTGATAGCCGAATTTCCCTTAAACGCCACGTACCCATTGTTACTCAACGTGAGATTTCCCGAATCAATTGCCCCACCACGGACAAAGGAAGATGTAGATGACACCGTATTCCCGATAAACGCAACGTACCCATTGTTGCTCAGCATGGTGCTGCCAGTATCACAAACTGCGCCGCCTTCGACGGAGTAGAAGGAGCTCGCAGAGTTCCCCTCAAATAGGATGCTTTCGTTAAAACTCAACACACAGTTTCCCTGAATAGCGCCGCCATCATTGCCCGCAGTATTCATCTCAAATACCACACTACCATTGTTACTCAGCTCAGCATACCCATGAATCGCACCGCCATTACCGCTCGCTGTATTCTTTTCAAAAACCACGCTGGCATTATTACTCAGCTCAGCATACCCATAAATCGCGCCGCCATAGGCAAAGCTTGTGTCAGATGGTGCGACACTCGCCGTATTCCCGATGAACGCTACGTTGCCATTGTTGCGCAAAGAGATGGCATCACCGTAAATCGCGCCGCCAAGGGCACCAGAAGAAGAGGAGGAAGCCGTGTTCCCTTCAAACACCACGCTGCCGTTGTTGCTCAGAGTGATGGTACTGCTGCTGCTCCCATAAATTGCGCCGCCCCAGGCAGAGCCGGTTGAGCTGGAAGCCGTATTTCCCTCAAACACCACGCTGCCGTTGTTGCTCAGCGTGATGGTACTGCTGCTCCCATAAATCGCGCCGCCCCAGGCAGAGTCGGTTGAGCTGGAAGCCGTATTTCCCACAAACTCCACGCTGCCGTTGTTGCTCAGCGTGATGGTACTGCTGCTGAACCCATAAATCGCGCCGCCCCAGGCAGAGTCGGTTGAGCTGGAAGCCGTGTTTCCCACAAACTCCACGCTGCCG
>CAJGCV010000115.1 GCA_904501915.1 uncultured Akkermansia sp. | reverse complement strand
GCAGGTAGATAAGGCGCATTCTCCACCGAAATGTGCTCAAATCTGAGTACAGGGGGGCTTCGAAAAAGCCTCTATTCGGAAAGCCTAGGATTTATCGGCACTTGCGTCTCTCAGAAAAAATCTTTGGGACACATGTGCGTGTGCAGTCCCATTCAAAGCAATCCTTCGTTATTGACTGACAGCAAGCATATGTTATACTAGTCGGTAATATGAAATTACGTTTTTCCAGAAAGCAGAAATTCCTGGGTCTGGCGGTGCTTGCAGCCATTATCACAGGCAGTATCATCCTGAGCCCGGATAAGCAGGACGAAGAGCCCACCGCAAGAGAACTGGAGGAAATGGTTCTTCAGGTACAGGAGGAACTGCACCCCGGCTACGGTGAGGTCATAGAGCTGGTGCAGGACGTGATGGCGGGTGAAGAGGACATCAACCAGAAAGACAGCGACGGCAACACGCCGCTGATGAGGGCGGTGCTGATTAATTCAATTGACCATGTGCAGCTTCTGCTGGCAAAGGGCGCAAAAATCAATCTGCGCAACAAGGAGATGAAAAAAGCCATTGATCTGGCGGAAAATGCAGAGATACGCGAGTTGCTGGAGGCCTGTGCCATTACAGACAGACAGCCCACGGTACAGGAGCGTGAGCAGATGAAACAGGATTTCCGCAACTGCAACATCGACCCGGATAATCTGGAACAGCTTATTGAGAAAGCCAGTTACAACTGGCGGGGCAACCCGTTGCTTTCCGTTGCAAAGGCGATAGCGCTGGGTGCTGATATAAACGCCATCAGCAGTGATGGAGAGCATGCACTCCAACGCCAGATTTTCCGGCCGAACCATGCGACACTGCTGCTGCGCAATGGCGCAGACCCCAATGCCCTGCTCGACAAGCAGGGTGGCAGCAGCATTCTGAAATACTGCATTAACTGCAACAATAACCTCCCCAGACTTCTTCTGGCAAAGGGCGCCTCTGTCAAGGGTGCTAATGTCATTGCCGCTGCCGCTGGCAATGGCAATGTGGAAATGGTGCAAAAGCTTCTGCAGCAAGAGGCGGATCCCAATGGCATGACCGATTCCGGCTGGAGCGTGCTGGAATGCGCGGTGCGTGGCGATTTCAGGGGCTACAGTTACAACCCTGCGGATTTCCCGGCTGTAACCAGACTGCTGCTGGAGGCGGGAGCAAGCGCAGAAGTACACCAGCCGGACGGTACCATGCGGTCGCCGCTATCCCCAGGGGCCATGAGTGTGGACGCCGGCTGTATACGGGCACTGGTAGATGCCGGGGCAGATGTGAACACGCGGAACAAGCGGGGTGCCAACTACGCCATGGTTGCCGCGCACAAACCGCTTACCAAAGATAACCTGGAGCTGTTCAAAGACATTGTGAGCGATACTGATGAGCTCCACCTGGTGGACAAGGGCAACGAAAACATTCTCTTCTATATGGTTGAACCGCTCTGTAATATGAACGGGCTCCTCTCTGACGATGAGGAGGAACGGGAAGAAACTGCCGGTCTGATTAAGGAATTCTGCGAAATCATCGAGGATATTGACCCCGACACTACCCTGCTTGACAAGACTGGCAACACACCGTTGCACCTGGCGGCAGCAAAATATGGCGAGACGCCGGAAGTGGCAATCAGCCTTCTGCTGAAACTGGGTGTAGACCCCGGAATCCGCAATAAATACGGGCGCACCGCGCTGGATGTGCTGCTGGCTCAAAAGTCATATGACGCCCGGTACGGCGCAGCATTCAAAGCGCTTGCGCCTGTTTCCCCGGTGCCAGAGAGCGCTGAAGACAAGGTAAAAATTGCTATCCTGACCGGCAATATGGAAAAAGTAGCGGAAATGCTCAAGACGCCAGACAGCAGAAGGCTGGTGGAACAACACTCAGACCTTACCGAGGATGCTGATATGATTGAGCTCTTCCTTGACTCCGGGCTGCGGCTTCCAGGCAACATATACGCCTTTATCGCAAAAACTGGCGATATTGACTTGCTCGATGCACTGACAGGACGCAATTTACACTACAATCTCAGTAATTTCTGGGACTGCGTCCGCAGCACAGAGATGGCACAAGCCATGCTTGATGCCGGCGTACCGCCGCCTGCTATTGATTCGATTCAGACGCTTGACATCCTTAAGCTGATGCTTGAGGACAACAGGATATCACTTACTTCTGTGCCATTCGAACCGAATGCCTACAGAGTGCCGAAGATGCCGCTCATCAGCGTCATTGATAAGCCCGAATTCGTGAAATGTCTGCTGGAGCGTGGCGTGCCGGTCAGCGGGTATGCCTCCTCTCCGCTGGTTATAACAAAATCTCCCGAATCTGCAGCTTTACTGCTTAAGCACGGAGCAACGCTCAACTGCGCAGAAGCCACAGAGCTGCTGACGCGCCGCCGGAATAACATGGAATCCGCCGCTCAGGAATACATGGAACACCGCCGTTACTACTCGGACTTCCTGGAAGCCAGGGCAATCTACCAGTTCTTCAAGGAACAGGATTTCCCTGAACCTCACCCCCGCGCTGAGGAAATCAAAAAAGCGCTGGCTGGCAACAACTGCCAGGAAGAATTCGAACAGGTAACCTTCGTCTTCCCCGGCTGGTCTGATACGGTTCGTATCTCCCGCGAAGCCATGGTCATGGCAAGAACGGGTGGCGAGCGCGACACCGCCCACATCACCCACCTCAGCGATGACTACATGGAGTTCAAATGGGACCGCTGGGGCGTAGAAGCCACAGAACGCCGGGACGATGGCAAGTTCCACAAATGTGTACCCAGAGGCAAGAATGCCGCATTCCTGAAGAACCCGAGAAGAGCGCTTCACGCTTTCACCAAGCTCATCACCCCCGATAACAATGCGGTGGCTCTGCTCTTCTCGCCCGACCGCAGCCTGGTTTTCCGCGCAGACACAGGCGAAATCGGCGGGGTTGAATCATACAATTTCAGACAAACAGCTGCCAGATTCGAATGGCGCGCTGCAGACGGCAGCCTTACAAGCTATTTCTGGACGGGTGAGGGATTCCAGGCGCTGGATGCCAGCACCGCGAAGAAACTCCTCTATAACACCAGGCCCGGTATTGACTACCGGGAAGAAAAAATGGTCAGCAAAGGCTGGCGTGGAGCGATGCGCTTATCGCAGGCATACAAAGTGGCCACGCGCATTTCCGGAAATCGGGATACGGCGAATATCATGGAGTATTCAGAGCAGCGCATTGTCCTGAAATGGGACCGCTGGGGAGTGGAAATCTTCTACAAACACCCGGATGGCCTGTTCCACAGCACAAGTGAAGCGCTGCTGCCAGAGCATCGTGATATCCGTGAAAAGCTGAAAAACAATGATAAGAGCATTCGCATCCGCAAACTCACGCTGGTACACCCGAACTGGCAAAGCGCCGTGAACTTCTCGTTCAAACACAAAGCGGCAGCCCGGTTATCCGGTAACCAGGGTACTGCGGAAGTCATGAATTTCTCCCGCACCAGCATCACGCTGAAATGGGATACCGGAGGCATGGAAACTTATGAACGCGGCAGCGATGGTAAGTTCCATTTAGCACAATAAATGATCGGAGCAAGAGGGATTTCAGTCCCTCTTGCTCATAACGGCAGGTTTGAGATTGCCGGACTTAGAACTGGAGCCGGTATCCTACTGTACCATTTACTTCAGTCTCATCGGTACGGAATTGCAGCCCCGCATCCAGAAAGAGATGGCCACCGGACTCGCCCAGCGGCAGGGTGATGCCAGCGCCTAGTTCCAGCCCCAGGATTCCGGACTCAGCCGAGCGGACGGTGGCAGAAGCACCAGGCTCTGCCACAAATGCCACCCTGCTCTTGCCACGGCGGTCTCCGGCATCGATTTTAAGCAGTGCGCGTGCTTCCAGCAGGCTGCTGCGGTTGCACAGGTTTTCCAGCGCATAGGTCTGGTACCGTGCACCGAGCCCCAGGGTGAAGGCATCCATGCGCTGACGCCCTATGTGCAACGCTGCATCACTACCATGCTCATTATAGGCATCCATCTGCACATGGCTGATAGCAAGATTGGCCACAGGCTGCAGACACGAGGTGTTATTCTCATCCAGAGGAATCACATACCCCAGCTCATATAAGAAGCCCAGGCCCATGCCGTGGGTTTTACCTCGAGTCGTGTACTGCCCTGTTCCATAGCTGACATAGCGGTTCAATTCCGAATCCGCCCACCCAACAGCTGCCACAAATGTGTGCGTCCAGCGATTTTGCACATATCTGCCGAAAAGGGTCAGATAATACGTGTTCAAATCGCCATCTGCACGGGCGGGCCCTTTGCTCTCGAAATCTCCATACATGGCGGTAAGGGACAGTCCGGCAGTCAGCCGGGTGCTGAAATCCAGGTCGCAGCCGACCGTTCCACCCCAGCTGTTGAGGCGGAAGCCGGCATCTGTGCCAGATGCGGAAAGTTCCTGATAATCCCCCTCGGCATTTATCCATGCATTGACATAGGGCAAATCACTGTACGCATAGGCCGGATTCAGCCCCATGCTGGTAGTCCGGTTGCGGACTGAGCGGAGCTGCCGCTCCATATCGCCCGAAAGCGCATTAGCAACAGCAGTTATGGCTGCGCCTGCCGCAGAGCTCATCAGGCGGTCAGCGTCAGCGTTTCTTCCTTCCTGCAGCAGATGCCCCATGGCCTGCGTGAGTGCGCTTAAATCCGGAGACTTCTTCAGCGTTTCATCCGTCAGTGTCCACAGCATCCGCGCACCGGCATGGCCGTTGTAGCTTGCAGCCACCTCTGCGTAGGGATTTTCACCTCTGTGCAGCAGGCGCAGCACCAGCTCATTGCCCTCCATTTCCAGCCATGCTGCCGAAATATCGCGGAAGGGAACATTATCTCCCAAGGTCAGAATGACTTTCCCATCGGTCCCTAAATCAACGGTTTCCACTTGCCCCAGCACCAGTCTCTCCTGCTGCACAGGATACACCCCGGTGGTATTCAATGTCACACTTGCACCGTCTTCAACGGT
>CAJGCV010000114.1 GCA_904501915.1 uncultured Akkermansia sp. | reverse complement strand
TCTGCATGGATAACGCATGGCTGCGGGCAGAGGGATATATCTCGTTTTATCAACTCCTCAAACGCTGATTGGAAACCGCCGTATGCGGTAATTCGCACGTACGGTGGTGTGAGAGGGGGACGAAAGTCCCCCTACTCGATTTGACGATAGAGACTATTTAATTAATCACTAATCATTAATCATTTTGAATTTCATTTGGGTTGCTGCTGGGTGATGCAGTGAATAGCGCCGCCTTCAATCACCAGGCGGCGGGCATCGATGCCAACCACACGGCGGCCCGGGAAAGCCTCGCGCAGAATCCCCAGCGCACGGTCGTCCTCGCGCTTCTGCATGAAAATGGGTACAATCACGCTGCCGTTGCAAATCAGGAAATTCGCATAGCTGGCCGGCAGTTGCTCCAGCCGCCAATCCTGCGCCACGAGCGGCTGCGGCATAGGCAGCGGAATCACCTCCACCCGGTGGCCGGAAGGTGTGCGCAAATCCTGCAGGCGCTCATTATTCTCTGCCAGCGCGCGGTAATGCGGGGAGTGCGCATCGGGCTCCACGATGGAAACCACCGCTTCCGGGTTCACAAAGCGCACCATATCATCAATGTGACCGTCCGTGTCATCGCCCTCGATGCCACTGCCCAGCCAGAACACATGCGTGGTGCCCAGCAGGCGGTGCATCTCAGCCTCAATATCCTTTTTCGTGAACTGCGGGTTGCGGTTCGGGTTCAGGAGCACCGCCTCAGTGGTGAGCACCAGTCCCTCGCCATTGCCTTCGATGGCGCCACCCTCCAGAATAATATCACTGCAGAGTTGAGGCAGCCCCAGACTGGCGGCTATGCGGGCAGGTACTTCGTTGTCCAGATCCCACGGGGCGAACTTGCCGCCCCAGGCGTTGAAAGTCCAGTTCGCCAGCTGCATGCCGCCATCTGCCCGCTGCACAAAAATCGGGCCGTGGTCGCGGCACCATACATCATTCGTCGGGTGGTCGTAAAGCGCAAAACGCTGCACTCCGCGCTCGCGCAGCAGGCGCTCAATCCCTGCATGCAGCGGTGCGGCGGCGTTGATGCGTACCTCGGCCTCCTGCGCAATGGCCGCTGCCAGCTCGGCATAGCGGCTGTGCAGCTCCTGCAGACCGCCTTGCCAGAGGTCATCCCGGTGCGGCCATGAAAGCCACACCGCCACCTGCTGCTCCCACTCTGCAGGCCAGCGTAGTTCATTTCCCTGCATCGGTACCGTGCTCATCGTTTCAATCAGTTGGAATCAATTGTCTCGTATGGTGCGTTCAGTAGTGTTGTTACCGGTGTAAGCCCGTCAAACTGTTCACGCTTATCGCCCTCCTGCTTGCCGAATACCCCCACCTCAATCAGGTTATACACCATGTCCCCCACATGGGTGGACTCTGTGATACCCCACTGTTCCATCACCGCCATGGCCAGCGGTCCATACTCCTCCAGCGCGTAACTGCAGAAACCGAAATACAGCTCCTCCGCGCTCAAGTGCGGATTCTCCGCAGGTTTGCGGCACTTTTCCACCGTGGCATCCAGCGCCGCGCGGATAAAGAAATACGCATCTGCCGGATAATCCTCCGTTTTCATCAAAATCTGCTCCACTGCATCCTCAAAGCTCTGTGCCATGCCCCCATGCTACCATGTACCCGCCCGCGACGCAATAGCAAATAACTGCATATTCGCTTGCCAGCAAAGGGTAATTGGTATAAAATACGCCGCGTATGAACGCGCAGCCCCGCCTTTCCCTCACTCGCCCGCTTGTGGTGGGTTCTGTTTCCACAGTCGATGCCTGGCAGGCAGCCTGTGCGGCGGAAACGCTGCCCTGCGATGTGGTGGAGCTGCGCGCCGATGGTCTCCCTGTTGATACAGATTGGGCTGCGCTGGCGCAGATGCGTTGCTGTCGCCCCGTGCTGGTTACTGTGCGCCACGAGAGTGAGGGCGGTCTGCGGCCCATGGATACTGCAGAACGCGTTTCCATAGCCCGTGCGCTGCTTCCCCTGGCGGCTGCGCTGGACTGGGAGATAGCGCGTCTCGAAGAAGCTGCCGGGTTGCTTGCTGAAGCCCGCGCCGCAGGGGTCGTCACCATTGCCTCTGCCCACGATTTCGAACAAACACCCAGCCTGGAATCCCTGCTGGAAAAGGAGCAGACCGCCCGCGCCCTGGGGGCAGATGTGGCAAAGTTTGCCTTCCGCCTGCACAGCGCCGAGGACATGATGGTGGGCGTGGAACTGCTGCGCTGCGCCACCGGCACCACCACCGTCATGGGCATGGGTTCCCTCGGGGCAGTCAGCCGTCTCCTCTATGCCCAGCACGGAGCCTGTCTGGTCTACGGCTACCTGGGCGATACGCCCACTGCCCCCGGCCAGTGGTCCGCCTCCCTCTGCCGCCAGAGCCTGGATGCGATGGAATTGACTATTGACAAGTGACCATTGACTATTGAAAAAGCTTCCTGCAGCAGCAGCCAAAAAAGCGGGCACTCGCCCGCTTAAATTTTTTCATTATACACTTCTGCTCTATTCACTCACATTACCGTGAGCACGAGCATGAGACCCATGACGATGAGCTTGGCGAGCACCCCTGCGAGCAGCCCCAGTGTGGCACCGAGGCCTGATTTTGCGGAGTCCCGGGCGGTTTTGCGCTGGAAATGCAGCTCGGCAATGAATGCCCCCAGGAAAGGGCCTATGATGATGCCGAAGGGAAAGATGAAGAATGCCCCCACAAAAAGCCCAATCATGCTGCCCCAGAAGGCCTGCTTGCTGCCGCCGAATTTGCGGGCGCCCAGCGCCGTGGTGATGTTATCTGCCAGCGTACCGAACACCGCCAGTCCGGCCAGTATGCACCAGAACCACCAGGCAGGGTAGGGCTCGCCTGCGGCCACGGCGTAGCACACACTGCCACCCAGCGCCACCAGACAACCGGGGTAGGGCAGCACCGCCCCCATGAAGCCCGCAATATACAGCAGCCCCGCCGCCACATACAGCGCCCCGCTCAGGTAATCCACCCCCGCCAGCCAATTCCAGAACTCAGTCAGCATAACACTTCGTACTTCGGAATTCGTACCTCGTACTTATCCCAGGTTTGCTTCCTGAATACCGGCGCGCTTGCGGGCGGTGGCATCCAGAATACGCTTGCGCATGCGGATGAAGTGCGGCGTGGCTTCCACCAGCTCATCCGGCTCGATGTACTCAATGGCACGCTCCAGCGAGAACACGCGGGGCGGTGTAAGCTGAATCGAATCGTTCTTGGTGGCAGAGCGGTGGTTGGTGAGGTGCTTTTCGCGGGTCGGGTTTACAGGGATATCAATATTCTTCGGGTTTTCGCCCACAATCATGCCTTCATACACCTCGTCGCCCGGGGAAATGAAGAGGGACCCGCGCTCTTCCATAGCCTGCAGGGCGTAGGGACGAGCAATGCCGTTTTCCATGGAAATAAGGGTGCTGGTCTGGCGGGTAGTGATTTCTCCGGCGTAGGGAGCATATTCCTTGAAGAGGTGGGAGAAAATGCCGTGGCCGCTGGTGAGGTTCACCAGCTCGAATTCGAAGCCGATGAGACCGCGGGTCGGAATCGTCGCCTGTATGGTGGTGCGACCGCTGCCGTTGGTCTCCATGTTTTCGAGAATGCCGCGGCGGTTGCCCAGGATGCGCACGGTGCCGTTGGCGCATTCATCCGGCACTTCGATGAAGACGGTTTCGAAGGGCTCGCAGCTTACGCCGTCAATCTCGCGCACAATCACCTTCGGGCGGGAGACGAGTACCTCGTAATTCTCGCGGCGCATCTGTTCCACCAGAATAGCAATCTGCATGGTACCGCGGGCAGAAACGCTGAATACGCCGGCCAGATCGGTATCTTCCACTTTGATGGAGATATTGGTGCGCATTTCGCGCATCAGGCGGTCGCGAATCACGCGGCTGGTCACGTTCTTGCCATCGCGGCCACCCAGTGGGCCATCGTTGATGCTGAACTCCATCTGCACCGTCGGCGGCTCAATCGTCACAAAGGGCAGGGGCTCACCCTCGGGGTCAGCCGTCAGCGTCTGGCCGATATCCACATCCTCGAACCCCGAAAGGCCGATGATGTTGCCGGCCTCGCCCACGGTGGAGTCAGTGGTCTGCAGACCACTGTATTCGAAAAGCTTGGTTACTTTGGCCTGCACGCGGGAACCATCCTGGCGCAGCAGGTAGAGCGAGTCGCCTTTCTGTACGCGGCCGCTGGTGATACGCCCCACAGCCACGCGACCCACATAGTCATCCCAGTCGATATTGGAAATCAGCATCTTGAACGGCTTGTCGGGGTCGGCATCCTTCGGGGCGGGAATATGCTTCACAATCTGGTGCAGCAGCGGGGTGCAATCCACCGGTGCTTCACCCTCCGGGCTGTTCATGAAGTAGCCGTCGCGGGCTGAGCCGTACACAAAGGGGGCCTCGAACTGTTCCTCTGTGGCATTCAGGTCGAGCAGCAGCTCCAGCACCTGGTCGTGCACCTTCATCGCGTCGGCATGCGGGCGGTCAATCTTGTTGATGACAACGATGGGCAGCAGGCCTTCCTCCAGTGCCTTGCGCAGCACAAAGCGCGTCTGCGCCTGCGGGCCTTCGTAGGCATCCACCACCAGAATCACGCCGTCCACCATCTTCATCACTCGCTCCACCTCAGCACCGAAATCTGCGTGCCCCGGCGTATCCACAATATTAATCGTGTAATCATTCCAGTGAATTGACGTATTCTTCGCCTTAATCGTGATACCCTTCTCGCGCTCCAGATCCATGGAGTCCATGGCGCGCTCCTGCACCTCCTGATTCTCGCGGTAAGTACCACCAGCCTTAAGCAGCTGGTCCACCAGTGTTGTCTTACCATGGTCAACGTGGGCGATAATCGCCAGATTGCGGAATTTGCTCGGGTCACTCATAACAAAAAATATACCTTACCGCCACATACTGCGGCTGCGCCGCAGAGTCTAGCACACTCTTTGCGCTTTGAAAAGCGCAAAGTGAGGTACGAAGTGGGAAGTGGGTCTGTTTCAGATTTGCTGGTGTTTATTTCCGGTTTGGCTCGATTCAATGAAGTTAAGCCATTGAATGTCAGACTAAGAATACTCAGTGTCATAAAAAATGTATTTTTGTAAATTTATAAGCACTCTAAAATAGCGCT
>CAJGCV010000113.1 GCA_904501915.1 uncultured Akkermansia sp. | reverse complement strand
TTACTCACGTGTTACTCACCCGTGCGCCACTCAGTGCCCGAAGGCACTCCGTGCGACTTGCATGTCTTATCCACGCCGCCAGCGTTCGTTCTGAGCCAGAATCAAACTCTCCATAATATATAATTTAAGAAATTGCTGGACCATCAGAATTGGCTTTTTTTGTTTAGCTCATTCCAATTCTGACAGTGCCGTGATACCCCGCTCCGAAACTCCGAAGAGCTTCATCCCGGCGCAGGCCACGGCACGCGTCACGACCTTTTCCTTCCCTCTCTTTATCCTCTCCGGCGCCCCGCCTGGCAGGTTGTTAGCCAGTGAAACCGCTTTTCAGCAGCTCCCGGCGCCTCGGAAAGTCATACTTGGAAAATTGCCTCGCCCGGTGGAGTGAAGCGGCGAACCACTTTCTCTTTCGAGCTACCCCGTAGCGGGGTGCGGCGGCAAGCATACATGAACGAAGACGAAACGTCAAGCGTATTTTTGCATTTTTTTGTGCATCATTTTTCCACCAGAGCTCTAACCCACCCATTTTCGTGCGTGTTACGGCTGAAAAATTATTTTTCAGCAATCTTCTCCAACAGAAATCCTCCTATTCCAGCGGGAACAATTGGTACAGAGACAAGCCATTCTCGGCATCGCCTTTCAATAAAATTCCCTGCGCATTCCAGGAGGCAACGCTCCACCCAACCCGTGTTTCAACATTCTCAACCTCACCATAACACAATTCCGGCTGACCTGCGGCAATGCGATATAGCAGCGCCCGATTCTCCCGGCTGGCGAAGTTGTCAAACACCACGATATATTGAGGAGTTTGGCGACACACAGCGTAGCCAAAAGTGCGTCCGCCTTTCACCAAAGGAACGCATACCCCCTCGCCCCCATTGAACACAAGCGCCTTAGAGCATTCATCATCCTCCAATTCCTCCACCACCAATTGGTGCTGACCACCAGGAAGCAGATAGCGTCTCCCGGGGTCAAGACAATGCGCCTCTGTGTATTCCCACGATGATTTCACCAATACCTGTGCCGTTTCCGGGCTGCACACCAGGGGCATTCTGACAACCGAAGAACAGTTGCCCAGAAGAAAAGGCAGAGTCCATAAGGCAAGTAGTTTCATTCTCGGTATCATCACTCTATGCAATGTATCAGCGACGCTTCGCCAAGTCAAGAATTGTCTGGAGTCCCTCTCTCTATACTGAACTGAATGCCGCACCCGGTCTTTTCTAAGATTGACGCCGGAGGTCGCTTCTGGTAGAATGCCAGCGTTATGAAATTGACTTCCATTTTTACAACAATGGCCGCTATGTGCTGCATGGGGACGGTCATGGGTGCTGATGCGAGGCCGAATCTTCTGTTCATCATCACAGATGACCACTCACCCGAGGTACTGGGCAGTTGCGATGCCGACACGCCGATGCCTATGCCGGGCTTCCGGCGTCTGGCGAATGAAGGCATGGTGTTCGACCGCGCCTACTGCGCCAACTCGCTGTGCGGCCCTTCCCGCGCCTGCATGCTGACCGGGCGCCACTCCCATAACAACGGTTTCCTGTATAACTACGGTGGTCCTGCCTTCAACGGTTCCCAGCCGACGTACCCGAAGATGCTGCACGCAGCCGGTTACCAGACCGGTATTGTGGGCAAGTGGCATCTGATTTCCCAGCCGACAGGGTTTGACTCCTGGCAGGTGTTCCCGAGCCAGGGCGATTACTGGAACCCGACCTTCCACCAGGCAGGGGTGAATGGCCGGACCACCAACCACCAGGATAGAGGCTATGTGACCGATATCGTGACCACCAAGGCCATTGACTGGATGGAAAACCGTGACAAGAGCAAGCCCTTCGCGCTGATTGTAGGCCACAAGGCCCCGCACCGCAACTGGATTGCAGCCCCGCGCCACCTGAAAGCCGTGAAGGAATATGTTTCCAAGCTGACCCCGCCGGATACGCTGATGGATGATTATGCCAACCGCCCGGAATTTCTGCGCCACAACCGCCAGAGCGTGCTGTGGGACATGTGCAACTGGAATGACAATCACCTGAACGAAAAGGAGATTCCCTTCGATGTGATGAAGGAGATTGTACCCAAGGGCACACTCCGCAACATGGTAAACCGCGGTGTATTCAAGAACAATGGCGGTGTACCGGCTGATTTTGACTGGGAGTCCCACAAGCCCAGGTTTGCGCCCAAGACCAATCTGGGCTGGAACACCAACCATATGGACCCCGGCACCAAAGAAATTTACGATGATTTCTTTGCTACCCGCAGCCGTGAGTTTGTGGAGGCTTTCCGCGCCGGCAAGGTGCAGACCGAACGAGACATGGCAGAATACCGCTGGCGCTGGTATATGGAAGACTACCTGGGCACCCTGCTCTCGGTTGACCAGTCTATCTCCAGCCTGCTGGATTATCTGGACCGCCACGGTCTCTCCGAAAACACGCTGGTGATTTACGTGGGCGACCAAGGGTTCTACCTGGGTGAACACGGACTGTACGACAAACGCTGGATTTTTGAGCAGAGCTTCCGCATGCCGCTGGTGATGCGCTGGAAGGGCAAGATTGCCGCAGGCACACGCTCCCAGGCCATGGTGCAGAACATTGACTACGCCCCCACCATTCTGGAGGTAACCGGTACCAACACGCCGGAGAATACACGCACCATGGAAGGCGTTTCCCTGGCGCCACTGTTCAAGACTGGTGATGCTCCCGAATTCCGCGACCGCCCGCTCTACTACTCCTTCTTCGAGCAGCCGGGTGAGCACAACGCCCCGCGCCATGATGGCCTGCGCACCCAGCGCTACACCTTCGCCCGCATCTGGACTCCCACCGGTGAGGAGCGCAGGACGGGTGTACGCAAGCCAGAGAATGAGTGGCTGCTCATCGACAACGAAAAGGACCCGAAGCAGATGAAGAATGTGGCTCAGGATCCCGCCTATGCTGACGTGATGAAGCAGCTCACGGAAACCTACCACAAGCTGCGCGCCCAGTACCGCGTGCCGGCAGACTGCCCCGGCAGCGGCAACCGCATCCCGGATTACAAGCCCTCATGGGGCACTGGTGAAAACGACCGCATTAAATAAACCGGACCGTTTTCCTTTAAATACTTCGCGCGCCTTTCCCTTTGGTTGGAAAGGCGCGTCTTTTATATAAGGAGGATTGCTCTCTTTTGAATGTAGAAGGCAGAATTCTACATCTTCGAATCCCGGAAACGCTTGATGAGCAGCTGCCCGTATTCAGCCCAGGTGAGGGTAGTGGCGTATTCTGAAGCGTATTCATCCAGTTCCCAGGGCATGAATTCATTACGCTGGTACCGTTCATCTTCCACAATCATCAGGTTGAGGAAATTGGTAATGCATGCCTGCTGGGCTTCGTTGAGTAACAGGCACCGCATACGCTCAAGGTCGATAAACCGGCTGCCCGGTTTTTCGCCAGGATAAATTTCAACCACGCCGTGCAACGCACCAATCATGAACCGGGGAATCAGAAAGCGGTAAGCATGCGGCCCGGCATACGTCAACGAACAGGAACAGGCAAAGAGCAAATCATCGGGAATATCCTGCCAGTTTTCGCGTTCCTCCAGCGGGGATAACAGCGCCTGCGCATCCGCCGACCAGTATTCATCCTCAGCCTCGCCCCCCAGCAGCACACGCACTTCCCGGTAGCAGGTCACATCAGCAAAAGCTTCGATAATCTGCTGTTCCAGGCGCAACCGCTCAGGAGACAGCTCCGTATCATCCGGCTTATAGCGCTTCCTGCGCACCTCAATGGCACGCAGAAACTCCGCCGCCGCATGCACGGTGGCTTTGTCAAAATTTTCCAGCAGTGTACCCGCAATGGCAGAGACGGCTTCTTTCTTACTCATCGGTTGCATTGTACATGCTTCCTGGAATTTGTAAAGAACACATATGGCTTTAGGCTTGCATTTCGGCGGAGCGGGAGTAGACTGAAAGGAGCATGAATACACAGGCGCAGAAGATTCGTGATTATCTGAGTTCTTATTATACCCCGGAAGAATGGCCCACCCTGCTCTGGCAGGCGGAGGAGTGGTCACAATCCCGCCCTCTGGAGGGGCTGCGCGTGCTGGATGGCACACCGCTTTTCCGCAACACGCTGGGCAAGTTCATGGCGCTGCTGGCTGCGGGGGCTGAAGTGTGGGTACCGGAGCGCCCGGGCATGCCCTGCGATGCAGCCATCATGCAGCTTCTGCCGGAATTCGGCATACAGAAAGCACCGCGCAGTTTGGATGATTTTGATATCATTCTTGATTGCAGCGGTCAGTTTTGCGAACTGCACCCGCGCCTGGGCTCTGCAGAGCTGACGCGCAGCGGTGTTCACCGCTACCTCCACCCGCACCACCCCGTGATTCTGGCAGACTCCGGACGCATAAAGCTCATTGAAACAGTGCTGGGCACCGGCGAAAGCTTTTTCCGCGCACTGGGGCAGCTGGGGCACACGGAGCTGGAGGGCAAGCCGCTGCTCATTATTGGTTTCGGCAAGGTAGGACGCGGTGTATTATATTATGCCCTGAAGAACAAGATGCGCGTAAGCGTGGCAGATATTGAGGACAAGAGCGGCGATATCCCCGGAAATGTGCATTTCATTGACGCAAATGATGACGTAGCACTGAATGCCGCCATTGCGGCGTCCTGGTGCACGGTGACTGTCACCGGGCATGTGGCCGCCCTGCGGCGCGTGCTGCGCCCCTCCATCGTGGTGCCCAGCCCGGCGCTGCTGGCAAACCTGGGCGTGGAGGATGAATATGGTTCCCTGATACCGGAAGCCCGTGTGCTGAACCACAAAAAACCGCTGAACTTCATTCTGGAAGAGCCCACCTCCATGCGCTTCATAGAAACCACCATGGCGTTGCATAATGCCTGCGCGCTGGAACTGCTCACAGCAGATTTACCGCACCGCTGCATTCCCCCTGCGCCGGATGTTGAGGAACGTCTGCTGCAGGTAGCATGCACACGCGGGCTCATCGGGGAAGATGTACGCCTCCTGCGCGAACAAAACGGGTCTGTTTCAGATTTGCTGATGCCCAAGTAGCCCCTTAGCTGACAAAAAAAGTAGCAGTCCAGCCTTGCTTGTCTTTGTAACACTCGTTACAAAGGGTTGATGATAAAAAACATTTACAAACAAAAGGGCTGGACCGCC
>CAJGCV010000112.1 GCA_904501915.1 uncultured Akkermansia sp. | reverse complement strand
CCCCTACACATTATGCCGACTGACAAACCGATTAATACCATCTCCGTGCTCGTGGAAAACAAGTTTGGTGTGCTTTCCCGCGTAGCAGGTCTGTTCTCCGGTCGCGGCTATAACATTCACTCCCTCAACGTGGCCCCCTGCGAAGACCCCAAGTTCTCCCGCATGACCATCGACGTGAAGGAAGACAATGAGAAGCTGGACCAGGTCATCAAGCAGCTCAGCAAACTGGTGAATGTGGTAGAGGTTATCGATTTCCGCAACGAAGCCACCTTCTACCGTGAGATTGTGCTGGTCCGTGTGCGTTTCGGCTCTCACAAGACCGAAATCCTGCAGCTTTGCGACATGTTCCGCGCCCAGGTGATTGACGCCACGCGCGAAATGCTCACCATTGAGATTTCCGGTGGTGAGTTCCGTCTCAACCGCTTCCTTGACCTGCTGAGCGATTACGATGTGGACATGGTGACCCGCTCCGGCAAGATTGCTGTTGTGAAACCCCACGCATAAACTTTTTCTTCATTTATCTTAACTGGATTCACCGGCAAGGGCAGTCACTTTGCCGGTGAGTTTTTTTCTGACAATACCATGGCTATTGAATCTTTTGGCGGGGTGTGCCCGCAGCTCCAATCTCCTGCATTTGTTGCAGCCAGCGCCGATATCATCGGCCGCGTTACGCTGCACCCTGATTCCAATGTGTGGTACAACACCACCATTCGCGCTGACGTTTCACCCATAGAAATAGGGGAGGGCAGCAACGTGCAGGATAACTGCTGCCTGCATGTGGATTATGAACTGGGCTGCAAGCTCGGCAAATACGTTACCGTGGGGCATAGCGTCACCCTGCATGCCTGCACGGTGGAGGATGCCTGCCTTATCGGTATGGGAGCTGTGGTGCTGGATGGCGCCGTGGTGGGGCATGGCTCCATTGTGGGGGCGCATGCGCTGGTGACCAAAGGTACCATTATCCCCCCGCACAGCCTGGTGCTGGGCTCGCCCGCCAAGGTAGTGAAACAACTGCCGCCAGAAACTGAGCAGGCCAACATAGACCACGCCCTGGACTATGTGCGCCTGGCTCGTGAATATGCCGCCCGTTGAAACATCCGCTATTGCCTTGCGGTACGCGTGTTGGTATTGGTATGTACACCAGGTGGACTTCATGCCGGCACCTATAGGCACAAAGGTGGAGTCCTGGTGCAAAGTGGCGCTGCCGTTGGTGACAGAATGCTTGATTACTCCCGGACCGGGTCAATGCGAGTGAGCCTGCTGCCTGGCTTCCTGCAGTGCGCGGAGGCAGCCCGGCGCTCTGGAGGGAATGGAGTCTCCCCTCAGGAGCATTTGTTCTGCGCTGGTGCCGGCAGCATTGCGTAGCTGAGGATTCGCCCCTGCCTGTACCAGCAGGCGTATGTTCTGCTCCTGCAGGTTCATGCATGCCAGCATGAGTGGGGTGAGGGAATCCTTATCCCGGGCATCGACCTCGGTGCCCGCGACCAGAAGCCGCTGTACAGCGTCGGAATCATTGCGTTTCACGGCGGCGTGCAGGGTGTCCTGCTGTGTGGAACAGGCGGTTAATAGAAGAACGGGCCAAATGAGTTTTTTCATGGTAAAAAAATACCGCAGTCCGGTGGAACTGCGGTGAAAAACGGGTTGGTGATATCAGAACTTGTGTTCGTCGCCGTAGCCGAAGTGTTCGGCAATGTAGTCTACGTCCTTGTCACCGCGACCGGAGCAGTTGGCCAGTATAGAACCGCGGCGCATTTCCTTGGCCTTGCGGATGGCGAATGCTACTGCGTGGGAGCTTTCCAGTGCGGGGATGATACCTTCGTAGCGGCAGAGCTTGAAGAAGGCATCCACGGCTTCCTCGTCGCTCACGGTATCGTATTTCACGCGGCCGATATCGTGCAGGAAGGCGTGTTCCGGGCCCACGGAGGGGTAGTCCAGACCACTGGCCACGGAGTACACCGGGCCGGGCTCTCCGTTTTCATCCTTGAGCATGATGGAGTTAAAGCCGTGCATGATGCCTTCTGTGCCGTAGGTGATGGAGGCGGAGTGCTCGCCCAGGGTGGGACCGTGGCCCAAGGGCTCTACGCCGTAAATATCCACCGGGTCGCCCAGGAAGGCGGGGAACATGCCCATGGCATTGGAGCCGCCGCCCACACAGGCGCACACCACATCCGGCAGGTGTCCGGTCATTTCCTCGAACTGGGCGCGGGCCTCGTGGCCGATGACCATCTGGAAATCACGCACCATCATGGGGAAGGGGTGCGGCCCCAGCACGGAACCGATGCAGTAAATGGCGTTCTTGTAGTCGCGCAGGTAGGCTTCGAAAGCGCTGTCCACAGCTTCCTTGAGGGTCTGCAGACCGTGGGTGACGCACACAACATTGGCACCCAGCATCTTCATGCGGGTGACATTGGGGGCTTGTTTAGCGATGTCGACCGCGCCCATGTGGATTTCGCATTCGAGACCAAAGTAGGCAGCTGCCGTGGCCAGAGCCACACCATGCTGACCGGCACCGGTTTCGGCAATGATCTTCTTTTTGCCCATGAATTTGGCGAGCAGACCTTCACCCATGCAGTGGTTGAGCTTGTGGGCACCGGTGTGGTTCAGGTCTTCGCGCTTCAGGTAAATCTGCGCACCACCCACCAGGCGGGAGAGCCGTTCGCAGTGGTACACCGGGGTGGGGCGTCCCTGGAACTGCTTGCGGATGCGTCGCAGTTCGTTGATGAACTGGGCAGACTGGCAGATGTCGTTGTAGGCATCGGTAATTTCCTTGAAGGCGGGCTCCAGTTCCTTGGGAAGGTATGCGCCGCCGAAACGGCCGTAGTATCCGTTGGCGTCAGGATAATTGCGAAGATATGTGCGGAAATCCATATTGGCGGGCATAGTAGTGCATTTTTCCTGCCCCTGCAAGGATTTTCCGTGGCTTGCATTGATTTCTGTGTGTTTTGTCATGATTTGTTGGTTGAATTGTGGTAATAAAAAAGGCCTGTCGTAAGGTTTGACAGGCCGGAAATTCGATTTTGCGGTTTGAACAGCACCAAGCACCCTGTGTACCTTACGTAGCGTTTTGCTGCAAGGTCCACCACCAACGGGTGCTGAGGATGTGTGTGTTCATGTGCTTTGTGCCGCTCATTCTGCACCTGTTGCGAGCGCAAGTCAAGCGAAAAACCGTTGCCATGCCCGATTGTTTGTGGTATAGAGGGCGCATGAAGAGAATCTGGGCTTTGGTATTTCTGGCTCTTGGGCTGCCGCTGCAGGCCGCTACGCTCTGGTCTGCCGGTGTTACTCGAGATGCAGGCTGGTTTGATGCCAACAAATCCCACCAGCGAGGTGCGGAGGGCGATGATTTGATGTGCTGGGCTGTGGTGGCGTCAAATCTGGTTGCCTGGTGGCAGCAGCAGAATTCTGCGCTGGTGCCGGCGGGAACCCCTGCGGGCGATGCCGTGTGGCTGACATATCTGAAATCCTTTGATAACGAGGGGAGCGACCCTGACCAGGGGCTCCGCTGGTGGTTTTCCGGGCAGTATGAGCAGAGACAGCCGGGCGGCGGCTTGAAATGCGCTGCATTGAAACAAACGGCGTCGGGCGGTTATTACCGGCAGTCTGCCGTTGTTCTGGAAAATTGGTTTTACAATGGTCGCGGGGCAGGGGTGACAGCCCGGCATCTCACAGAGGTGCTGTACCGCGGGTTTGCCCGTGGTGATGCGTTCTGGATGGGTGCCTCATGCCGCAAACCGGATGGCAGCCGCTTTATGCATTCCATTACCGTGTGGGGGGTGGATTATGAAATGAATGCTGATGGCGCACCGTGTATCACCGCCATTTATATGTGTGATTCTGATGACCGGGTTCGCTGTCTGCACCGCATTCCGGTGCGGGTGCATGAGGAAAAACTGGTGTTCGATTGTGCGCAGCACCCCATGTACGGACGCCTGGGGCTGGTGACGCTGGATGTGTACGGCGGTTTGCGCAGCGCTGCGCCCCAGGCTGACTCACGGTAAGCCCCAGCTCTTGCGACGGCGCAGGTATTCGTTGCGCGGCAGCAGAATGTAGACCGGGTGGCGGTCTGCCTTGAGCCGGGCTATGATGGTGCGCAGGTCGTTTTCCGCCATGGCTGTGCAGCCGGCTGTGGGGTATTTGCCGCCGCGCCGCCATATGTGGAAGAAAATCGAAGACCCTTTGCCGACTTTCGGTTTGCCGACACTCTGCGGTGTATTGTGGTGCACCAGCATTTTGATACTGTGGTGGTAGTCCCGCTGGTTCATCTGCTCATGTTTCTGCCAGGGGGTCTTCGGCGGGTGCGGGAGGCGTACGTGGCGGTTGTACAGGTGCGGAACGCGCTTGTCGCTTATCCACAAATCGTTCGGTCCGACTTTGACGTATGGTATGGCGGGGTCATGCTTGACGGGTTCGGGATTGCAGACCCAGAGACCACCCAGCTCGAACACACCGGCGGGGGAGCGCTCATCACCCTCTTTCTTTTCTGCAGCCCAGAGCGGATTGCGGTGCAACCCAAGCCCCCATACAGTGCCGTAGTACCCGAGACGCCCGCGATACGGACCAAGCACCGTTTTCCATTGGCCTGCCTTGTTTTTCTCCACCAGCGTGAGGGAGACATGGGAATTGTTCCATCCTTCCGTGATGCCGATGATGGCCTGCGTGCTGTCTTCAGGCATGCATGTGCTGCGGCAGGAAGCCAGAAAAAGCAGACAGAAGGTCATCATCAACGCTAGGGAAAATCTCGGACTCACGCACCACAGCTTACCCGCTTGCTTGAAAATTGGCAAGAATGCGGGCTGTCAGCGTTGGAAAATCTTCCGAATTTGGCTGAAATTAAGGAAAAAAGCGAAAAACTTCAGCTGACATCTTGAAAAATATCTTTTGTTGTGGTAGTATTCCAACATGCACACGTTGCGCGTAATGGGGTGCACTGTAGTCTCCCGTTTCGCTGCTTCGTCTCTAATCTCCCATATCTCATCATGTTAAGTTCTGCACTCAATCCCGACCGCGCAACGCTTAATTTCCTGAACGCATATTCCGAACAGGTGCGTAACGCGGGCGAAAAGCTCCAGAAAGATGGAGCCGTGACGCAAATCTTTGGCAACCACCTCTATATCCAGGGGCGTGTTGAAACCAGAGTAGGCGTTTTCCGCACGAGTCTGCGTCTGCAGGGGAACCGCTGGTTCGGTTCCTGCTCTGCAGAGGATGAACGTGTTGCCGGTGCCTGCCTCATTGCCACCATGGTGGAGCGTATGTACCGCGGGGCCAATATGCCTGAGAGCCCCAATGAACTGAACGAAGTTCCCCTTTCTGACCTGCTTGAGGAAAAACTGAATCGCGATCTGGATGACCGCGAATCCGATTATGTGACCAAGCTGGAGAAGCGCTACCGCCGCTTTGCCAT
>CAJGCV010000111.1 GCA_904501915.1 uncultured Akkermansia sp. | reverse complement strand
CCTCGATTTCCTCGTCCTCAAACTCGGAAACGGGGATGACACCCTCAGACTTGTAACCAATGTCCACGAGGACTACCTGCGGGCGGATTTCAAGGATGGTACCGTTCACGATGTCACCCTTGCGGAAGTTCGGAAGCTTGGAGTCAATCAAAGCTTCCAGTTCAGTGTTGCTCATTATAATGATGTTTGTAGGTTAATGATTTACGCATTTCCACCAAGGCCCCTACCCGATGGCTCATGAGGCACCTGTATGCCACCGGGGGAAAATGCGGTGCAGCATTATACTGAATCCTTATCCCCATGACAAGCCTTTTCCTGTTTTTATCGCCCTCATATGTCATTTTTTATTTACCTTCACCCTTCCCCTGATGACAAAAATGACACCTTACGGACACAAAAAGGTTGACAAAAGTGTTAGTTTGAACTAAGCTTTGCCCGTCTTCTCAAATTAGCCCAAGCTAACATCAGACAAAAAAAACAAACACATGGAAACACTGAAACTCAACCAGGTGAGGGTAGGCCGGAGCGTGCGGGTGGTGCGGGTACTGGGCGAAGGTGCACTGCGCCAGCGCATCCTGGACATGGGGCTGACGAAGAATGCCGAGGTGAAGGTTCTCAAGATGGCCCCCTTTGGCGACCCGATAGAAGTAACCGTGCGTGGCTTCCAGCTTTCGCTGCGCAAAGCTGAGGCGGCCTGTGTAGAAGTAGTCTGAAGCAGCAACAATTTCACACACACACCAGCATGAAGAAATGTATAGCCTTGGCCGGCAACCCGAACAGCGGCAAGACCACGCTGTTCAACGAGCTGACCGGAGCCAACCAATACGTGGGCAACTGGCCCGGCGTGACAGTAGACCGCAAGGGTGGCCAGCTGACAGAACACGAAGAAATCGAGCTGCAGGATCTGCCGGGCACCTATTCTCTTTCCCCCTATTCGCCGGAAGAAGTGGTCACGCGCCGCTACCTGCTGGAAGAAAAGCCGGATTTGGTAGTGAACGTGGTTGATGCCACCAACCTGGAGCGCAACTTGTACCTCACCTCACAGCTCATGGAAACCGGGCTGCCCATAGTTGTGGCACTCAATATGTGTGATTTGCTGGCAGAGAGAGGAATGAAGATAGACACCGATGCCCTCAGCCGGCAGCTGGGTTGCCCGGTGATTGCAGTCAGCGCACTCAAACAGACCGGTCTGCACGAACTGATCGAATTCATGCTTGCTCCGGCACCGCCCCCTCCCGGCCAGCTGCGCTACCCGGAACCGGTGGAGCACGCCATAGCGCAGGTTAAGGAAGAATATGGAGCCACGCGTTTTGAAGCCATCAAGATGCTGGAAGGCGAGGAGTTGCTGCAGAAAGGCGTGAGCAAGGTGAAAGCCCATGCTCTGGAAGATATCCGTATGGAGCTGGAATCCTCCATGGAGGATGATGCAGCCTCCATCATAGCCGGCAGCCGGTACGATGCCATCTGCGCCTTTATCCCGGAAGTGCTGGTGCAACAAGGACAGAAAGAGCACTTTTCGCAGCGGGTAGATGCCGTACTCACCCACCGCATCGCCGGCCCCATCATTTTCGTGGGCATCATGTATGCTATATACTACCTCTCCATCAACACAGTGGGTGTCTGGGGAACAGACTGGGCAAACGATGTACTCTTCGGGCCGGTGGTCGGCGGTTGGCTGGCTGGCTTTATCGGCAACGAAGCAGCTGGAGTGGAAGCCCTCACGATGTTCAGCAGCATACTGGCCATGATTCTCATCTTCCCGGTGATGCTGCGCCGCCTGCACGATTTGAACATGAACGGGGCGTGGCTGTACATCATGGTTGCCCCCTTCCTGCTGGAATATGTATGTCCCCACCTGCCGGGTATCCTGCATGAGGCCCTGCTCTGCCTGCTCTGGGCAGCCAATGCGGCACTACTTGGACTTTGCTTACTCAAACGCGGCGTGAAACAAGGAAATGTATACGGCAGCCGCACGCATGGATTCTGTAAATCCCCCCTGAAACTCACAGGCCGCGCCAGCCGTACAGAGTTCATCACATGGTTCATTCTGCTCAGTTTCATTTCGTTCGGCATCAGCATGCTGGGCCGCTGCACGCTGGCATGCAGCCCGCAGTTGCAAGCCATTATCGCCGATGGCATTGTCGCGGGTGTGGGTGCGGTGCTGGGGTTCCTGCCGCAGATGGCTGTCCTGTTCCTGCTCATGTCATTCCTGGAGGATTGCGGCTACATGGCGCGCGTCGCATTCATGCTGGACCGCATATTCCGTGCCATCGGGCTTAGCGGAAAATCCGTCATTCCGCTCATGGTCAGCATGGGTTGTGGCGTGCCGGGAATCATGGCAACCCGCACGATTGAAAATGAAAAAGACCGCCGCATGACCATCATGCTCACCACCTTCGTCCCCTGCGGTGCCAAGCTTCCCATACTGGCACTCATCGGCGCCATGATCGGCCAGAGCGCCACAGTGGCCACCATTGCGTATTTCACAGGGTTCGGTTCAGTGATACTGGGTGGAATGATGCTACGCAAAATGCATATGTTTGCGGGTGGGTATAACCCCTTTGTCATGGAAATGCCTGCATACCACATGCCGCAGGGAACCAACATCAACCTGCGAGCCATGGAACGCTGCAAATCGTTCGTGCAGAAAGCCGGTACCGTCATTTTCCTCGCTTCTGCACTCATCTGGGCGCTCTCCAACTACAACTGGAAACTGGAATACCTCAACACGGCAGAAAACGCCCCGGCGGTAGAACACAGCATACTGGCAGAAACCGGTCAGCTCTTTGCACCGCTCTTCACCCCGCTGGGCTGGGGCGACTGGAAACCCGCCGTGGCCACTATCACGGGACTGGTGGCCAAGGAAAACGTAGTAGGCACATTCGGCGTTCTCTACGCTGGTTCCGAATCACATGAATCAGCAGAATCGGCAGACGCCCTCCCCCGCAGCAGCGACCTCCGCAAAACGAATGCACTCAATGCCCTGACCATGGGCATCTGGCAGAGCGATGCTGCCACGCGCCATTCCGTTCCGTCCATTGTCGCAGCGGAAGAAGCCCCCGCCGCCGCAACCAGAGAAGAACCTACCCTCCCCACCGGAACAGGCCTGATTGACCGCATCAACGCCGCCGTTGCCTACCTTTTCCCGGAAGTTGAAGAAACAGATGAGACCAGCGGCGTGGCCAGCCAAGTGCGTGCCGCCGGAGCCTTCAGCACCCTTAGCGCCCTCTCATTCATGCTCTTTAATCTGCTCTGCGCCCCCTGCTTTGCCGCCTGCGGTGCCATCCGCCGCGAGATGAACAGCTCACTCTGGACCTGGTTTGCCATCGGTTACATGACCCTCTGGGCCTACCTCATCGCCTTCATCACCTACCAAATCGGCCTCTACTTCACCACCGGCACCATAGGCACAGCCCAGATAGCAGCAGCCCTGCTCTCACTCCTCATCATCGTGCAGGTACTGCGCCCCAACCCTAATAAATAACAACTAAAGCATGGCTGATTGCATCATCATTCTGGTACTTGCAGGACTGGCAGGTATGGCACTTCGCTCCTGTCTGCGCAGTAAAAAAGATGGCTGCAACTCCGGCGGATGCGCAGCATGCACCCACAACTGCCACCAGCACTGCAGACACCACCGACACTGACTCTTTCTACCCGCCATCACACACACCTACAAACCCCATCATGAAGAAAACGAACATCATCGCAATGGCACTGGCCGGGCTCATGTCCCTGCCCGTGATCGCAGGCGAAGCCTCAGAGCCGACGGCAGGAGACCTACTCCAGGGTATCAACATGTTCACCCCGGAAGAAGGCGACCCAGCCTGGAAAATCAAGGCCAACGAGCAATTCGGCTCGCAATGGTATGTAGATGCCGCTTACGGCTACTGGCAGACACACAACGCCATGCCCGGCACCAACATGCACAACCATTTCTTCCTGCTTCATGCAGCGCTCAACCAGCGCATCATCAAAAACGACGTACACGGCGGCACATGGCTGCGCGCAGAACTCTCCGGCTCCTGGGCACTCAACCGCCGCACAGCCCGCAGCAGCTCATTCATGACCGACGGTTTCTCCAGCGCCTCCGGACTCCATGCGGACATATACGGCCCGGCAGATGTTGTAATTCCCGAGCTCGCCCTCATGCAGTATTTCAACAACAAACGCACCTGCATCATTGCCGGCATGGTCAACCTCACCAACTACTTCGACGGTGTCACCATTGCCAATGATTCATTCTCCAGTTTTGTGAACGACAGCTTTGTCTACAGCTCCATACTCCCGCTCTGGGATGCCAATCTGGGAGCCGTTGTACAATATGAACTCAACAGCAGCAATTATGTGCAAGCCGCCGTTACCCGCACAGGCTGCGACTACCGCTCCAACCCCTTCCGCGCCAACAACTGCGACGGCTACGCAGTGGTTGGTGAATGGGGACACATCTTTGACGATGGCAACGCAACGCTCCGCCTCAATCCCTTCTTCCAGAAAGTTGATATCGACTTTGATGACGGCAAAGGCGAACACCAGCGCACCAACTGGGGGCTGGCTGGCAGCATTGAATACACAGTGAACGACAACCTCACCGTCTTCACCCGCGCCGGCATTGCCCACCACGACCACATCTCCGGCAACGCCGCAGAATTCAGTCTCGGTGCCCATATCAAACTCATCCCCTCGCGTGAGGATGACTTCTTCGGCATTGCCTACGGTATCTACAAAGGCGCCGTAAGCCAATACCGCGCCTATCCCTCCTACGTAGGTGATGATACCGGACGCGAAGGCCACAACCGCGAACAGGTAGTAGAACTCATGTACAGCTTCCAGGTAAATGATTACCTCAAAGTCATACCCCACTACCAATTCATCCAGAATCCCGCCTACCGCAGCACCAGTCACGAAAGCATCTGGGGTGTCCAGACTGTATTCTCGTTCTGATTCCCATCTCCCGCCGCACCAGCGGCGGGAAATTCTCTCGCAGCCATGCTGCGAAATTATCTCCCGCGCCAGCGGGAAATTCTCTCTGCGAAGCAGAACTTATCTCTATCACCTGCGCAGCGGGGTATCCCACTCACACGCCACAAGGCGTGTTTTCATTCTTCATGCGTAAACGCACGTTTGCGCTTTCACTCGCGCCATCTGGCGCGTTTTCATCCGGTTACATCACTCTTGCTTCCCCATCTCCCGCCGCTCCAGCGGCAGGAAATTCTCTCGCAGCCATGCTGCGAAATTATCTCCCGCACCTGCGGGAAATTCTCTCTGTGAAGCAGAACTTATCTCTATCACCTGCCAGCGGGTGATAGATGAATTCTCTTCTGCGTGGGCCTCTTGCTTCCCTATGAATGACTCTGTGTTTTGCGCCCGGTTGTATTGGGAACGATATCCAGCCTGCGGCTGGACGATATCCGGCTG
>CAJGCV010000110.1 GCA_904501915.1 uncultured Akkermansia sp. | reverse complement strand
TGCAGCGGTAACCAGTCGGCCCTGCGGGCCTCAATGAATTACACTGGCGCAGCCAGTGTATGTAAATACCGCAGCTGCGCTGCGGTATGAAAGCAGGGCTGCGCCCTGCATGAAATACACCGCTGCGCGGTGTATGAAATCACCCGCCCGATGGGCGGGTGATAAACCCAAAAAGCCCCGCACCTGGCGGTGCGGGGCTTTTTGGGTTAAGCCAAGGCTTCTTCAGCAAGCAACTTGCAATTCCGCAAGTCGAGCTTGCCGGTAGGCAGAATCGGGATGGCTTCCACAGGCACAATGTACTTGGGAGCCCAGAGGGTGGGCATCTGGCGTTCGTTGAGCGCGTTGCGGATAGCCTGCAGGATTTCCTTTTCCTCGGAGTTACGCTGGTGGGCATCCAGAGCAGAAAGCAGCACGAGGGCCTCACCCTTCTGCGGATCGGTCACACCCGTGATAGCAATCTGCACGCCACCTTCTGCAGCGGGGTCAATGTCGAAGATTTCGGTAAGCACCTGCTCCACACCTTCGTGGGGTACCATTTCGCCGCCAATCTTGGAGAAGCGGGAAAGGCGGCCACCCAGGGTGATGAAGCCGTTGAGGTCCATCTTGCCAATATCACCGGTCTTGAACCAGCCATCCTTGAAGATGGTGGGGTTCATATCGGCCTTGCCAACGTAGCCGGTGAAGATATTGGCACCCTTGAGCCAGAGCATACCCTGCTCGGTAAGGGGAAGCTCCTTGGTGTCGTCGTCCACATCGGTGATACGCACCGCAATGCCGGGCAGAGGTGCACCGATGGAGCGCGGGTTGTGCCCCGGCACGTAGAAAGCAGATTCCGGGAGCAGCGGGGCATTCGGTACGTTCACAGAGCACACCGGAGCAGCTTCTGTGAGGCCGTAACCTTCCAGCAAGGTTACACCGCAGCGTTCCTTGAACTCGCGCTCCAGATCCGGTTGCAGTTTTTCTGCACCCACCACGAAGTAGCGTACATGCTTGAAGGTGTTTTCATTAGCACGGCGCAGCATGGCGCGGGCAAAGGTGGGAGTGGCACACACAATGGTGAGCTTGTAGCGCTCGCTGAGTTCGCAGAGACTGCGGGCATCGGTCGGGTTCGGGTAGGCGCAGAAGCTGTAGCCGGTCAGCAGCGGCAGAATCATGGTCACCGTCAGACCAAAGCTGTGGAAAATGGGCAGGCTTGCCAGGAAGCGTTCATCGCCCAGTGTCAGGCGGCTGGCGCACTGGGCCACGTTGGCCAGAATCATGCGGTGGCTGAGCACCACACCCTTGGGTTCACCGCTGGAGCCGGAAGTGAACAGCATGATGGCTTCATCGTTGTTGCGACGGGCGTCTGTGTCGTACATCTTGCAGATGACGGATGCCGGCGCAGCCTTAGCCATGAGCACGTTGGTGATAAGCGTCTTCTTGTCCAGGCTCTTGAGCAGGTCTTCCACCAGGATGAGCTGGTCTTCCGCCGGCCAGGGGAACGTATCCAGCTTCTGCATGAACTTGCGGGCGGTGATAAAGGTATTCAACCCGGACTGGCGGACGGTGCTTTCAAACGCAGCCTTGGAGGAGGCGTAGTTGATGATGACCGGGGTCACGCCAGCCAGCAGGCAGCTGAGCGTGGCTATGGTGCCACCGGGCCCCGGCGGCAGAATGACGCCCACGCGCTTTTCGCCGCGTTCCTTGATCACCTTGGCCACGGTCATGGAAACACCCAGCACCTTGAAGAACGGCAGGGCACTGTGTGTCATGCCATCGATCACTTCTGCCTTAGGTGCGGCCTTCATCGCCTTCACGACGGCGGTGGCCAGAGAGCCACGCAACAGCGGCTGGGCAGAGAAAATCTCCGTACTGCGCTGCATCCACGCAGCCAGCAGACGCTCGCCGGTCTGCGGTCCCGGGTGCAGCTGGGGCAGGATGCTCAGTTCTTCGTTGTAGCCGGAAAGCGGCTCGCTGCGGAACAAGTCGCGCACGGTGTCAGTGTAATACCCCACAAATACCGGCACCGGAGAAATATGCAGGCTGCCCACTGTGGAAAGGAAGGGGGAGGGAACATCTGCCAGACAGCCGCGTGTCTTGGATACCTGCCCCGGCAGGAACACCACGCTGAGCCCCTTGTGCATCTGGTCCAGAATCTGTTCACGCACCGCGCGGCTGGTGGTGTGGCGGAAGTCGAAGTACTCTATGTGCACATTCTTCTTCTTCAGATATTCCATGATTTCCGGCTGCGGCGGGAATGTCGGGTCTACCAGGTAGCACACCTTGCCATTCAGCAGCTTGTGCAGAGCCTTGCCCACCGCCACACTCATGCGGTTCGGCATGTAGAACCCGGGGGTCACTAAGTTTTCCTCGCCGGTGACATTCACCGGATTTCCTTTGAGACTAAGCAGATTTACCATAATTTTTTTCGGGGAGAAAGGGATTCAGTTGTTCGGAGCATCTGGCAGGTGAAAAGCCGCCCGACTGGCATCTCGCAGCGGGCGGCCTTTCTGCCCACAGACTCTATGTTAGCATATCGTCTGCGATATTTCCAGCGTAAAACGCTTCGTTGGATTAGAATTTGTAGGTTGCGGTCAGCTCGCCAATGATGGTGAAGTCGCGGAAGGGTACGAAACGCTCACCGTATGCCTTGGCGTGGGACTGCTTGTTGGCCTGGCGGCCACCGCGGCCCAGCCAGTTGAAGCTGACGGACGGCGTGAGAATGAAGTTCTTGGCTTCGTTCACAAACCAGGGGGTGGAAAGCTTCACCCAGTAGGCCTGAAGACCGTTGTCGCAAGCGTAGTGGGTTTCGTTGTAGAAGCCCTGGGTGGCGCTGAGACCGAATTCCAGGATACCGGCTACCGTGATGTCCTCCGGAGAACCGATGATGGGAGCCTTGAAGCGGGCGTGAGCCTCTACCCACCAGCCGTGCATGGTGTCGAAGGTACGGGCAACGTTGACATCGGCAGAGAACCAGGCGACGGGGGTGATTTCACCATTAATCCACACCTGCTGCATGCGAGACTGGCTTTCGTGGTCGAAGTGCTTGGCCATCACACCGGCAATACCACCGTGGATGAAGTCGTAACCAAAGCTGGTGTTCCACAGCTCACGGGTGTACTTCAGACCGTTACGGATGATGATCTCGTTCTCGATATTCTTGGAACCCATGCGCTGATATTTAGCATAGCCAGCATTCAGAGCCTCATCGGCCGCCCCAAGGTCTGCACCCGCCGGCCCCAGACTCCCGGCAATACCAGCCAGCTGCCCGCTCGCCCAAGCCTGACCCACCGTCATATCCTGTACCCCCAGCGCACCCACCGGCACACCCAGGCTGCTCAGATTCATAGCAACCATAGCATTCTCACGGGCAGCCAGAGGAACAAACTGATTCTTGCTCATGCTGGGGTTACCGTAAAGAGTGTGACCAGAGAACGGAGCCTTGTAGGAAATGCCGCCGACATAGCTCCAGAAACTTTCCTTACCGAAGTCGTAGGCAAGCTGGATGGCACCCATGCCGTAACCTTCACCCTGCACCACCTCAGTGGTGGGAACATAACCGTGCAGAGAATAGGCGGTACCGGCACCTACGTGTACAGCGCCGCTGAGACGCTTGAAATCCTGAGAGGGCTCTGTAATAAAGGAGTCTGTGGTGGCTTCACCGGCAAATGCGGAAGCGCTCATCAGAGCGGCGGCCATCATCGTAATAAGGCTCTTTTTCATATAGTGTGTGTTGTAGTATTGGTTTGGTTGGGAATCCTTCCACCGGTGCGTCTTTTTCATACGCCCTGGGGTGGCTCCGCAGCTATAGTAACCAAAAGCTAGAGTACAGTCAAGATAAAAACATAGACCATACTCTAGCTTTTGTTGAATTTTTGATAAAATTTCGAATTTTTATCCCGTTTCTTGGGTTTATTTGGGTTTTATGAGTAAAATTAAGACACAAAATGACACAAAAAGGTATTCTTTTATGACAAAAAGGCATTTTTTGCCGACAGATAAATCTACGAACGCATGCACGCGCGCGTGAGAGCCAGCCCGTCCTGCCTGCTATTTACCCAGGCAGAAGGTGGAAAACACGCGGGTAAGGATATCATCCGTATCGATACGGCCGGTAATGGAGCCGAGGGAATCGAGCGCGGCACGGAGGTCCACATCCACAAACTCGGGGGATTCCCCTGCCAGCAGGGCAGCGCGGGCAGCGGCCAGATAATCCAGCGCTTCCTGCAGAGCGAAACGGTGGCGGGTATTGATGGCCGCCAGAGAATCGCGCTCGCCGGAATCGTGCAGGAAGAGGTTTTCCACCGCGCGCTCCAGCGCTTCGCGGCCGCTGCCGTTGTGGCAGGAAATACGGATGGCGGCAGGCTCCCCCGCCCAGTCGGGGTGGGCGGGCTGGTCACACTTGTTGAGCAGGAGGATGTGGTGCGCACCATTCTGCGGCAGGTCGATACGCTGGCGCGGCAGGGTTACATCTGCCACTTCCAGAATGAGATCTGCCTCTGCCCCGGCGCGGCGGCTGCGCTCCATGCCGGCGCATTCAATGGCATCTGCGCTTTCGTGCAGGCCGGCAGTGTCAATAAGGCGCAGGCGCAGCCCGCCAAGGGCCACGCTTTCCTCAATGGTGTCGCGCGTGGTGCCGGCAGTGCTGCTCACGATGGCGCGTTCGTAACCCAGCAGCATATTCAGGAGACTGGATTTGCCGACATTCGGAGCGCCGACAATGGCCGTGCGCACACCTTCGCGCAGCAGACGGCCTTCATCTGCCGTAGCCAGCAGGCGGCGCACGAGGGCTTCCACCTCATCCAGCTGCGCCAGCAGGGTATCTGTGGTATCTGGCGCAATATCCTCCTCCGGAAAATCAATATAAGCCTCCACATGCGCCGCCACATTGATGAGGATATCTGCAGCAGCCGCCACCTGGGTGCCGATTGCCCCCTGCAGCTGGTTCTGCGCCGCGCGCAAGGCAAGGTCACTGCCGGCAGAGATGATATCCATGACCGCCTCTGCCTGGGTGAGGTCCAGCTTGCCATTCTCAAAAGCCCGGCGGGAAAATTCACCTGGTTCTGCCGGGCGGGCACCGCAGGCCAGCAGCCGCTCCAGCACCCGGCGGGTCACCAGCATGCCGCCATGGCAGCTGAGCTCAACCGTATCCTCGCCGGTGAAACTGGCAGGACCGGCAAAGTAAGTAGCCACACACTCATCGATAACCAGTCCGTGTGCATCCCGCACGCGCACCAGCGTGGCATAGCGCGGTTTGAGTGTTTTCCCACCCGTGCATTCCTGCACCACCTGCACCGCCCCGGTTCCGCTCACGCGAATCACGGCTATGGCGCCTGTTCCCGGCGCAGTGGCGATGGCGGCAATGGTTTCGTTTCCCTGCATGAGCCTGATATTCCCATATCAGCCGCACTTTCGCAACCTTTTTCTGTGTGTATTCCTCTAACCACGCGTGTCCCAAAGATTTGGGACACGTGGATTTACGATTTTTTGATTTACGATTTACAATTTGAAAGTTAGCGGCTTACGCCGATATACCCGCAAGCGAACGCTTACTGCCGATGGTGGAGCAAGTGATACTCCAACGCGATTTTTCACGCAGAACACTATGCCTTTATGTCGTTTAAG
>CAJGCV010000109.1 GCA_904501915.1 uncultured Akkermansia sp. | reverse complement strand
GCTGGGCACAATGGCGGCGATCACCCCCATGGGCACACCGATTTCCCATAGTTTTTCCCGGGAATTTTCCTTTAATACACCCACGCAGGTCATTTTTTCGATGGCAGAAAGTACCCGTTTGGATGCAAATTCGTTTTTGGTAATTTTATCGTTTACATTGCCAAAGCCCGTCTCCTGCACCGCCATTTCGGCAAGCTCCGCAGCCGATGCGGCAAAGGCCTTGGCCACGGCTGATACAATACTGTCCAGCTGCTGCTGGGACATTTGGGCCAAAGTCTGCTGGGCCTTTTCAGCAGCTTTTACCAAATCCCGGGCTTGCTGCCGGGCTTGTAAGTCCTTATCCAGTTCCAAAACATCACTCCTTTAAATTGATTGTAGGGGGCGACGCCCTCGGCGCCCCGTAACTTCCGATTATATAGGCGGGCCGTCGAAGGCGCCGGCCCCTACATTGGCTTTTGCGCTACCTCGGCTACCGCTTCGGCGAAGGCGGCACAGGCGGCTGCACAGGCTGACCGGGTGCCGGTGAGCAGGCCGCCGCCGAAATTGGTAGGGCTGGGGGGTGCATATAGTTTACATAACTTCACATCTGCTGCTTTCAGGGCAAAATCCATGGCATACATACTCTCCAAAGGCGGCGCAATGAGATACGCCAAACTGCTGCCCTCGGTGACCCCGGCTTCTTTTGCTAAAAAGCTGCCGCAGCTACTGACCGTATGGGCCAAAAACGGCACATCTCCTGCCGCTTCAAAACCGATGCGCTCCAATGCCCCCAGGGCCGCCTCCATACCGCTGCGCACCGCCCCGGGGGTGGTGGCGCACAAAATCCCCAGCACCTCCCCGGCATTGGGGGTAGATGCATTGGCCGCCCCGGCATAAAAGCTACTGCCAAAGCACACCTGCACATCGGCTGCCTTGGTGGCTTCGTCCAGGGCGATATAGGTGGCATCGTCGCAGTCGGTGGTGATGAGTCCTAAGCAGGGATAGCCGTCGGGGGCGCCCAATTCCTTGCACAAGCTATCCGTTGCGCTGGCCAGATACCGCACCGCCAAAACTTTCACAGGGATCATACTTTTTCCTCCGTGTGCAGGCCCACACCGGACACTTTTTTCTGCAAAATTGTATCGATCAGTTCGGCAACATAGGCCCCGGCCTCCACCGCAGGCGTACCCTGGGCGTGGATATTACTGACCACCGTCCGGGCAGATTCCGAGACCCCGGTATGGGGCTTGTAGGTGATATAAGCGGACATACTCTTGTCGGTGACCAGGCCGGGGCGCTCGCCCACCAGCACGCACACCAGCTCGCAGCCGGTAATGTCGCCCACCGCATCGCCGGCACCAACCCGGCAGTATTTCACAAAAATGCCCTGGCCCAATTCGATACCCCGGACTTTTAAGCCGTCCCGGATGGCGGCAGCGCAGTCCATGGCATTGGCATCGATGGCCGCAGAAGAAAGACCGTCACCGATGACCAGCTGCACCCGGGGATTACCCTGAATGGCGGCCTTGATTTTTGCTGCATTTTCGCTGTCAAACCGCCGACCTTTGTCGGGACGGGTCAGGTATTCGTCCTTGTCCTTGCACTCTGTCTGCACGGACACAAGACCGTTTTTCTCCCCGAAATCATCGGGCAATTCTGAGAACACCGCATCCTGGGCGGCGGCGTGGTCTGCCCGGAAGCGGAGCATGGTCAGGGTCTTATACCGAGGACCTGCTCTGCCGCTGCCAAGTCTTGCAGGTGTGCGTTCTTTTAATCGGCGAAAGGCCTTTTCGTCGGCAGGGTCTTCCACCAAATACAGCTTCCGCAAATCGATTTTGGACACATCGTCCACTGCCCCGTCGGTGTCCGGTTGGTTATAGACCACAGTTTTATACTCGCTGGCCTTCACCTGGGGCTGGGCGCCGTTCATCTGGCTTAAAATCTCCGAAACCAGATTGGTTAATTCCTGTTTGTTCATAGTCATCTCTCCTTAAAACAGCAGAGCCGAGCCGTCGCCGGCCTTTTTCGTCAGCTTGCCGTTTTCCAAAAAGCCCATTTTGTGGAGCCAGCGGTCAAATTCCGGAATGGCGGTCTTGCCGGTCAGCTCCCGGAGGGTGGCCGTTTCCCGGAAACCGGTGGTCTGGTAGTTGAGCATGATATCGTCGCCGTGGGGGATGCCCATAAAGTAGTTGCACCCGGCTACGGTCAAGAGGGTCGCCAAATTCTCAATGGCGTTCTGGTCGGCTTTCATATGGTTGGTGTAGCAGCAATCGCAGCCCATGGAGATGCCGGTGAGCTTGCCCATAAAATGGTCCTCCAGGCCGGCCCGGGTCACCTGCCGGGCGTCATACAGATACTCCGGGCCGATGAAACCAACCACGGTGTGAACGAGGAACGGCTGGAAACGCTTGGCAAAGCCGTAACAACGGGCCTCCATGGTCACCTGGTCGGCGCCATGATGGGCGTTGGATGACAGTTCAGACCCCTGGCCGGTTTCAAAATACATCACATTGGGGCCTTCGGCAGTGCCGTCGGTGAGGAGCAAATCCCTTGCATCCTGGAGGGTCTGGGCGTTAAAACCAAAGGCCGCATTGCCGGCTTCCGAGCCTGCGATGGATTGGAAAATCAGGTCACAGGGCGCGCCGTCCCGCACCGCTTTCATCTGTGCGGTGACATGGGCCAACACGCAAATTTGGGTGGGAATTTCCCAATGCTCTTTGATCTCCTGGAATCGCCGCAGGACTTTCCCCACCTGCTCCGGGGAGTCGGTGACGGGGTTCAGGCCGATGACCGCATCGCCGGCGCCTAAGGTCAGGCCCTCCAGCGTGGAGGCGGTGATGCCGTCGGGGTCGTCGGTGGTGTGGTTGGGCTGCAGGCGGCAGGACAGGGTGCCGGGCAGACCGATGGTGGTGTTACAATGGGCGGTGACAGGGATTTTTGCCGCTGCGTAAATGAGGTCTAAGTTGCTCATCAGCTTGCACACACCGGCCACCATTTCGCTGGTTAAGCCACGGCTTGCCTTGCGGATATGGTCGGCAGTGGTGTTTTCGTCCAACAGCCACTCCCGGAATTCCGCCACCGTCCAAGAGCGGATTTTTTCGTATGCCCGGGTGTTCACATCGTCCTGAATGATCCGGGTGACCTCGTCCTGTTCGTATGGGACAACCGGGTTTTCCCGGAGGTCATTTAATGTCAATTCCGACAGGACCACCTTGGCCGCCACCCGTTCCTGGGCGGTTTCGGCTGCGATACCGGCCAGCTTATCACCGGTCTTTTCCTCGTTGGCCTTGGCAAGGACATCTTTGATATCCTTAAATGTGTAGGTTTTCCCCAACAGGGTCGTTTTCAGTTTCATAAAATCAATTCCTTTGATACCCTCCCCCGGGGGAGGGTGACTTTTTGTAGGGGCGAGCATCGCTCGTCCGTTTCTGCCTGCAAGAATATTCACCAGCGGACGACCAATGGTCGCCCCTACATTGTTTTTGATAATACTAAGGTCTTCACCACCACCGGGAGGGCCGGGCCTACGGGTAGGCCGATGTCCAGGTAGCTTTCCGGTTGCAGCTTCACCCGGTCAATACACAGGCAGCATCTGCCCGGCTGCAACAGGGCGATGGCGTTGCCCAACACTTTTGCCATATCCGCTTCCAGGCAAACAATCAGCGGTCTGTTGCCGCTGCCATTTACGATGGCTTCGGCCAATTCCTGCACTTGGGCATAGGTGGGGCTACCGTACCCGGCAAAGGCCAGCGCCACCGTGTCCGTATCCTGTCCGGCATAGGCATTGGCTACCGCCTGGGCGGTGATGGGCATAGAAAGCACCGCCACCGGCAGATTTTTCAGAGGCAGGGGCATATCCCCCAAGAAAATCGTAGAGCCGGAGAGCTGGGTTGCGTGGCTGCCTGCCCCCAAAACCGTTGCCCGGATGGTATGGTCGCCTAAGCGATATTTCCCGGCGCAAAGCCGACTTTTGCGAATCGCTTCCCCTAAGGCAACCCCCAAATCCCCAAAGGCAAAGGGGCTATGGGTCGCCTCAATGCAATCGGCCACGCCCCCGGAAAAGGAGATGACCTCCGCCTTCCGCGGCTGCCAAAGACCGATGTTTTCTTTTGTGGTCAGCTTGTCCAGCAGTTCCGTTGCCGGCTGCAGACCGGCCGCCATTTGGAGCGCCTGCACCAGTAGGTCAGTTATCTTTTCCAGTTGGGCAGGGGCGGGGATATCCCCCAAATGCAGGTGGCAAAGTCCCTCCAGCACCGGGGAAATATAAGTGACTTGGCCGTTTTCGGCGAATTTCAGCAGCCGTCCACCCACATTCAGGCAGCCGGTGGCAACAATGCGCCCATTATCGATAAAGGACAGATTGCTGGTGCCGCCGCCGATGTCCATATGCAGCACAGTTCTTCCGGTTTTTTCCGAATAATCCACCGCCCCGGCGCCCTTGGCTGACAGGGTGCTTTCCAGATCCGGCCCGGCGGTTGCCACCACGAAATCCCCGGCAAAGCCGGCAAGATGGTGGAGAACCTCTTTGGCATTTTCTTTCCGGGAGGTCTCCCCGGTGATGATGACCGCACCGGTATCCACCTGATTTTTGCCGATACCTGCGGCAGAATACTGTTCCGTCACCCATCGGGCGATTTTTTCTCCGTCCACCCGGTCACCTGCAAGCAGCGGTGTGAAAATCACCGGGCTTTGATAGAGAATTTTCCGCTGGCCGATAACCATTTCCGGCACGGAAAAGGCATTGCCCCGGTTTTCCACGATCAGCTCCGACAGGATCAGTTGGGTGGTGGTCGTGCCCACATCCAGGCCGATGCTTAAGAGTTTATCCAATGCCCGTCACCTGCTGCAGCACTTTCCGCACCATCGCGCTATCAGGGGTCACCGGGTTGGTGACACAGCAGGGGTCTTGTAAAATTGCTGCCACCAAGCTGTCCGTGGCTTCCCGCACCTGCCGGGGAGCAACACCGGCTTGCGCCAAGGTTGCCGGCAGCTGCAGTTCTTTTCGCAGGCGAATTAGTGTGTTTTTCAGATTCCGCACCGCTGTCAGTTCTGCCGTGCCGCCTAAGCCTGCCGCCCGGGCAAGCTGGGCATAGCGTGGGTTGGCGGCTGCGTTTGCCTCCACCACCGCAGGAAGCAGTATGGCATTGAGTCTGCCGTGGGGAATGTGGAACTTGCCACCCAACGCGTGAGCCATGGCGTGGCACAGGCCTAACCCGGATTGGGAAAATGCCACCCCTGCCATGGTGGCCGCCAAGTGAATATCCTGGCGAACGGCAGTATTTCCCCCAAAGGATTCCGGCAGGTTTTGGCAGGTGATGGCCACCGCCTCTGCCGCCAGCGCCCGGGAGATGACCCCGGCATTTTTCGCCACATAGCTTTCCAATGCGTGGGCCAAGATGTCATACCCTGCGTCGGCAATGAGGCTTTTGGGGAGGGTAGAGAGCAGGTCGCCGTCCAATATGGCCACATCCGGCAGTAGCTTTTCGTCCACCAATGGGTGCTTCACCCCATCGTGGGTCAAAATGGCAAAATCCGTCACCTCCGAGCCGGAACCGGAGGTGGTGGGAATGGCCACAAAGGTGACTTTCAGCCCGGAAAAATACACCATCGCCTTGGCGCAATCCATAGCGCTGCCCCCACCCAG
>CAJGCV010000108.1 GCA_904501915.1 uncultured Akkermansia sp. | reverse complement strand
GCGCTATTTTAGAGTGCTTATAAATTTACAAAAATACATTTTTTATGACACTGAGTATTCTTAGTCTGACATTCAATGGCTTAACTTCATTGAATCGAGCCAAACCGGAAATAAACACCAGCAAATCTGAAACAGACCCATTCAGTTTGCTGATTCAGTTTTCTTGCTTGCCACGAGACTTTCAATATGGTAGGATAATAAAAGGAACGTGATAACCGTTTACTTGTTATGCTTAAGAAAACATTTCTATTAACTATATTGGCTGCGGCAGGGGTAAGCTCTGCTGCGGTGGAATATCCGGGAGCAAGTCCGGGTGTGGCAAAAGCCACGCAGAGTGGTGTTACCTACACAGTGAGCAATGAGGTATTGAGTGCCGACTTCTCATGGAAAGACGGCGGCGTGTATTTCGGCGGGTTCAAAGCCGCTGACGGCACGGTGCTGGTTGACGGCGGGGAGCCTGTGTTCCATATTACCTTGGCCGACAAGAGCGAGTTAAGCTCCGCCGACATGGTCGCAACAGCACCGCAGATTGAAGACCTGAAAGGAGACACCAGCCTCCTGACTGCCTCGAAACAGCTGCCGGGCAAGGCCATCAGCTCCACGTTCACCGCGCCTGATGGCTCATTCAGCGTTGAGTGGCGAGCCGTGCTGCGCGATGGGTCTCACTATCTGCGGCAGGAATACACCATCAAGGCATCCGGGGCCCCGGTATTCTTCAATACCATCACCCCGCTGCAGGTTATTCCTACTGCGGCCGGAGGCACTCCCACCATTTCCGGCAACACCACCAATGGTACGGTGGTTGTGACAGACAAGCTCTTCATGGGGCTGGAGACGCCGATGTCGTTCATGACTGTGGGGCAGCAAGGCAGCGTGCAGGAAGACACATGGACAGCTGAGGCATGGACGCCGCAGATGTTCGGCAGCGTCTTCAATATTCCGGAGAGCTTCGGAGCCGTATACGGCAAGAAGTATGATGCCAAGAATGGCCCGATTCTGCGTGATCTGATGGTAGCAGAAGGTCCGGTGAACTTTACCGAAGCCGGCGAACTGGTAGTGGATTTCCAATACAAGCGTGGCAACAATCGTTTGAATATTGTGGCTGTGCAGTTGGTGTCCGCAAGTGGGCAAGTCATTACCGAGGACGTACACCCCGGCTACACAGGCGAAAAATCCAAAGCCTCTGCGTACCGCATCAATGTCCCTGCAGCCGGGACGTATCACCTGCGTTATTGGGTAGAGACGAAAACTGAGCCGTTGACCAGCAGCGGCAGCATCTCCCTGTCTCTGCCCATGGGAAATCCCGAAGAAGCAAGTGCCGCTGTACCCGATAATCTGGTACGTGGAAGCTGGGTCCGCAAGACCAAGCTCCTGCCCGGGAGCCAATGGAAAGTCAACTCCGTCATCGGTCTGTTTGCCCCCGGCCAGCAGCGCCGTTCATTCCTGAGTTACATAGAGCGCGAGAAGCCCGTGCCCTACCGCACCATGGTTCATTACAACGACTGGTACGAGGTAGGTATTGTACGCCACGATTTCAAAGACCCGATGGAGCGCACCACAGAGGCTATCTCCATGGGGATAGCCGAAACGTGGAAGCGTGAGATGTTTGAAAAGCGCAATACCAAAATTGACGCATTCGTGATTGACGACGGCTGGGATGACTTCAACAGCCTGTGGGACTTCCATATCGGCTTCCCCCAGGGATTTGCCAACCTGAACAAGCTGGTAACTTCTATGGACTGCGGCATGGGCACATGGCTTGGCCCGGTAGGTGGCTACGGCTACAGCAAAAACCAGCGAATCTCCTACTGGAACAGAACTCACCCCAATAACCGCATTTCCAACTTCGAGCTCTCCAACCCCATCTACTTCGATGCCTTTGTGGGACGCTGCACCGACATGGTGAAGAAGTACGATATGCGCTACTTCAAGTTCGATGGCATATCCACCAAGCCCATCGCCTATGGTCCCGCCGGTCTGGAAGATGCGGAAGGCATCATCAGCGTGCTGGGTGCTCTGCGAGAAGCTCGCCCGGATATCTTCCTCAATACCACGGTGGGTACCTGGGCAAGCCCGTTCTGGTTCATGCATGCCGATTCCATCTGGCGACAGGAGGGCGACTTTGACCAGGTAGGCACCATGGGTGATGAACGCGACCGCTGGATTACTTACCGCGACCGATTGGTACACGAGATATTTGTGACCGGCGCTCCGCTCTTCCCCATCAATTCCATCATGATTCACGGTACCATCATCACCAAGAATGGTCCTCCCTGCGTCATGAGCAAAGAACCGGCCAACTGCATCAAGGAAATCCGCACGGCCTTTACCAGCGGCTCCGGTTTGCAGGAAATCTATGTGGATGCCGACCTGATGAACCAGCAAGACGGCGTGCTCTGGGACGAACTGGCACGTAACATTGCATGGATTCGTCGCAATAAAGATGTGCTGGCCGATGTGCACTGGGTAGGTGGTAATCCCTGGGACAAGCAGAAGAAAGACGGCGATATCTACGGCTGGGCTTCCTGGAACATGCAGAAGTGCACGCTGTCTCTGCGCAACTCTTCCAAGTACACCAAGACGCTGAAAGGCACTCTGCGCCAGATTCTGGATGTGCCGCCGGCAATCAAAGGCACCGTGACCCTGCGCAGCTCCTTTGATGACCAGACGCGCCTGCCCATCATGGATTGCGCCATCGATGTAGATGCCCCCATTGAGATAACCCTCAGTCCCTTCGACATTGTCACAATGGAAGGCGCCTGCGACATGAAATAAACGATTTAATCGAACCAAAGAAAAAGCCGCTGTCTGCAAGGATGGCGGCTTTTTTTCGTGCAAAACGACACCTTGCCGGATAGGAAGAGCATCCACGGGAGCAACATTTCCCAAAGGATGCATCCTCCTCCTGACCACATGGTGCCCGAAGTTATTGCGCTGACTTTTTATCTATCCCCCCAGATTCGCGGGCGTAGGCCCGATGACAGTTGCGATACCCGCGGCAAGTTTATCATCCGCAAGAAGCAAGGTCGCTCCGTCCTGGACAATTCACACCGCGCACCGGGAACAACTTCCGGCGCGCGGTTTATTTTACACGGTAAAAGAGCTGCATGAAAGCCGGATTGGACTCCTGATAGAGCGTCTCCGCGAGAGAATCGGCGACTTCAATCAATTTCTGTTCCAGGTTGCACAGGAAGGGAGACACGCGGTTAATGTGTCCGGAGCCGGCATAGTTGGTGCAGCCGCAGGTATTCAGGCAGCGGTGGCGCAGCTCGCAGAAGCGGCACTCCGGCGTGGCGTTTCCGCGCGTGGCAATGAAATAGCTCTGTCTGGCACGGTCGATACCGCGGTATACATCGCCGAAGGTTATCTGCGTATCATCCCCCACCCCGACCATGCGGGAACAGGGGAAGAAGTTTCCATCTACCGAAACGGCGATTTCCTGCTCGCCAATGGTGCAATGGGCACAGGCCGAGTCCGCCTCCCGGAAGGCGCTCCATATCTTACCCTCAATATTTTCCTCGCGTATGGGATTGCCCTCGCGGTAGGATTCCAGCATTTTTTCCTGCAAGGCATCCAATTGCCGGCACAGAGATTCAAACTGGGCATCACTCCACTGGCTCCAGTAGTCAAAGTTGAGGCCGGTCACACCGCGGTAATGAGCGTGCAACCACTGCACCCCCTCGCAGAGGAAATGGTGATTTGCCGGATTCACCACACAGATGACGCGGCTGCGCAAGGCGGGGAATTCCTGCAGCAGAGCCAGCGCACGGGCCACGGCAGCGTGGCTTCCCTGTCCATCGGCATAGCGGCGGTTCACATTGTGCATCTCCGGCGAGCCATCCACCGAAAGCCCCACCAGGAAATCGCGCTCCGCCATCCAGGCCAGACGCTCCCGGTCCAGCAGCGTGCCGTTCGTGGTAATGCCATAGCGCACCGTTACGCCCAGTTCCGCTGCGCGCCGCTCCATATACGACCAGCAGTGGCACAGCAACTCCCACTCCAGCAGGGGTTCACCGCCAAAAAAGCTCACATCCACCCCACGCCCGGTGCGCTGTGCCTCTGCCAGCCCGGCCTCCATGCCCAGCCCGGCAATCTCGCGGGTCATGGCGTGCGCATACTTGCGCCCCGCATAGCAATAGGCGCAGCGCAGGGTGCAATCATGCGTGAGACACAGGGTCAGCTGCAGTGTTTCTCTCACCGCGTGGCTCGTTTTTTACCCGGCAGGGGTTGATTGGCTCTGGCGCGCCCGGGGATGAGCTGTTTATCGCCGTTCTGGCGCATATGCAGGGGGGCTTTACCCCCCAAAGGCTGCGGACGGGTGGTTTCACTCTTTTCCTGCGACTCCACCGCAGGCTCGATACGCACCTCGGGCGGGAGCGGAAGCACTCCCCCCTGTTGCTGCTGCTGGCATGAAACCATGACCACCGCTGCAGCCATGGGGTACAGGAGTTTTCTCTTCCGGGTAGCAGGGTTGATTTTCATGGACGCAATACGGCTTATTTATCTGCCTTGACCGGGGTATCGCCCTTGGCAGGCTCAACCATAATAACGCCGCCAAGGGCCTGGGGCTCCCCACCCAGGCGCTGCTGCTGCTGTTGCTGCTGGCAGCCTGATAGCATGGCACTGCCCACTACAGCGGCCGTTGCCAGCGGATAGACAAGTTTCTTCTGGTTTGCAGGTTTGATATCCATACGCTTATACTACCACTCACCCTGCACTGACTCAAGCGAAAATATCGAACCGCGCACCGGAAAATACCCGGCACGCGGTTCTTTTGTATGCAATTACGTTATTCCGACTCAAAATCTCTTTACTTCCCGAGCGCGGCGCTCCAGGTCTCAGCCTTGAAACCGGGCACCACCTTGCCCTCTGCCGTCACCAGAATCGGGCGCTTCACCAGCAGACCATCCGAGGCCAGCAGGGCCAGCTGCTCGTCCTCGCTCATGGTCTTGAGCTGCTCGGAAAGGTTCATCTCGCGGTACTTCACCCCGCAGGTATTGAAAAACTTCTTCAGCGGCACACCACTTGCCTGCCACCACGAGCGCAGCTCCTCCGCACTCGGATTCTCCTCAGCTATGTGGCGGTCAGCAAACTCCACCCCCTGCTCGCACAGCCACTTCTTTGCCTTCTTGCAGGTTGTGCACTTCGGATATTCGATGAATGTCGTGTTCATGGCGCTACTTTAGAATAATTCTATCTTAATTGCAAGCAAAAAAGTAGGAATTGACATAAATTTTCTTCTTTCAGGTGAAAAAGGGGAATTCAGAACCCGCTTTAGCGGGTGACATATCAATAGCGATGGGGTGGAGCACGACACAGTCGGGCGACCCCCCTCGTACGAACAAAAAATAATTGGAACCCGTAACACGGGTTCCAATATCTTTATTTACTTAACGAGTGGTTCCGCTGCTAACGCAGCTTCACCACTTCTATCTGTACAACCAGGTAAGAAAAAAACGGGAATAATGCAACGCAGAAGCCAGCGCGAAACAATTTTTATAAAAAAGCGGTAAAACCGTGATATTTTTCTTGCCAGACAGGAAAACGCGTGTATAATCCCTGCACCATGACCCGCAAAGGTGGTATCAACAAGACACGTAAGGCCGTGGCCAAGCGTTTCAAGGTGACCGGCACGGGCAAGGTTCTGCGTCGCAAGCAGGGTAAGCG
>CAJGCV010000107.1 GCA_904501915.1 uncultured Akkermansia sp. | reverse complement strand
TCTGTAGCAGGTGCAAGCACTTGGTTAAGCATTTGTTCTCAATGGGGCATAGAGAATATCTGCTTCATAGCCATCCTAACTCTATGCCCTCAAGTATGCTCTATTTTACCTATTTTTACCAGCAGATTTGAAACAGACCCCTTAATTCAGCTGCTGCAGCATGAACCACGCCAGAATCACTCCACACAACAGGTACCCCAGCATTCCCAGCAGCCCTGCCAGCCAGGTGCGCAGCCAGCCCTGCATCTGCAGTACACGCGAAACCGCCATGGAACAGATGAGGACGCCTGCAATCTGGAAGCCTGCGGCCATTTCAACGCCGCTTTGCATAGCCTCCAGCGCAAATGTACCAAGCATGTTCAGCACAGATACGAGCACCAGATTGAGCAACCCGGCAACCATGGCTTCCTTCTTGCGTTTCTGCCGGTCTGCCAGCCAGAATGCCAGTGAAAACAACAGCCAGGATAACGCGCAGTACAGGACCACATACCACATTTCATTGTTACAAACGGGAATCATAGCATAGGTGCAGACACTTGACTGCCGCGAGTGGTTCGCTTATTGTTGGTGGGTTTTGCTCCGTTATACGCTTGCCACGGTGGGGAAAAATATGCTAAAAGAGAAGCGTGACCCCGCAGAGTGCAGAACTTGGCCCGCTGGTGTTCCGTTTTCTGGAGTATATGGAAGCGGAACGCAATGCCTCTCCGCGTACTGTGGAGGCCTACCACCGTTCTCTGCATTTGTTCCGCCGCTGGGCCGGTGCTGATTTCTGCGGCTGGGAGAGCTGCGGTGCAGACGTGTTCCGCTCATGGTTGTATGAGGCTCTCAATGAGGAATTGAAGCCATCTACCATACGCCTTCGTTTTGCCGCATTGCGTTCATTTTACGAATACCTGATGCGCCGGGAGGGACTGCAGATAAGTCCTCTGGCAGAGGTGTCGCTGCCTCGCGCCCGGCAGAGTCTGCCGGTGCACCTTTCGCTGCACCAGATGGAGCACCTGCTGGCGTTACCGCTTCGCTTGCCTGCAGATAAAAAGAGCCCGGCATGGTTGCCCTACCGCGACGTGGCCATTCTGGAGCTGTTCTATTCCTGCGGTATGCGCTTGAGCGAGCTGGTGGCGCTGAATGCAGATTCTCTGCGCCCGGGAGAAAACTGCATCCGCGTGCTGGGCAAAGGCCGTAAGGTGCGCCTGGTGCCGGTGGGGGATTACGCCCGTGAGGCAGTTGAACAATATCGTGAAATGGCGGGTGTGCAGGGGGATGAGCCTTTGTTTATCAGCCGCCTGGGTAAGCGCATGAGCTGCCGCAGTGTGCAGCTCATGCTTGATAAGTATCTGCGGAATTCAGAGCTGCCATTCCACATATCCCCGCATAAACTTCGCCACACCTTTGCTACGCATCTGCTGGATGCCGGGGCGGATTTGCGCGCCGTCCAGGAATTGCTGGGGCATAGTTCGCTGGCAACGACGCAGATATACACGCACGTGACTAAAACCCGCATGCAGCAGGTGTATCGCCAGGCGCACCCGCGCGCCGGCTGGGATGATTAATTCAACTGCTCCAGCACTTCCCTGATGCCGGTGGTAGGGAAGCGCAAATCATTGTGCAGGTAGGGACGCAGCATTTTTTTCGCCCGTTCGCGCGAACCGAATAATTGTTCCATGGAGAAGCGTTCGTGCCCGGGCAGATTCAGCTTGTTCTGCAGAGCCACCAGCAGGCAGCGCAGCGAGGGTGAACGGTGGTTTTCATCCTCGTAGTACAGTCTGCAGCCCAGTTCCCAGGCTTCGCGCTCACGCCCGCGGATGCGGCACAGGTTATAGAACACCCAGCGTTGGTACATGGGGGATGCGCCCAGTTCCAGAGCGCGGCGGTAGTTCTCCACCGCGCGGGTGAAGTTGGTGCGGCGGGCCAGGTCTTCATCGAATGCTGCCATTTCCAGCCAGAGCAGGGCGCTTCCGGGATTGTTGGCAATACCCTGTTGCAGAAATTGTTCTGCGGCATCCAGGTATTCTTTACTGAGCAGTGCTTTTTCGTGTGGCTGCAGAGCTTCATTATTGTTGACCCAGGCAACTGCGTTCTTTGCCATATCGCGGGCGGCTCGCACCCAGTAATTGACACGGCGGGGGCAGAGTGTGGTAATCTGCTCCCAGCGGCGGCGTGCGCGTGGCCAATCCTGCTGCATCCAGGCGTTTGTGGTATCCACGCTCAGCATTTCGGCGGCAAAGGTGCGCAGCCCGCCCAGCGCAAACAGAGCCAGCTGTTGGGAGAGGACGTCGGTTTTATCTGTCTCGGGGACTGGTAGCCTGAGCCCGGCATTCAATTCCTGCTGTAGCAGTTGTGTCTGCAGCGGCTGCAGCAGCAGTCCTCCCGCTGCCAGTATAAGTAGTGCACCACTGGTGTGGAGCACGTGCTTCAACTGCCTGGCCGGTTGCTTCATCATGCGTCTTTATTCAGGCGTGTGCGTATATCTGCTGCCAGTTGCTCCCAGTGCGGTACTTCCACGCCTGCTTCTCGGGCGCGCTCCAGGGTGCGCCCCCAGATGGCATCGTACTCCACCGGACGGCCCCGCAGGTAATCCACCGCACTACTGGGGATGAATTCGCCCATGACGCGGGTGCGTTCCATCTGGCGATGCACCATATCAAGGGGCAGGGGATAACCGCGTTTTTCGGCCGTGGCGCATACTTCTTCCATGATGGCGCGGGCTCGCTCCTCTTCGCCGGGCAGAGTAAAGAGTTTTTTGACGCTGATGCCGCCGTGTGCCACACAAAGACCATTGAAGGGGATGTTCCAGGAAAGCTTGCACCATTGAATCTGTTCTGCGTGGTCAAATGCGGTGGAGACAATACGGGCTCGCTCAAACAGGGCGGCGAATTCCCGGACGCGTGCAGAGCCTGCAGCGGAGCTGACAAAGGGGGCAAACTGGATGTCGCCACCCTCCAGATGCCGGACGTTGCCGGGGGTATCCATCATACAGCACACAAAGCAAAGGCCAATGTAGACACGCTCTGCCGGCACATAGGCAGAAATGGCCTCGGCATTGCCCATGCCGTTCTGGAAGGTGAGCACTTCGGTGTGCTCCTGCACCAGGGCTGGCAGGTAATTGCCCAGTTGATTGTTGCAGGTGGTTTTCCAGCAGACTATTACTAAATCCACCGGGCCGCACTCTTCCGCTTTGCGGCATACCTGCACCTGCGGCAGGTGCATATCACCATGCACGCTTTCCACATGCAAACCCTCCCGGCGCAGTGGTTCGTAGACCGAGCGCCCGATAAAGCACACATCGTGCCCGGCTTCTGCCAGCCGGGCGCCGTAGTAGCACCCCAGCGCTCCGGCTCCTAATATGGCAATCTTCATACCCCAAGACTAGCATTTGTGTGCCATTCTTGCAACAAAAAAGCCTGTACACACACTTTTGCCTTGCAATCAGACGCCAAAAGCGTTATTTAGAATCCACTTAATCAACCCGGGCGGGTCTGTTTGCCTGCCCTACAAACCTAACACAGAACCACCATGGGTCAACAACATCGTAAGGAGACGAAGCGCCGCCGTCGCACCGCCTACATCAAGCGCCAGAAGGAAATCGCCAAGAACAGCAAGAACACCACTCCTGTTCAGATGGCTAAGAAGGTTTCCAAGGACTGATATCGTCTCAGCTATTAACTGACTTCAAAACCGACACCTCCAATCTGCGGGGTGTCGGTTTCTCATTCAGCAGATTACGCTCGTATTCAGCTTCGCAACGTGAATCTCGCCCGGGTGGAACTTGCTCAGCGCCTCGTGCATGGCCGTGGAACATTCCTTTTCGCCATGCACCAGATAGACTTTTGATTTTTTGCCACCTGTAGCGCGGAAATAGGCCAGGAGCTCATTGTGGTCTGCGTGGCCCGAGAACGAGTCAAGCGATTCAATGCGGGCACGCACCGGGTAAAGGTCACCCAGGATACGGACTTCCAGTGCGCCGTTCAGAATGCGGCGTCCCAGGGTGTTGGCGGCGCAGTAACCGACAAACAGGACGGTGTTGTTCGGACGCCCGATACCATTTTTGAGGTGGTGGAGTATGCGGCCGGCTTCACACATGCCGGATGCAGAGATAATGATGGCATTTTCCCGCAGATTATTGAGCCGCTGGGATTCGGAGATACTGCGTACCATGTGCAGCTGCTCGAACTGGAATGGGTCGCGCTCGGCAAAGAGGAAGTTGTATACCTCCTTGTTGAAACATTCCGGGTGAATGCGGAAAATTTCTGTAGCGCTTACCGCCATAGGGCTGTCCACATATACCTGGTAATTGGGCAGGCGTCCTTCCTTATACGCCCGGTTCAGCAGGTAGAGCAACTGCTGGGTACGTTCCACCGCAAAGGAGGGTATGTACACATTGCCACCGCGTTTCAGCGCCTCGCGTATGGTCCGGCAGAAGGTTTCGTCATCACGGCTGGGGGCTTCGTGGTACCTCCCGCCGTAGGTGCATTCCATGAGCATGATATCTACGTCCGGCACAGGAACAGGGTCTCGCAGCAGCTCGTTGTTGCCGCGTCCCACATCGCCCGAGAACAGCAGCCTCTTGTGCTGACCGTCCTCTTCATCGTTAATATCCAGCACAATTTGAGCGGCTCCCAGAATATGCCCGGCATCATAGAATGTAAGCGTGACCCCCGGCATAATGGGGAACGAGATTTCGTAACCTATGTTGATGAAGCGCCGCAGGCATGCTTCGGCATCCTGCTCGGTGTAGATGATTTCGGCCACATGGTCACTGCCGCCCTTGCGGGCGCTCATTTTATTGAGGAACTTGCAGTCGCTTTCCTGGATGCGGGCAGAGTCTGCCAGCATAATCTGGCAGAGGTCACGTGTGGCATGTGTGCTGTATATAAATCCTTTATATCCCTTCTTGACAAGGTTCGGCAGGTTGCCGGAGTGGTCAATGTGGGCGTGCGAAAGCACCACGCAGTCAATCTCTGCCGGGTTGAAATACGGGAACTCGCGGTTGATGCGCATCTGCTCCTCGCGATGCCCCTGGTACATGCCGCAATCCAGGAGAATCTTCCTGCCATTCACTTCCAGCAGATGCTGGGAGCCGGTTGTTGTTTCAGCTGCTCCGCAAAAATGAATTTTCATTACCCTGTACTCTAACCTTTATGCGATATTATTTCAAGTAAAAAGAGAAAATAACACTTGCGCATCGAGCCTGTCGGAAGAGACAGGCTGATTGCAGAATATTTTTTTCATAGTTTGTGTCAGCATACTTGCAAAAAGTAGCGATTTGTGGCAGTCTATGTGCATCAAGCGCGGGTATAGCTTAATGGTAAAGCTCCAGCCTTCCAAGCTGATCATGCGGGTTCGATTCCCGCTACCCGCTTATATGCCGACAACAGGAAGCCCTGTTGTCGGCTCTTTTAATTTTACTGCGATGCGCTGAGAAACATTCTTTTCCTGAACGACCGGAACCAGGATATCAAAGACTCGGTTGAAAGTGTCGTGGGATGGAATGCCGGTTAGGGCAGTTCCCTGGCTGCATCAGACTTAGTCTTCTTCTGCTGCCATCAAGGGCGCGTCCTCTATGTTGGGGTATTCGCTCCTGGATTTGGCGGATTCATTGGTCATGAGCTCGGCGAAGGCCGGGAGCCCGAGCGCCATGGCCTGGGCTTCGAGTTCATCGAGGTGCTCCTGGAGCTGCTCTGGCGTGGGCGTGGCACTCATGCCGGCAATGTGCGTGAAGTAGTGGTAGAGCGCCAGGCGTATGAGGGAGCTGGTTTCCAGCCCCATG